>NZ_JAGYGU010000007.1:0-129918 GCF_018991255.1 Lactiplantibacillus sp. 30.2.29 | reverse complement strand
TTTCTTAGACCCTTTCTTTTTCGGTAAAGAGGCTTATCGTCCTTTTTAGTCACAATCTTGCATCTGGTTATGTGGCTTGAGCAATTTCTTAGCACGGATGAGGCTTGATTGGTCAATGATCGCGATGAATAAAGCTTTAGCTCGCAGTGGAAGTGTCCTGCATTAAAGAATGTAAATCAGTTTTTACAAAATGTCGCAGTAGTGTTTGTCGGTTCCCAGAATAATCGTTGAGTAAGAAAGGCGGTAGTATCGGTGTTTAAAGTTGAGTTTAATCATGCGGTCGAAATGAATGTTGTTCCGACGACTTCAGCAGCGGATGCGTTAAAAGAACTGATGGATTATCATCACGTGACGCAATCAGAACTTGTCATGCACATTGCCATCTCGCAAAAGCAGCTTTCGTTTATCTTGAATCGGCGTGCTTACATGAGCATTGAAGTGGCGCGTAAAATTGAACGTGCGACGGGTTTGAGTGCCAAGTGGCTGCTCCAACTGGATTTGAATTATCGGTTTGCTCATTATGAGCCTGAAGATGATGATGGCGTGAAACGGTTTAGTTGGGCGAAGTCTTAGGGTAACTCATTGTAGTGGAAGACTGATTGTAATTATCCTGATAGAAAAGCACATCTAGTATTTAAAGTTATTAATATTTCGATTTGGGGGATCACTTATGTGTTTAACGTTGCCATCACTAGAATTGTTGCTGAATAGAATACGAAAAGCCGAGTTACAAAATTTGGCTGAATTACTTTTGACTCAAAGGATGTTTGAAACGTTCAGCAGTAAGTCAAAAATGGTGGATTATCGGGCTGCAATTATGAAACGGGCTGGAAATAATAAGCTTGTCCGTGCAAAATTAAAACGGTATTTGTATTCACATGTGACGACGACAGCTACTGATACACGGAATTTGTTAGGGGTCAATGTCCGCTTTTTTAATAAAATTCAGAACTTGGGCTTAATATGCGCTGCCTACGCTGAGAAAAATCCTTTTGGCAGTGGTGAAGTCAAGTATTTCACGTATGCAGACATCGTGAAGTGTTATGAGAATGCAGTGTTCAAAGCGGAAAAGGTCCACTATGATGCAACGCATGCAAAAAATCAGCAACGTGCCAAGAAGGCGGCTGAAACCAAGTTCGCACAAACGAAGGCCATTATTGATAACCTGGATATTCGGGTTCGAAAGGTCAAATCAGCCAAGCTATTCAAGAATGCATTGGACAGCAAACTAAAATTTGAGACCGAAAAGTATTATGAAAGAATGCCTGAGCGCATGGATTGGGAACTCCCAACTTTGCAAGATTTGCAGAACGCTCCAGTTGCTGATCAAAATCGGTGGGTTGATAATTATATCCGGCATCAACTCACCAACTATGATGACATTGATATTGAAGGCCTGGTGGGTGTCCATCAGATGTATGCAGCAGATTTGCGTGCAAAGATGACGGCCAAAATACGACAAGTTTATCCGTTTTATCGAATGGATACGTATGTTCAGAACTACTTGGGAAGATAATTAAGGTGTTAATTTCATGGCGACAAATATTCCTTTTGACGATTATCTCGATGAACCACTCAAGGACACCGAATTTAAAGCTGATGTCGCTGCCGAATCTACTAAGCTGGAAACTGCTGTTGCACTGACGAATGCGCGTGAACGTGCTAGGTTGACACAATCTGAATGGGCAGAACACGCGGATGTGCTACCGTCAACGATTGCGCGGGTTGAAATGGGCGGAATACCAGCTTTGATATGATCAGTTGGATTGCGTTTGTGCTGGGTAAGAAGCTCGAAGTTGAATTCATTTAGTTAAATTGCTGGTGCGCCAGTTTTCAGCGCTTTCAAGACTAGTGTGGGGACCTGGGAAGTGCGACGCTTGAAGTTAGCTTGCACTTGCAGACAAATAAGTAAAGAAGCATTTATCCGTTTTATACTCACAAAATGTCATGTAGTGAGTAAAAAACGGATTTTTGTATTGAGACCGATTGTAATGGAATCCCAACGGAAGTAGCTGTTTTGATGAATTTAAAAAGCCTTACCCAGTAGTAAAACTACTCAGTAAGGCTTAAAAGTAACCAGTTTATGTAACCGTAACTCAATGAGTGCGGCCTGGTTTAAGTTCTAGTTATGCTTGTGGTTGGCTGAAGTGCTTTAACGTTGCTAAATATAAAGAGCCACCAATAATTGTGATAATGCCGCCGACCCAACCTAAGAATGGGATAAGTGCGATTGCACCACCGACAATGAGTAAAACGCCTGGTGCAGTATTAACGCGGTCGTCACCTTTATAATAAATTAATGCAATGATTCCGAGTGCTAAAATAGCAATTTTCAAAATAGTCAGGAAACCTGCCGCACCAGATGTGCCTGATACTGATCCATTGGCTGCATCACTTAGGATACCACCAGCAATAAACCAGCCCCCGAATAATAAGATAATGCCGCCAACTAGCCCAACAATTCCGTTGGTGAGCGCTAAATTCTTTGACTTCATGTTGAAGTTCCTCCCTTTTTTACAGCTTTTCATGTCGATCAGTTTATTGGACATAAGTTGTTAAAGCCTAACCAAAATCTGGATATTCCAGGAAAAATAGGTTTACTTTTATATGAATGAACAAGGCTCATATCGAAATTGACAAGCACAATTTTCCCCATGGTCGGGTTAGACAGTCAACGGATTGCCCAGCCCAACTCTTATGTATCGGTACATGGTCTTGTTCGTGATTGATGATCGTTTAGCGAGCGCTGATCAAATCGGTTAGTGTTGAGTCGAAATATAATCTGTGTTAACAGTTGAGTCATTAGTTCGGATACAATGACTGCCGAATCCGGATGGCTCTGATGGCTGATTAAAGTACCACCATACCATCCTTGATAGCGGGTAGAGTCTTAGCGGCGCTCCCAGAAGATGATTGCCATCGCTACTCGGACTTGTTTTTGTTCTTCGGCCGTCAGCGCTTTACCTTCGTACGTCATCGAATCTGCATTCGCGTCGAGAAATTCTCGTAAGTCATTCGTGACCCATTTAGGACTATCATCCTTACCAAGTAGGTAGTCGGTAGTCACATCATATAAATCCGCGATTTGCTTCAGCATGTTCGAATCGGGTTCATTGGTGCCATATTCATAGTTGGCGTAGCGCTGCATGCTGCTCAGCCCTAATTTCCTGGCGACCTCAGTTTTCGACCAGTTGCGATTATCGTGAAGATTGATTAGTCTTTGAATAAAGCTGTTCTGTGTGTTGTCTGACATGTCATAGTCTCCAATGAGTGTATTGTATAATATTTAAACGTAAAATTTAGTTTTTTAAATGAAAAATTTAATAGAATGATTTATTTAAATAAATCATTTAAAATATAATTTTATTCATTAAGTATAATGTATTCGGACGGTTGGAACAAAAAAATATTGGAATAAATGCGTCAATCAGAACAGTATGGCGTATTTGAATTAGCACAGCGGCTTGATTACATTAACAACCGTTAATTTATTCCGACTTCATCTAAAGCATGTCATAACGGCCAAGTTCCTCAATCCCCCTATCTTACCAGCGACAATCCATGTGAAAATCCCAAATTCGTGGTACCCTTATAACAATCAATGGGGAGAAACAACTAGCGCTGACGTGTGCACTGACTGCGCTAGACCAACAATCGAGTGAATGAAAAGGGGACGCCATATGCAAAATTCAAAACAGAATCAAACTAATCGCGTAGTCAGTTGGTTGCTTAATGCCGCCAAATTAATTGGATTATTCGTACTATACCAATTGGCGATGATTCCGACGATGCTACCGAGCATTATGCACAAGACGTCTGGAATTGGTGTTATTTTATCGGCACTGGCGAGTCTCGTTTTACTGGGACTATTAATTTGGTGGCTAATTTGGTTATATCGGCGTCAAACACCAATGGTCAGTCGATTGCCACGACCAACTCGACCAATCTGGGGTCTGGTTGGGATGTTTGCCTTATTAGAGTTCGGCAATGTGCTCTCAGGACTGGTCGTGCAACAAACGCCGGAGAACCAGGTGATCCTAGACAAGGTTTTCGCCACTAATCCAGTACTCAATGTGATTTTGATGGCGCTGCTGGCACCAATTATTGAAGAATTGATTTTTCGCGGGTTGATGTATCGGTGGCTGTTCCCACGTTTGACGAGTTGGGGAAGACTGGTGATTGCCGTCGCCTTTTCAAGTATCCTGTTCGCATTGGCACACACGACGACGTTCAGTCCCGCAATTATCGCTTACTTGCCGATTGCCATCGTACTCAATCTGACGTATGTCTGGTTTAATGATATTCGTTATAGTCTGGCACTTCATATTATTAATAATTCAGTCGCCGTGATTGGGATGTTTGCGCTACTGTCTCACTAGCCTGTATTGTAAGATAATCATCGTGATGAATGAGTATTAAAAGATCGTTATTGCTTTTGGAGCAGTAGCGTTTTTTTTGACGAGTTCTTGTCGAATCATAGCTTGTCTGGCCAGACGTAAACGGCAAACAATTGGTTGTCAAAGCATGTAACAGAACTGTACAATGAACGTAAATCAATTTGGAAGTGGAGGAGCCATAGATGAAGTTATTGCAGACTAAGCATGTCACGATTAGCGTTGACAGAACCAGTTTGAGGGAGAAAATTGAGGGCTTGATTTTTTGGGGATTATTGGTCGCTTTAGTGATGTGGTGGAAAAAAGGTTCAAAATCGCAATCCTGATAAAGGCGGTCGTGTTGCGTTAATAGCGCTTGGTCATTTCAAAAACTGAAATACGCTACCAAGCCCATTCTTATCCAAGGCTTTTCGTAGTCAATTGTCACAGAAGTTGCCAAAAAATTATTGACCAGAAGCAGGTTGACCTGTCTAGCAATTTGAAATAAGCACGATTTGGAAGTTGTAACTGAACTTTTGCCGTTATTGTCAGACGAAAAATCATAAGTCGATTGCCATTCTTAAATCAAGTATCGTTCTAGTTCACAATTGTTAATTAGAACGATACTTTCACATTGTAAACTAATACCGTTATTCACAACAATGTAGCTTGAAAGATATTCCAGCAAATCGAATCCACAGCCGTCATCTAGCCTTGATACTTAACCAAATTGTTCAAATTTAGTCATAAACGTAACCTACAAAAATAGGCGCAATGGTTTATAATAATATTTATACCAACTTATTGGAGTGAGTTTATGAAAAAGAAATTGTTATATACCGGTATTACCACGGCGGCACTGTTTGTGGGGACCCAATTAGGGGTAAACAATGCACAGGCGGATACCGCAACGACGGATGATACCACGGCCAACCAAGCAACTAATACTGCTGCGACGCAGGCCAGCACGAAGACTGCCACCAATGAAAAATTAGCGACGGTCAAGCCAACTAGTCAGCAACAATATGATGCCAATGTTCAAACGGCTAAGGGGAATGTTGCGACTTCTAAACAACAGGTCGCCGATGCCCAAGCTAAGGTCACGGCAGCTCAGACACCAGTCACGGCGCAAAGCGAAACAGTTGCGGCTAGTCAGGAACGGTACGATGCTGGTAAGGCTCTGATTGATAACGCACAACAAACACTGGATGCTGACAATCAAGTTCTCGCCCAAGCTGAAGCTAAAGTTGCGACTAACCAGGCCAAGGTAACCGCCGCTGAAAATAAAATTCCAGCTGACCAACAACAGATTGAAGCTAACAAGACTGCAATTGCGAACCAGCCGGCAACCGAACAACGCGCCCAGACAGCAAAAGCGACTGCTGATACGGCTTTGACGCAAGCAAAAGCTGATCAAGCCACGGCACAAACGAACGTTGATAAAGTCAAGCAAACAACCGCTGCTAAACAAGCGGTCGTCGACCAAGCAACTAAGGACCAGCAAGCTGCAACGACCAAGGCCAATCAGACCAAAGCTGCTGTCACCACCGCGCAAACGGCAGTGACTAAGAACGCCCAAGCAATCAGTTCAACAAAGTCAGCAATTCAGAACACGACCAATGAAATTAACGCTAATAATAGCGCCATCAGCGCGGCCCAAGCCAAAGTTGATGCTGCGACGGCAGCGTTAGCTGCAGCCAAGAAGCCAGTGACAACGACCGAAAGTCAAAGCCAATATAGTGCGGCGATGTTTCCACAGTCAGATATCACTAGTACTCAAACGGTGACGCTGACTTACCCTCAAAATGGGAAGTATGTGCCGAATGTGGATAACATCAACAAGTACATGTTTGAGTATATCAACGAATTGCGTGCAATCAACGGTCAACCGGCACTAAAGCAGACGACGACCTTGCAAAATAACGCAATTTCCCGTGCAGCTGCGCAAGTAGACGGTGGCTTGGACCATACGGGTTCTGTTTATTCAGAAAACTTGACGCAGATGTATCCGGAATGGTATCAAAGTGACCAAGAAGTGGCGTATGCTGCTGTCATGGGCTGGTACGATGAATCTAACAATGTTGAACAGGGGTCATTTGGACACCGCATTAACCTGATCTATTCGACGGGGAATGCCGGCGTGGCAGCTAACTTAGCCAAGCACGTCGCTGCATTTGAAGTCGACAACGCTGGCATGACCAGTGAAGCCTGGGACAAGTACATTGATTTGTTCGAAAACGCTCATACTTCGGCTGCGACGGGCACGAAATCTTTGCCTGCTGTCACGTTTGACTATGTTCAGACGACACCAGCTGATCCTAAGAAGATTGCCGCTGCCAATGCCGCGTTGAATGCTGCCACGACCAGTTTGACTGGTTTACAAACGACGGGTCGCTCCTTAGCTACCACGCTCGCTAAACAAAACGCCAGTTTACAAACGTTGCAAAATCAAACGAGTGGTTTGAAGGCCACGGTTGCCACTAACCAAGCAGCAGTTGCTGCCGCCATTGCACGCTTAACTACGGCGAATACGAATCTAGCCCAGGCCCGCGCAGCTTTAGCGCCAGTTCAACAGCAACAAGCCGCTGCGCAACAAAGCTTAACGGCCGCAATCGCTAAGACAGCCGCGGCCCAAACAGCCGACGACACTGCCGCTAAGAATTTAGCAAGTGCCAAGACGCTGGTTGCGGACTTGACTGCTGAAAACACCCGGTTAGCTGCCGAAATTGCAGCCTTACCAGCCGAAATTGCAGTAATGAAAGCTCAAAATGAAGTCGACGAACTACGAATTTCCATAGCTAAGGATATGTTGGCACAGGGACAAGCCCAAGTGGATGCTGCAAAAGCACAATTAGCAGCTGGTAAGGCCTTGTTAGATAGTCAAAAGGCTGATTTAGCACAACTCAACCAAGTATTGGGTGCTGCAAAGGTTGACTTGGCCGTTGCTCAGGGTGATTTGACTGCCACACAAGCTTTCCTGGCCCGGGTCGAAGCGAATAAATATCTCGTTACGACGGCTGTTGCCGATGGTGTGACGGAAACTGATGACCAAGCAACGGCAACAAGCCAGTCAGCACAAACACTTGCCGTCACTGCGAACACGAGTGCTACCGCTACGGCTGACGCAAAGTCTAACGTTACGACGACTGCTTCCGTGAACAGCGCGGCGAAGACGGTTACGAAGCCCGCTGCCAAACCAGCAGCTGCTCAAGCGGCGGCTTTGCCACAGACGGATGAACAATCCGATGCTGGTTTAACGGTATTGGGATTATTAGCAGCCAGTGTTTCATTCTTTGGTTTCTCAAAACGGCGCAAACACGCCTAGGTATCTGCCATCAATAAGTGACAGTTGTCTCAGAATCAACAACTCTTTAAGCAGTCAAACTCGGGTCTTTTCTCAGTTTGACTGTTTTTATGTTGGCTAGATTTTAAGGTTAGTGAATTAAAGGATAATCGCAATCAAACAGATAAAATACCTATTTTTCAATATTGGGTATCCGTCTAGCGTAATATTTAGTAATATATTAGTTAATGCTGACATTATTATCGATTTAATTATTTAAATAAACGAATTAAATTGGCCGATAATTGATGTAGACAAGTGCTAGCGACTGCAGATAAAGAATTGCATTCAGTAACAAATTGTGGTCGCGAGCGTTATCATATAAGCCCGCGGATGATTGGGAAATCCGTGAGACGCGATTGTACTTATACAAGGGGTAACCGGGATTGTGAAAGGAAAGGAAACATGGGAAAAATCAGGAGCAGAATGATCTTTGAAATAATAACGATTGTTGGCATTATCGCCTTCGCAGTAATCAGTCTCATGCCGGCGACGACTGAGAAGCAAAGTGTTCGGCTGGACCATGGTCGAATGAGTTATAACGGCGCCGTATTCAAACACAAATTTGATGGGCGGGGAACGCTTCAAGTTCAAAAGCAGGGGCGCTACGTGGGTCACTTTGATAATGGCCGGTTTGAAGGCCCGGGCGAGTTTATTGCGCCTAGTGGTTGGCGATTACAAGGGAACTTCGACAAGGGCGAACTCAGCGGTGTCGTCAAGTTACATATTGGTAATAAGACGTACGCGCAAAAAATTACGGCGGATGGGAAGTTAGAAAATGCGGATTAAATGGTTTAGTTTAGTACGAATCACCGGGCTCGTACTGGTATTAACGTACCACTTTTTTCAGACCCAGTTCACCGGCGGGTTTATTGGCGTGGATGTATTCTTCACCTTTTCCGGCTTTCTGATTACGTCGTTAATGGTGGACGAATTTGCCCGTTCAGATAATTTTAAACTAATGGCCTTCTATGGCCGCCGGTTTTATCGAATCGTGCCACCACTGTTCATCGCCGTGTTGGTCGTGTTACCGCTGACTTATTTTATCGATCACGATTTTGTGACAGATATTGGCAAGCAAGTCGCAGCGGCCTTGGGGTTCACGACTAATTATTTTGAAATTGCGACGGGTGGGAGTTATGAAAACAAGTTTATCCCACACCTGTTCGTGCATACGTGGTCACTGGCAGTCGAAATGCACTTTTACATCGTCTGGGGCTTCGTTGCTTGGGTCGTCGCCAAAATCAGTCGCCGCTTAGCTAGTGGTCGGCAAGCGTTGACGCGCTTCCGGTGGGGCTTAGGCATTTTAACGACGATCTTTGCGATCGAAAGTCTGGTCATGATGACTTTTGGCGCGGTCGGACTGAAGGATTTTTCACCGGTCTATTTCTCAAGCCTCACGCATTGTTTTCCATTCTTTGTCGGCGGGCTGATTGGAATCTTGAGTGGTATCAAGGCTCAAGGGCCGGTGTATCGTTGGACGACGGCGCACAGCAACCCCATTTTAGCTTCAGCAATTATGTTGATCAGCTTCATTTTATTAGTGACATTGGGTTACGAAATGAAATTTGAAGCCCTGCAGACCTATCAGGGTGGTTTGTTGCTAGCGACGGTACTGGCGGGCGTCATGATTTACGGGGCGCGCTTGCTTCATGACCAGACGCCTAATCTCAACGAACCCCGCTGGATGGGCTTTCTAGCCGACGTCAGTTATAGCGTCTATCTCTATCATTGGCCGCTGTACGTGATTTTTTCGCACCTGATGGTCAACTGGTTGGCGGCCTTGCTCACGACGGTGCTGTCCATCGTACTTTCAGCCTTGTCGTATTATGTCTTAGAACCAGTGATTGCGGGTAAACGGGGCCATCTCTTTGGTCATCGGGTCACCTGGCGCCAGCTACAATTGCCTGTCATCACGGCGGGCGTTCTGTTGGCGGTCAACGCGGGCGTGGTCATCAGAAATGCGCCTCAATTGTCGACTTTGGAACAAAACCTGTGGATCAGTGGCATTTATCAGGACGTCGATAAAGTGGCGACGACCCATGATGCCGTCTTAGCGGCGGTCGCACCGAAGAAAAAGCAAGCGCCAAGCCATAAAAACGCACCAGCCAAGGCACCGGGCGTGTCAATCATTGGCGATAGTGTCACGCTCGGAACGCGCTCTTATCTAGGGGACCACGTTGCCAACAGTAACATTGATGCGGAGGGTGACCGGACGATGAATCTGGCATATAAAGTCATGATGAACCAGCAACGGAGCCACACGCTACGCGAATACGTGGTCATCTGTATCGGGACCAATGCCTTGGATGATTATGAAGAACAAACCATGAAAATCATCCATGACCTGGAGCCGGGGCATAAATTAATCTTGATGACGCCGTATAACGCGCGCGCTGATGCAAACTGGAATTCATCAAAGTTAGCAGTGTTGGAACGCAAATTGCCTGAAAAGTACCATTTCATTACGATTGCGGACTGGGGCAAAATCGCTGCGCAACATCCAGAAGTCTTTAAGGGAACGGATGGGGTGCACTTTGGTGGCATTCGTGCAGGTGATATTCTGTACGCCAAAGTCATCAATGATGCCTTGCATGCGGCCAAGCAGACGCCGGCTAAAACGAGCTAAGCATTTTGGTAGAAAATGACACTAGCGATGAACCTGCTTGTTGATGAATGAGTGTATGGGTGCGTTAGTGGTGAACTTTTCCGGTAATGAATAAGTATCGAGGCGGCGCTGACGTTGGGTACCGCGATTACCAGGAAAGCCGTCATTTGACAGTGTGATTGCTAGTAAAACTGGAATTTGGCAGTACGACTGCTAGTCAAATAGTCATCCGGCATTTCGATGGCCGGTAAAATTGCAATCCGATACCAGGATTCTTAATCAAACTAAAGTCTGGTATTTCGATGCTCGGTAAAACTGCAATCCAGGACTCGGACGCCAAGTTAAACTAAAGTCGGGCATCATCCTGACCAGTCAAAACTAAATTCGGTCGTGTTTCTGTTATGGAAATGCGGCCGATTTTTTAGTTGTGGTTATTAAAATCGTTGGCAGCTTTCACGGTGCAGGTCGAGACAGTCCTAATCTGTGATGTTGATGAGGACGTTACAAGTGGACCATGGCTTGCAACGTCTTTTTTAATAGGTTCCAGCGTGATTGAATTGTGATAAATGCTGTAATAACGGGCTTTTTACTGTTTTTTTGATGCAATAACAAATTCAACTATGCATATTAATTGTCTGTTAATAATATTATGGTTATCATAAGCATGTAATAAAAATTCTAAATGTTAAGGAGTGATCACTATGTTAGGATGGCTTTGGTCATTAATCGTTGGTGGTGTTATTGGGGCGTTGGCCGGCGCGATTACTAGTCGGGACGTGCCAATGGGAATTATCGGTAACATCATTGCTGGTTTAGTTGGTGCCTGGATCGGGCAATCACTGTTGGGGACGTGGGGACCATCATTAGCAGGGATGGCGTTAGTCCCATCGATTCTCGGCGCAATTATCTTAGTGCTAATTGTTTCAGCAATTTTCGGCATGACGAAGAAGCGATAGGCGGTGATTAAATGAGCCGCTTTGCGAAGTTCATGGTAACACTTGTCGGAATTATCTTAGTGTTGTTAGCGGTCTTTGAATTAGGTCAATTGTATCCGATTCCGTGGCTCACGGAATGGCTGGCAGAAATGACGGTCAGCTATCCGATGGTCTGGAGTAGCTTGTTGATTGTCTTTGCTGCCGTAGCCGGTATCGTCGGTATTTTGATGATTATTGTCGGTTTGTTCAGACCCGTTAAGGTCAATACGCTGACTTATGAAGGTGATCACGGTCAATTGACGATTCCACAACGGGCTTTGGAACGTGACTTACAGTATCGGTTGGTCAGTCAATTGAATTTGATTGATCCCGATGTCCAAATTAAGTTACGCAATCGTCACCGTGTTCGCGTCAAGATTGACTCGATGGTGAGCGATAAGGCCAAACTAGAGTCAGTGGCACAACAAGCGGCCGTCATTGCGCAGGATTACTTGAGCCAACAACTCGGATTGAAGGTTGAGCAACCGGTCGTCCAAGTTCGGCCAGCTGACCATGAGCGCAAGTTGACCGTGGTGTAAAGGAGGCGCCTAATGAGTAACGCACAGTATGGGTTTCTGATTGGACTGCTTTTGGGAATCGTCTGGGTACTAACCAGTTTTTCAGCAGTCTTATTAGTCGCAGTGTTGGGGCTGATTGGCTGGGCAATTGGGCGATTCGTCCACATTGACTTGGCCGTTGTTAGCCAGAAGTTGAGTGAGTATTTATCTAAATAATGGGAGGAATTACAATGGCACAACCAGAACAACAATTACAGACGCAGTTGACGTTTGACGATGGTGTGATTGAAAAAATCGCCGGTTTAGCTTCACGCAATGTCGACGGTGTATTATCCCTAGAAGGCGGCATGTTAAGCAATTTAACGAACCGTTTTCGTGATGAAGCTGACCCAACGCAGGGGGTCGACGCACAAGTCGGCAAAAAGCAAGTTGCCTTGGATATGACGATGATTGTCGAATACGGCAAGGACATGCGCCAAATCTTCAACCAGATCTGTCAGCGCGTTAAACAGGACGTTGAACGGTATACCGGATTGCAAGTGATTGAAATCAAGGTCCACGTCAGCGATGTAATGAGCAAGCGCGATTGGCAAGACCAGGCGACCGGCAAGCCGAACACCAATCAGTCCACGGACAATCGGCAGGTTGAATAACCTGATTGCGTACTGACGACAAGCACGTCGCAGTGCAAGCCAGCCATCGTTGAAATTGCAATAATTGAGTCGTTAGTGCCCACCATGGCCGAGACGACAGACTTTAGAGGAGGAATTCTAAATGGCAGACACAACCACGTTACAACCTGAAGTTGTTTTTGATGATAATGTATTAGCGAAGATTGCGAGCAATACGGCCCAAGAAGTTGACGGTGTCTTGAGTTTACAAGGTAACTTGATTGACGACATCTCCAACCGGTTTACCGATAAGGACCGACCACAAACGGGGGTTTCCATCGATACCGATGATGACGATCAGACTGTAGGCATTGAGTTAACGGCCGTGCTCGCGTATGGCAAGAACGGGCAAGAAATCTTGAACCGGGTTGCTGAAAAGATCGCCAAAGCGGTCAAATCAATGACTGGCTATCAAGTGACTAAGTTAAAAATGGTCGTTAAAGATATGTTAACGATGGAAGAATGGCGGCAACAGAATGACAAACAGCAAGACGACAAGCAATCAAGCGAGAAACATCCAGATGAACCGTCGCATCATGAGCAACATCCAAGCGACAAACAACCAAAACCAGCACCTGACATGCAACATTAAAGTTGACGTCAATCGGTATGGTTAGCGGTGTCCGACAATTAGGCGGGCACCTTTTTTTGATGGAATGAGCGATTCATGCTTGTAAAAGGGCAGGCTGTTTGTGGCCATCAGTTCGGGAACAGGCAGTGGTTAAACTAAATCGAGTACATGGAACGGCGATTGGTGCGTGCTGAGGATTGCGACAATTTCGAACAGTCACTTTCTGAAGTTTCATTGAGCTTACCTTACCCAGCGTCGAGATGCAAGCATTGTTTCGCAGCTGATTTGGCGCTATTATTATGGTTATGTGAGTGTATAAATGAAACGGATGAAAAATAATCAATGAGGTGTTTGAGATGAAAATTGGGATGCGCGCGAACCGACCATTTATTATTACGGCTGAAAATCAGGGACAACCAGTCCTGAATGCACAAACGATTTTGGAAGCGCTATACATGGCGCCGAATCAGCGGCAGTTAGGACCAGTTGAAACCTTTAAACCGGAAGACTTAGCCGCACCGGTCACGCAACCGCGGCAGATTTTTGCCGTTGGAATGAATTACCGTGATCACTCCGAAGAGATTCACATCACGTTACCCAAAGTGCCAAGTATCTTCACGAAGTTCAGTAGTTCACTGGCCTCGGCCAACGTGGCTGTGACTGCCCATGGCCCCAAGACCGATTGGGAAACGGAGCTGGTCGTCATGATTGGTCGCGGCGGGCGTGAGATTCCGGTCGCTGACGCTATGAGTCACGTGGCGGGTGTGATGGTCGGCGAAGATTTGTCCGATCGTGAGGTCCAGTTTGAAAATGACAATCCTCAATTTTCAATGGGTAAGTCGTTTGAAAATTACGCGCCGGTCGGACCTTGGCTGACGACGGTCGATGAATTGGCCAATTTGGATGATGAAGTGATCACGACGACCGTCAATGGTCAGACGATGCAGCAAGCGCCATTGCGCCAACTAATTTTTAAAGTGCCCGACCTCGTGCACTACTTATCAACAGTTTGTGACTTGCAGACAGGAGATTTGATTTTCACTGGGACACCGAGTGGTACTGGCGTTGGCCGGGAACCACAAGTCTTTTTGAAGTCTGGCGACCAGCTGACGGGCCACATCACGCACTTGGGAACCTTGAATATCACAATTAAATAAGCGATTTGAAAGTCGGTATGTGTGGCTGGTGATGATTTAGATTATGAACCAGTTCTATGGCACCGACTTTTTTAGTACAATAAAGGTAATCGTTTGTGTCTGCATGTTTGGTTTCAGCATTGTCACTAATCAGCGGAGCCAGCGCAACTCAGAATAGGGGGATACCGGCACGGGACCGGTTATGAATCAGATGAAAAGAATGTGGGTCGGATTAATTTTAGGCAGTCTATTATTAGCGGGGTGTTCGTCGCAATCGCAGTCAGCAACGAAGCAATCCAGCGCGAAGACGACAACGACCAAAGTCAAGCACAGCCAGTCAAAGCAAGCAAACGCAGCTAGTGTCAGCGATGACTCAGCGTCCAGTACGCAGGCTACCTTGTGGAATACGGGGAAGAAGGCCGCCTTATCGACGTTTATGGCGTCCTGGCAGAGCGAGATGGGACAGACCTATGTCGGCACGTATGATGACAAGGCACCTGACCATTTGGGCTATCATTTTCCAGAAGTGTTCAAAAATGGACAATTGGATGGCCACGTCAAATGGGGGAGCCAGGCGGTCAGTTTGAAATGGTCGACGGATGGTGAAGACAGTAGTCCGCTGCAAGTTGTCGCGGTCGCAACGGGCGGTAAGGCGGAGGCAATCTATCCAATCACCTACTTCTTCTGCCTGCACAACCAACGGCCAGTGGTATTGGTCACTGAAACGACTAACGGCGACCAGTTGATCCTCCACGATACGCAAAATAGCGCGCTTCAAGCTGGGTTTGCCAAAATTATCACCGGGACGAAACCGGCAATCCTGTCCGATACGAGCCTCACCGCGGGAACGGCCAGTGCCGTCGACGCCAACCAGTGGCCGCAGACCTACCAGGGCACGTGGTATTACTATGATGAGTATAGCCATAAGGTGCAGTCGTTTACGCAAAACAGCACGGATGATTTGAAGCTGGATTATGAACCATTTGACGGTCGCAAGTGGATCAATATCAAAGGCGCACACCAAGGTGCTGGGGCCGGCAATTATGTTTATTTGCGCTATCACTACTTTGATGGGCGCCAGATTCCTGTCATGATGATGGGTAGTGGCGCTGAAGCCTGGTTTGACGGGAACGCTTATCAGAGTGCGGCGACTGCGCAACAAATGCAACGCTGGCAATATGGTGATGAAACTAAGGACCATAATAATTTTTAACCACCATTTTTGTGGCGAATTTAGGGTGTCCAGATAGCTTGAAAAACAAATAAAAAAATATTAACTGATTTTAGAACCGGACCGCGTATATACGTAAAAAGGCCCGGTTTTCGTTTTGTAAAGTTTATGTATATGTTGAAAAAAGGACGATTCTTTTCTGCAAACGAATGCTATACTGTGAGATAAGTTAATGGTGTCAAGACACACGTGCGATAATAGTGAGCCCTGGCAATCGTTAATTTGATCATCGAACATCGTGCCGACAGCATGGGGACCGGCGCAAATTCAGGACGTGTGCGATGATACTGGTCAAGGAGTTGGAACGAGAACTGGTGGGGGATGTTACTCCGCTTCACATTGAAGGGGGATCATATGCAACAGATAAATACTGAACATACGCTCAATGTCACAATGGCCATGATTTTAAACATCGGGAATGCCCGCTCACTAATTGCTGCGGCATTAGCTGATGTCGCTGGGTATCGCTACCAAGTGGCTCGTGAAAAAATGCGACGTGCGGAGGCCGAGCTATTGACGGCGCAACAGCTACAGGCTCGGCGGTTAGTCGAGAATGCCGAGGCGCACCGTTTTGTCCATTCCACGTTATTCATGAACGCGCAAGCCACCTTGGTCAAAGTCATGAGCGAATTCCATATGACGCAGAACTTGGTCAGCACCTTTGAACACTGGGAACCGGAGCAGTGAGCGATAGTCGCATTAAGTCCAAGCCTAGTGGCACATTGGGATGGACTAACCGCAATGAGCATGGAATGTTGACCATGGAAACATGCAGACAAGATAAAGCGAGGGACACAGATGACAGTGACTTTTAACGATAACCAGTTCTATCAGATTACGGACCAATCTTTTACTGCCAATCCAAAACTACTAACGAAAGCGAACTTTTCAATCCCATTAACAACGCGAACGATTACACCACGGCACTACCTGGTCACGTCTAAGCTGACTTATGCTGCCTTAGTAGCAGCGCGTTGGCAACCGGTGACCGGGCCAATCAAGCTAAACAAAAATGAACGGTTGATTTTAGATTTAGGCGCTGTATATGTCGGCCATTTTCAGATTGCGCTCGACGTGGCGGGTTCGCCGATGGATGCGCCACTGTTAATGCGGACGCACTTTGCTGAACGCCTACAAGAACTTGGGGTGGACGCCAGTCAGGTTGAAAGTTGGCTACCGTTATCCTGGATTCAAGGCGACACTCGGCACGTGGAAGTTTTGCCAGCAACCGTCGAATTTGAGCGCCGTTATAGCTGCCGGTATATCATGCTGGAGCCAGTGGGCCAGTCGCTTAAGTGGCAACCCGTGCTGGCGGATGCGGAATTTCGGGCGACTAGTGTGGTGTTGAAGGAGGCGGTGCGGCCGATTAGTTTAGTGGTGCCGGTACTGAACGACCCTAATGACGAAGACGCGATGGTGGCATGAGTGTTTTGGGGCCTTGGTCTTAAGGCGTCCGAATAGTTGCTGTACTTGGGTAACACCAGTGAATCGGTTCTGATTTTACAGGAGTAACTGCCCGCCAGACTTGGGCCGGACAGGAATTATAAAAACGTGAGCTGTCGATAACGCATTCCATCTGCAATTGTCGTATAATGAATATATTCTTAAAAAACGAGGAGAATAATATGGCAGCCACAACGCATTTTTACGAAACATTTCAACCAGAACATTATGATCTTTATATCAACATCAACCGGGCGGATAAGCTGATTTCGGGGAAATCAACTATTACCGGGGACGCACAGGCACAAGAAGTGCTCATTCACCAAAATGGACTGACGATTGCCAGTGTCCAAGCAGATGGTGCGGATGTCCCATTTACTGTTGATAATGACATTCAAGGGATTCGCATCGAACTTGCGAAGACTGGTCAGGTGACCCTTGCAATTACTTATAGCACTAAGTTGACTGATACGATGATGGGGATTTATCCATCATATTACGAAGTTGACGGTGTGAAGAAGGAATTGATTGGGACTCAGTTTGAAACCACTGCAGCTCGGCAAGCCTTCCCATGTGTTGATGAACCAGAAGCCAAAGCCACTTTTGATTTGGCCATCAAGTACGACGAACACGATGGTGAAACGATTTTGAGTAACATGCCAGAAGACCATGAAGCAGATGGTGTGCACTACTTTGAAACTACCGTGCGGATGTCGACTTACTTGATTGCGTTTGCCTTTGGCGAATTACAAGGCAAGCAGACCAAGACTAAGAGCGGTGTCACGATTGGTGTGTTTGGTACGAAAGCTCACAAAGCCAATGAATTGGATTTTGCCTTAGATATTGCCAAACGGTCGATTGAATTCTATGAAGACTTCTATCAAACACCATATCCATTACCACATTCATGGCAGTTGGCCTTGCCAGACTTTTCAGCCGGCGCGATGGAAAACTGGGGCTTAGTAACTTATCGGGAAGCTTACTTATTGCTTGACCCTGATAACACGGCCTTAGCAACCAAGCAACTCGTCGCTACGGTGATTGCGCACGAACTTGCACACCAATGGTTCGGTGATTTAGTCACAATGAAGTGGTGGGACGACCTCTGGTTAAATGAAAGTTTCGCCAACATGATGGAATACGTGGCTACGGATGCCTTAGAACCAGATTGGCATATTTGGGAAACTTTCCAAACTTCCGAAGCTTCAATGGCACTCCAACGGGACGCAACAGACGGTGTTCAATCCGTTCACGTTCAAGTGGAAGACCCCGCTGAAATCGATTCGATTTTTGATGGTGCAATCGTCTATGCTAAGGGTGCTCGGATGTTAGTCATGGCCCGGGCGTTAGTCGGCGATGACGCTTTACGCGCTGGCTTAAAGCAATACTTCATCGATCATAAATATCGTAATGCTAAGGGTGATGACTTATGGGGCGCATTAGCTGATGCTTCCGGCATGCAAGTGGGTGACATCATGCATTCATGGCTGGAACAACCTGGCTATCCCGTTGTCACAGCCGCGGTCGTTGATGGTCAATTGACCTTGTCACAACAACAATTCTTCATCGGTGAAGGTGAAGACGTCGGCCGTCAATGGCAGATTCCGCTGAACGCGAACTACGATGCCGCACCTGCCATCATGAAGGACAAAACAGTCACGCTTGGCGATTATGATAAGTTGCGTGATGTCAGTGGCAAACCATTCCGTTTGAATGTCGGCAATAACTCACACTTTATCGTTAAGTATGACCAAACGTTGATGGATGACATTTTGGCCAATGTTGATGACTTGACTGCCATTGACCAATTACAGTTATTACAGGATCTACGCTTATTAGCTGAAGGTCGTCAGATTTCATACGCCGCAGTTGTGCCGTTATTAAGTCGGTTTGCGGCTAGTCATTCAACTGTCGTTAACGCTGCTTTGTACCAAGTTGCTGGTAACTTACGGAAGTTCGTAACGCCAGATTCTGACGAAGAAAAGCATTTACAAGCCTTATTCGACCAGTTAAGTGCCGACCAAGTTAAACGCTTAGGCTGGTTGCCACAAGCGGGTGAATCTAACGATGACCAGTTGACACGGCCATTTGTACTGAATGCGGCATTGTACGCGAAAAACAGTGCAGCCGTCTTGGCAGCACATGAATTATTCGAAGGTAACCGCGACAAGCTCGCAACGTTACCTGCCGATATCCGAGTCTTCATTTTGCGCAACGAAGTCAAGAACTTCGGTAGCGCTGAATTGTTCGACAGCTTATTAGCGGCATCACGGCAGACCGCGGATGCCAGCTATAAGGCAGATATCTGTGAAGCGTTGACAGCTACACCAGATGCAGACTTAATCAAGCGATTAGTTGGTAAGTTTGAAGATGCTGATACCATCAAACCACAAGATTTGCGTGCTTGGTTCCGGGGCGTCTTAGCTAACCCAGCTGGTGAACAAGCCGCATGGGACTGGATTCGCGATGAATGGTCATGGTTGGAAGCCACGGTCGGTGGTGACATGGAATTCACGACCTACATTACTGTCATTTCACGAATCTTCCATACAGCAGAACGGTTAGCCGAATTCAAGGCGTTCTTTGAACCAAAGATCAATACGCCTGGTTTGACCCGTGAAATCAAGATGGATACTAAGGTCATCGCCAGTCGCGTTGCCTTAGTTGAAGATGAACGTGACGCGGTTAATGCGGCGGTTGCGGAAGTTGTAAAATAAAATTCGGCTAAATTAATGCAAAAATGAGTTGGATGTAAATGAGTCGCTAATTAAGGGACAATTCTTGAGGGAATACTAATAGACCTGGAATCAATTGATTCCAGGTCTATTAGTATTTTATATCATTAAAAGCACTATTTGAATGCAGTTATCCATTCAAATAATACTTATCAAGAACATTCGTCTAGAAGACAACTTTAAAGGTGAGAACTGGGCCTGTCTGAAAAACTACTTAAGCAAGATGCAAATTGAAGCGACTTAGTACGATAGCTGGATTTTATAACCACACATTCGGTGTTTTCTGTGCCAGTGGCCTTCTGATGTGCTCGAACGATTGTTGAATCTAGACTCAAGTTTCCCATGTCAGGATTATCGATCAATTCATCAAAGCTTTGTTCGAATAATCCTGAGCGCACCCAAGTTTGGAAGCGGCTATACACAATTTTCCAGGGGCCATAGCGTTCAGGTGGATTATGACATGGTACCACTGCGCATGAGCCAGAGGATAGTATTTAAGGCGGTACAGTTTTTTGAGCTTGATGGGCGGCCAGTTCAGTATGGCGGGAAGTATCCTTTGATTCAGTACCGCTGTACACCTTCTAGTTTGTACCGTTTATTTATGTCATTGGAATGTCTCGATTTGTTTTTCCTCAGATTAAAATTTTAGTCTTCAGACAGTCCCTAATTTTTATCTTTTTCGTCATCTAATCGTTTGTAACGTTCATTCGCACTTTTTACACTTTCACAGCGTGTGTTTTCATCTTGACTCTCATCATCTGAATGAAACATAATATTTAGTAACAAGGTAATAGCGCGGAAAGAAGTAGCGATAAAGTAACCAATAAAGAGTGTCCAAATATTCGTGACACATCCAGTAAAAACACCGGGATAATTAATTAAGCTTTGCATTAATACACTCGTGAGTAATACGCCAAAAGAAATAGTTAATGAATCATATAATTGGAATTTTAAAATCCCAGTTAGCTTATTTCTTCTAAATGCGCGCATTATGTCTGAATCTTTCAAAGTGATTAACACTCCATACATAGCAGTATAAAAGCCAATGATTATTGAAGAAAAAGTTATGGTTGAATCAAGTATCTTATCAAATCCCAAAACCGTGTAGTCTAACTTCCAGAAAAATTTAGCACTTATAAACAGTGCCGAAAATAGTAAGGGATAGATTAAATTGAGAAAAGTACCAAACTTATGCGAACTTTCATCCATCTCTAATCACTCCTATTCGTACTTGTGACACCAGTTCGCAATAAAGCGACATTTAACAAAAGCTTCATCAATTACAAGTCCAATTTCAATATGTTATACCATTTTGGTGATTTTTGTACCAACAATATCGTGTGTAGTGGTTCCGTGAATCTTCCAATTACGAGCTAGTGTCACGTGTCCCTTGGGTCAATCTTTCTAGTTCGCTGGTACTTTAGTTAAACAAGCTTTTACTTCATTAACCATATTACCACCATCTTCACGATATTCAGCCATCATGGAAGTCCAAACAGCATCCTGATTTAATGGACGCTTTTTAGGGATATTAAACGGAAGTACACTTTGAACTTTTCCATGCATTAAATCAATATAAGTAAGTTCCGCGTTATCTCCACCTGTTGCTTCAGTCGCGCCCTCATTGATTCGGGTTCCATCTCTGAAAGAAATTTCTGCTTTCTTAAACAGATTCTTACGCTCTTGAATTTCATCAATCATTTCTACTACACCATCCTGCTTTAAAAAAGAATCATGAGTTCTTGAAGCGGTAATTCTTACTTCAATGTTTACTCCATCCAACGGTTTCATGGTATCAAACATGGCTCCAATTTGACCTTTAAATGGGTTTACGAATGATGCTTTGGAAGTCCTATTTGCAGTTTTAAACGCAATTGATTCAATTTTATTTGCACGTTTCCCCTTGCTAAAATTATTCTTTTGGAAGATAGGCACAAGATGTACGTATTCAAAGTCTTTCTTCTCTTTATCAGAATTCCATAATTCAGTAATATATGCTTCCAAAACGCCTCTGGACAGGCTATAAATATTTTTTTGAAGCATTAATACGCTGTCTTCGGGATCAAACAGAGCTGTTACATCTTCAGCAATGTATTCATCAGGCTTCAAGTTAACAGGATCTAACTTAACATCATGAATGCTTCCAACCGCTGGAGAATTTTTTTCACGAAGCTTGGTGAAATGCAATCTTGCCAGTGGCTTTTTTGTGCCCACACCCACCATACCAGAATGGTCACAGCGTATCTGCTCGCCAAAAAAGTTCAGTGTTACACTTGCCGGCTCATTTTCGTATTTAGGTCTTATGATATCCATCCACTGGGTTAAGTCAAACATTCGTGTCCTCGCTTTTGTCGCTTTTACAGATTTTCTGTTAGAAATTTGCACTTGAAAATAATCAAATTTAACATTCTTCAAGTCAGTCTTAGCATCTTCAGGCATAATTACTACATCTCCAAAATTATTATTATCTTAGTAATAAAGTAACAAAAAAGAATAATAGTTCAACGAACTATCATTCTTAACTAATAGTATTTTTGAGCGATTGCACCATATCGGAACGTACGGTATGAAGATGAGCTGTTCATCGCAATCGTACATACTGAATGTCACCTGTCGGAATCGAATTCACATTCCATTGTGGGTTTACCAATTGCTCCACAGCAACAGCGGTCTGTGATAGCGTTGGGAGGTAAATGTACGAATACTATTAAATATCCACTCTTTTATGCTACTGATATAATATCTGGAAAGGGCCATTGTACAGAACAACGGGGGACCATTAGTTAACTATTTTTACAAGGCTGACAATTCCAAACAAAAATATTGAGAGTTCCTGGGGATTGCTGAGAAGCTAAATTACTGAACTTTAATATGCCAATCCTAGTAAAATATATTATCTAAGTTGAAACTTATCTCCATTTTGAGTAGTAATTTTGTGGGATATCGCTAAAGTAATTTGATAGCCCGTAACTTTTTCAGTGCCTCGTGTGAATGGTATGATGAATCCGTCTCATTTTTAGTATAGTTGTAAGCTCTTTTTTGAACTCAGATTTCATGTATAATAAAGTTAAATTGAATTTAGAACCTGGGGTTAAGAATATGCGGAAAGACATACTATATAAATTACTTGAAGAGAATATAGGCGAAGTTGATCCAGTTGTGGATGTTGTGCCGTATGATACTAGCTACAATACTGAATTACATAACGATAAAACAAATAAAAAGCTAATATTTGAATATCCAACAGTCTACCTAATATATGATAAGCTCGCATCTAATCGTAGCGGCAGTTTATCCAAGTTCAAAGTGTATGTTGGCGAGACTAATGATATTCAAAAAAGAACGCGGCAACACTTGAAAGCTGACACAAAAACACGGACAGACTGGAAAGCATTAAGATCTAGCTCTGGTGCAGAAATGATTGTGATTGGGGATCGTTTCTTTAACAAATCCCTAACGTTGGATATTGAAAATAAATTAATGATGTATCTGCTAAGTGCTGATAGTGTTAGTCAATTGAATAATCGTCGGACTAATCCTCAACGCGCATATTTTATGTCAGACCAATTTGAAAATATATTTGGACGGGTGTGGCAGACTTTAAGGGCGAAAAAGCCAGATATTTTTCCTGATAAAAAAGAAATTGAAAATTCCGCAGTTTTTAAAGCTTCGCCGTTTCATTCTTTAAACAAAGAGCAGCGTGAGAGCAAGTCAGAAATATTTGAGAAGATTAAAGCAGCATTACGAAAACAATCTGACATCGCAACGGAATCCGGCACAACAATTTTTATCGCCGGTCAAGCTGGAACTGGCAAGACAGTTCTGTTAAGTAATCTGTTTTATGATTTGACAAGTAGTGATTTGGTTCGTAAAAATTCCGTCTATCTACTAGTTAATCATGAGCAACAGAAAACGGTGTATGAAACGATTGCGCATAAATTAGGATTGGATCATGACTATACGGATATTGTGTCCAAACCGACTCATTTTATAACAGAACATACCGGTAAAGAGAAGGTTGATGTAGTACTAGTCGACGAGGCGCATTTGTTGTTGACCCAAGGGAAAATGGCCTACCAGGGTAAAAATCAATTAGAAGATCTACTAAAATTAGCCAAGGTTGTGGTTATCGTATTCGACAAGTATCAAATTCTGACCACAGAAGGGTATATGGATGATGCGGCTGTTCGAAAATTAGAAGATGCTGCAGAACAACAAGGAAATCGTATTGAGCTGACACATCAGGAAAGAATGGTTGCAGACCAAAGTACGATCGATTGGCTACGAAGCTTTGCAATTGATGGGAAAATTAGCCCAATCCCCGATGATTCACAATATAAACTACAAATTGCCACATCCCCAGAGCAACTACATGCCAAAATCAAGGCTTTAGACGGCTTTAAAAAAAGTGATGGTGCTAGTTTGGCAAGAGTGTTAGCGACATTTGATTGGCCATATGTGGAGAAGCGCAAACCAAAAGATGATGATTGTTGGCGTGTAAAAATCGGTTCTTGGAGTTTACCTTGGAATCTTCAAATTCCACTTTCGCGGAAAGAAAAACGGAAAAATAAGGGGTTAGCGTGGGCGGAGCAATTTCAGACGATTAATGAAGTTGGTTCAACTTTCACGATTCAGGGGTTTGATTTGAATTATGCTGGCGTGATTATTGGTCCTTCAGTTAAGTATCGAGAAGGAAAACTGATTTTTGATAAGAAGGCTAGTAAGAACAAAAAAGCAACAAATCAAAGAACGTGGAACAATAAGAAAATTGATGTTTCTGAAGAACTTTTACGCAATGAACTAAATGTGCTGTTGACACGTGGTGTACATGGCTTGTATATCTATGCTGTAGATGAACAATTGCAACAAGCTTTGCTGAGTGCTGCAGGCAATCAACATATTTTGAGGTGATTAAAGTGAACTATTCTGAAGTGGAACATGCATTAATTGAGTTTCGTGATAAAAAGGGTTGGCAAAAATATCACAATTTAAAGGATTTAGCTATCTCATTAAATTTAGAAGCTAGTGAAGTATTGGAAATATTTCAATGGCGTAGCGCAGTGCAGCCACTAAGCGAGGAAGAAAATCAACATTTACAAGAAGAACTAGCGGACACACTGATTTATGTATTCTATATGTGCGAAAAGCTGAAAATTGACCCACTTGAAATCGTCGCAAAAAAAATGAATATTAATCAATCACGACATTGGGACACAGAAAATAATTGAAATTAATTGATTAATGGCTCATATATACGATGGTCGTTCCAGTACGGCGGCTTTTCATACAATTTGAATAACGATAGAGCAGACAATACAAAACAGATGAATTATCCGTTTTGTATTTTTAATTGCAACTTAAAGTGAAAAAGCCAATGACTTTACATCAGGACTTGGCGGCTGAAGTTCAACAAGTTTTATCGGAACTACATCATCTTGGTGGGATAATATCGGATTGAGCGATAAAACGACAAGCGCGCTGAATTAAATGCTAAACAAGCGATTGTGGTTCCGATGACTGTTATCTTAAGGTCAAATATTTCATCAAAAAAAGCGGTCTCAGCAATTTTCCAAAACGGAAAGTGCCGGGACCGCTTCTTAGCTAAATCATATCTCACATCCATGGCCGTTATCGAATATTGACGCCTCACAAAATCGTGATATAATGTCGAAAATTAGGTCAAAATATATGTTTATTTGGTACATAATCGTACATTACAAGTGATTTTCCTTATAATTATATGCTTTAAGATCACATAGAGCGATATATGTTTCACTTTCCAATCTGATCATCTGCACTCCTTCCTAACACTAAAAATCAATCGCCGGGCTAAAGTTCTGACAGGCTTGGTCAACCAAATAGGCGATTGGTTTTGCCAGAACGTGGCTTGGTAAGTAAGCGACGCTGAAATCAAGACTCAGCTCACTGGTCGGCAGTTTGAAAGCATTGATGGGATACTGAGTAGGTTCAGCTGCCATTTTCGCCAGCATTTCAGTTGCAAGGACGATGCTGCCAAGCCCCTGGAGGGTTAAGCTAAGTGCAAAACGCGAATCGTTGACTTCAATCAGTGGAATGGTCTGTACACCTTTATCTGCGAAATAATGATCGACGAGTTCTTGAAAACGAGCTTCGCCGACCGTTCGAATGACCGGTTCACCATTCATACTGGTTAATGTCGTGGACGTAAAGGGACGCCAAAATTGATTGGGCTGATATAACCGAGCCGTTTGAGGAATAACCAACGAAAGTGAGATAGTTTGTAGTGGAACCGTTTTGATATGTTCCTGGTGAATCGTTTTGCCAATGAAGAAGTCTAGTTGATGACTGGCTAGTAGCGCTTCAGCCTTTGAGGTCGTGATTTCTAAAATCTTAGTTCGGATATTTGGAAAATGGCGATAAAAATCAGGTAGCGTCTGGCTAAACCAGGTGTCAGCCATTGGTGGCGTAATCCCGATGGTCATACTCTGATATTTGTTTTGACTGATTTCTCTGAGTTCGGTGTTCATCATCTGATGTAGGCGGGCGTCGCTTTGTAAATAGGATAGTAATCGTTCGCCCGCGTAAGTTAGTTCCAGTGGACGGTGTTCACGATCGATGAGGTTCGTGCCAAAATGTAGCTCAGCGCTTTTGATGGTCCGACTAATATAAGGCTGACTAACAAATAAACTTTGTGCAGCTTTCGTCATACTAGCGTGTTGCTGAATGGCTTCTAAAAAAGTTAATAACTTGTTATCCAAAAAATCGCCGCCTTTTATAAGTATTACTGTTAAATTAAAGTATAACCCATAACTGATTTGTAATGATAAAAAATCAGATTGTTATTTTTCTCAAAATGAAAGCGGTTATATAATACGGGTGTAAACAAAAAAGACTACTACTTGTGATTTAAATAACAGGTTAGATTAATCATCATTGGATTCAGAAAGGATGGTCAATGTGCTCAAAAAAGTAGATCAAGTTAACTGGGATTATCAGTATGACACGGTGGTTATTGGGTTTGGTGGTGCTGGTGCAACTGCTGCCCGGTTTGCCGCGGACGCAAAAGCGAAGGTCTTATTAGCCGATGCCGCCCCGAATGGACATGAAGGTGGGAATACGCGTTACTCCGCACAACTGCTAGGGACGGTTGATAGTTTTGATGAAGGTAAGAAATATTATCAGAATTTGACAGCACCGATGCAACTTGATGAAGAAATGGTCGACACTTTCGTTGAGGGTATGTCGAATATGCGTGATTATGTTCAAAAATATCTTGATGTTGACCCAGTCAGTGTTAAGAATGATTTTACGCCAGCTGATACGCCCATTTCATTAGACAGCGCTGTCCACGAATTTCCAGAGTATGCGGGTGTGGAATCTTATGACTTCACAACTGTTCATCATGGCATCTTTGATGCGGCGTTGTGGAAAATTTTACGGCAAAAAGTCATTGGTCGCCAACAGCAGATCGACGTATGGTTGAGCTCGCCAGCTCAGCATTTGATTCAAGACCCGACGACCAAAACAATTATCGGTGTTCAAATCGAGCGCCATCATGGTTTAGTTAATGTTCGCGCACTAAATGGGGTGGTCCTCGCCTGTGGTGGGTTTGAAAATGATCCGCAAGCCGTTCAGGATTATCTGGGTGCGGAACATTTAGCCCCGCTTGGAACGATGTT
Organism: Lactiplantibacillus sp. 30.2.29; assembly: GCF_018991255.1. Lineage (NCBI taxonomy): Bacteria > Bacillati > Bacillota > Bacilli > Lactobacillales > Lactobacillaceae > Lactiplantibacillus > Lactiplantibacillus sp. 30.2.29. Next base: position 102,657 of record NZ_JAGYGU010000007.1, on the reverse strand, counting down.
TAACAAGGGTGCCGGTGTCAAAATGGCCCAAGAAGTCGGTGCTGACTTATGGCACATGCAAAACTACGAATCACTTGGCTTCTTGCATGGGTTATCAGTCGCTGTGCCTAAAGGTGAACGGGGCCGGTTGATCTTAGGATGGCCTGAAGTGAACCATGGTAGCGTGATCACAGTTGCGGATGACGGCAGCCGTTACTTCGATGAGAGTGAACCAAACCGCCATGGTCACATTTATGATCACGGTATGTGGCGAGTTCCTCGGACAAATGTCCATCCATACCTAGTCTTTGATGAAACTCAGTATCAGCAGATGACAGCCAGCCAGCACAATCCAATTGACAATCTGTCTGACTTAGTCGTAAAAGCGGCCAATCTAAAGGATTTAGCACGGATTATGGAAGCTGATAGCGAAATTTTGTCTAAGACGATTCATGATTTTAATTATTTTGTTGAGAGCGGCACGGACTATGCGTTTAACCGGAAGATTGACACGATGCGAGCATTTGATGATGGTCCGTATTATGCGCTCAAACTAACCAATAATGTTCTCAATACTCAGGGCGGTCCTCGACGCAATCAACGTGCCGAAATTTTGGACACAAATGCGCAGCCGATTCCCCACTTGTATGGTGCCGGTGAACTTGGTGGCATCTGTGCCAATCAATATCAAGGCGGCGGTAATTTAGCTGAATGCTTGATTTTTGGTAAAATTGCTGGTGAAAATGCGGCTAAGCCTAAGTATGAACAGCAGCAATCCGCCGATGAAGACGCAGACAATCAGCCAGATGCCAATACAGGTGCTTCAGCACAGCAAACAAGTGCGAATGATTTGGTTGCTGAATCGGCCCCAGAAATTCCAGTTGGCGAGAATCAGTATTTAGGGCGTTCAGATGATGGTATCGGTGGTCAGGTGGTTGTCCGAATTACCTATGCAGACGAGCAGCTGACTAATGTGGAAGTAGTTGAGCAACATGAAACTGGTGAAGTTGGAGGTCGCGCGGTTGCTGAGTTGCCCGCAAAGATGGTTGCTGCTGATACGTACGACGTTGACGCAATCTCTGGTGCATCCGTTTCCAGCCAAGCCATCAAATTAGCGGTCAAGGACGCCTTAGCTCACGCCCAACAAACCGTTGCTAACGACTAATTCAGGACGTAATTTTGTCCGCAGAACCAATAAGCGCTTTTAGTTTCATTAAGGGGATAATCTCGTTAAACTAGGCTTAATCAATCTAGCTTAACAGGGAGGCCATCATGCGCATTAAAAAAATCAGTTTGATGCTGAGCGCGGTGGGACTGATTATCAACACGTTTTCGCTGATAATTGCCATTCGCAGGTATCGTTCGCAACAACACGAAGCTTAGTTCAAAATAAAAACCACGTTGTCTCGTGACTAATTTTGGTCGTCAGACAACGTGGTTTTCGCTATTGTCAGTGCAGCTTTATCACGCCAACATAGTACTGATAAGGTTAACAAACAACTAGCGTTAACTAACTACTTAAGATTTTTGACTATCTATGCAGTATGATTGAGATGAATAAGTCGAAAGCTGGTGACACGAGAACCGCTCCAGTGGCGACAGTAAAAGTTTACGGGTTATGCCACATGCCATGATTACCCGGGAAATAATGTCATCAGTTTCATTTGACTAATTGAAGCCGAGCTAGCAAATCTCAATTGATAGACCAGTAGATTGAACCACCGTCATGCACAAAGATGGCAATAGGCCGTGTTTTCGACGAAACAACCACGAGTTGATTGGATCAATCTGGCCCGAGGACTAAGCTAAAGTTAAAGAGGGGGCGATCCAATGTTACTCGCAGCATTATTGAAGACGCGTCGTTGTCAGCATGGATTGACACAGGGACAATTGGCGGCCAAGTTATTTGTCACCACTCAGGCAGTTTCTAAGTGGGAACGAGGCAAGGCGATTCCATCGATTGATAACCTGCTGGCACTGTCTGATTTGTACAATCTGTCTCTGGATGAACTGGTCCGCGGAAGTGCGTTTTTTCCAAAGCCGTATACGGTTGGCCGACGATTGAGCTTTGGCCGTTTAGCGGGTCTCGCATTATTTTGGTTATTCGTTTCATTATTATTTACGGGTTTCGGTTATCAACCTTGGTGGGTCTTCGCGCTCCTGTATATCGCTGGGATGATCGTCGTGGTTCCCGTGGCAATTGATAATTATTGGGTGATTCAATCAGCCACCATTGAGTTGAATCTGTATTCGACAGCGACCTGGAAAAAATTTTGCCAGATTGTGTTCAACCGTCCCAAGCGCATACGGATACCTTATGCGGATTTACAACGCGTGACGATTAGTTATCGGTGTCGCAAACGGGTGTCACCGTTTGACTTCAATCCGGATTATTTTCAACTGATTCTTAAGACCGCCACACAGACTTACCCATTGGAATGCGCAGTCAAGGCCAGCGACTACTTACCGCAATTCGTCAGCTTCCTGCAGCGACAAGGCGTGACAGTAGCTGACCCGCAACAAATTGTGGCACTGCTAGTCGAAGGACAATCGCTGTATCAACATTTTCATGCTGAAGCGCAATCTTAGCTCGCTGCTAAAAAGCGTTGTGGCGGTTGTGAGCAATCAACAAGTGGAGTAAACAATCAGTTACGCCTACTGATTCAAATCGGCCCGGTTAACGAGGGGTGTCGATTGTAACAGCAGAACAATATCGCAGAAAAATAAGCTGCAGCCATCAAAGCTGGTGCGGCCTAAATATCGCTGATAATTAACATTCACAGGAATCGTCAGCAACACGAAAACGAAACCCACGTCGTCCTAACCGAATTTGGTTGGACAACGTGGGTTTCGTCACTTTAATCTTCATAGCCTGTCAAATCCAGCAAGAACCGTTGAATCACAGCTAACTCTTCCAAAGAGTAATGCTCGCGTAACATCGAGACTGCCTCGTGATTACGAGCCGCGTGCATCTGGTCGTGATAGTGCGCTAGCTTGCGACCGCTGGGGGTGAGCCGATAAAAGATCTTCTTGTGGTCGTCAGGTTGTTGGAACGACCCAATCAGGCCTTGACTCGTCAGACGCTTGGCTGCGCGGGTGATGCCACCACGAGTGACGCCCAGCGTAGTTGCCAAATCAATCCCGGTTTGCGGCCCAGCCTCTAACGCGGATAATAAGTGGAGACCAACGATTGAAATATCCGGCAACAAGCGACGCAAATTGGCTTCATTGATGTGTTGTTTGAGCCATTTTTGCTCACCAGTCGTTGAAGCACGCTTGGTTCGAATGATTTTGAGTTGTGCTAAAATCGCTTGTTCTGCGGATGTTGCCATCGTTGGTTCCCCCTTATGGTCTTGCGTCAGGTTGACGATATCAATGGCTGACGGATTGTCATCGTGTTAACACGAGAATTAATATTACTATTATTATACTGGTTTTAGAAGTCAGCGGCGAGTTTTTCCGCGGTTGCTTTGGCATTCGCAATCGTTTGGTCGCGTTGTTCTGGAAATTGGTCTAAGCCTTCAATAAAAATCGTGCGGTAATCCTGAATGCCATATAAAGCCAGCATGTCACGCAGGTACGGGTCGCCAGCTTCGACTTGATTGTGGCTATCCGCTTGGTGGTAATAGCCACCGGCGGCCTGAATGTGGAGCGCACGCTTGTCAGTGAGCAGACCAACTGGGCCGGTTGCGGTGTATTTAAACGTTTTGCGGGCAACTGCCGTCAAATCAAGGTATTGTTTGAGTTCAGCCGGTAGAAAGTGGTTATACATCGGGTTAACGAAGACCAATTTGTCCGCGGCTAAAAACTCATCTAGCCATGCGGCGTGGCTACTCAGTAAGTCTGCTTCAGCAGCAGTTAAGTCTTCGCCATATTTTTGTTTCCGCCAAGCCTCGAAGGTCGTATCATTCAAGGCTGGAACACCGTCTTGGTAAAGGTCACGTGTGATGATTTCGTCGGTAGGATGGGCCTGTTGGTAGGCGGTTTTGAAACTAGCCGCGACGGTAAGCGAGGCACTCGGTACCATGGTATGAGGATGAGCATTGATCATTAATAATTTTGTCATTTTTAAACAGCTCCTTAATTTTGTTGACAAGCAACATTATATTCTGGCGATTGTTGCTTGTCAACAAAAATAGGCAAAAAAAGTTCCCCACCCACATAACGTCGGATAGGGAACTTTAAATTTTGAAAATGAAAACACCGTTGGTTAGCTGTTTGACTGTAGGAAGCGAACGAATTGCGGTATCTGTTAGTGCCGGATTAAGTCGGTGTGTTCTGTTGCGTTATGGCGAATCTACGCAACAATCCAAGCAACCATCTTGAAGCGGCAATCGAAAGCGACGTTCTACGGCATCGTGAATTTCTACTGTCAACGCAAGACTACTCAGTAAGGCACTTGAGTTGAAATGCTGACTGGTAAGTGTGGCAGCTGCTAGGTCTAAAATCGTTCGAGTCACAACTTCGGTAAACAAAGCAATCGATTTATCTAAAGCCGTTCGAGTCACAACTTCGGTAAGCGAAGCAATCGATGTATCTAAAGCCGTTCGAGTCACACCTTCAGTAAACGAAGCAATCCACTTATCTAAAACAGTTCGAATCACAAGTTCAGTCAGCAAAGCACGTGATACATCTAGCGCACTTCGAGTCCAAGTTCAGTAACGTCTAAGCAATCGTCACGCCTAAAGCACTTCAACCGCCAGGTTAGGTGTCATCAAGCCAATCTTAAAGCAAGTGAATGTTATGTGCAGCACATTGGTCGATCATTTCTTGTGGCCAAAGGGCAGCTTGAACTTCACCGACATGGGCTTTACCGAGTAATAACATGCAGAGCCGTGATTGACCAATCCCGCCACCGATCGTGTAAGGGACTTCTTCGTTCAAGATCATTTGGTGATAAGGTAAGCTCAAACGGTCTTCGGCGTCAGCGTCTTTCAATTGTTTCTTCATGGATTCGGCGTCGACCCGAATACCCATACTTGAGATTTCAATGGCTTGGTCTAATGGTTCGTACCAGAAGAGGATATCGCCGTTTAATTTCCAGTCATCGTAGTCAGGGGCGCGGCCGTCATGACGTTCGCCAGAGTCAAGCTTCCAACCGATTTGCATCAAGAAGACGCAACCGAGCTTCTTGCAGATGGCGTTTTCGCGTTCGCGTGGCGTCATGTCTGGGTACATATCTTCGAGTTCTTGAGTCGTCATGAAGTGGATTTCATCTGGTAAGTGGTGCACTGCTTGTGGGAACTTGTACCAAACTTCATGTTCCATATGCTTGATGACTTTGAAGATTTGGCGAACAGTGGCCTTAAGGGTTTCAACGGTTCGTTCTTCTTTGCCGATGACCTTTTCCCAGTCCCATTGGTCAACGTAAGCTGAATGGTAGTTGTCTAAATCTTCGTCTTTACGAATAGCGTTCATGTTCGTGTATAAGCCTTCATGCATGTCAAAGCCGTACCGCTTGAGGGCGACCCGCTTCCATTTGGCAAGGGAGTGCACGATTTCGATTTGTTCGTCGCCCATGTCCTGCATGGTGAAGGAGACCGGTTTTTCGACCCCGTTCAAGTTATCGTTCAGACCAGTTTTCTTTTCAACGAACATTGGCGCTGAAAGCCGGGATAAGTTGAGTTGCTTCCCAAATTCATCTTGGAAAGTTTCACGGATGTAACGAATGGCCTGTTGCGTTTCTTTAACGGATAATTTAGGATCGTAATCCTTTGGAATAATTAAATGCATGTGCGTGGTCTCCTTTAAAATAAGTTCTAATTTTGGTTACAGGATAAAAGAAAAAAGCCTTCCATCCCTTGAATTATCAAGGGACGAAAGACTTTTTCGCGGTACCACCCAAGTTGTTTACCTAATTGTAAACCAGCTCTAAAATAGTGTACAAACATACACCACCGATGGTAACGTACCGGTTAACGGCTAATCCTACTTTAACGAGGTTATTTCAGTTAGCAACTAAGAAAGTGTTTTTCGGACTAGTCAAGTTCTGGTCGGGTTTCCACTCACTCCCGATTCACTGGCAGGTTGACTAATCGTACTCCTCTTTCCTCCGTTTTTTATCTTGTGACATTTATATTAGCACGATTTTTTCATTTGTAAACCACTAAATTAAAAATAAATTAGTTAGGTCTCATAAAAACACCATGCGAATCTCAGTTGAAACGGGATAACACCGGGCTTAATTAATCATTCAAATTATACCGTAATTTCATTTTTTCAGAACCGGCGATGACCATGTCACCCAATAATTTGGTTTGCAGCTTCATGGCTGTGTCAGCAAGCTGTTGGTTAGCAGCTTCCAAGTAGGCCGTGACGTCTTGATGATTCGTCAAGTCGGCGTCGGTGTCATTTTCAATCTTACGGTAGGCACTCATGGCTTCCAATTCATAACTGTTACGCATATCCACGTAGAAGTCGTAATCAGTATCGCCGAGGAGGGCAGTCGTACAACTTAACCAGTACATGTGGTTAAGGTTGAAAGTGCCATCTGCGTCTTTATAACTGGCTGGGGTGTCATTGACGTTGGCGTAGAATGGGACCACCGTATTGAAGGTGTTGGCACCGAATGCGAGCCAGTGAATTCCTGCAACCGCTGCTGGGACGTTGTTACGAATTTGCAAAATGTGAACATCGTGGTTCCGGTTGATCCCGATTGGCCGGAAGAGGGTCTTGTCGGCTTCAGAGCCACTGCCATAAACGTCGTATTTCGTGTTTTCAAAGTGAGAGCTGAGCACGAATTTAACGTCTTCGATAGAAATCTTCCGGTTCGCATGACAGATGAATGGTAAGTCTTGTTCCATTGGATCTTGTTCAACATCTGGCGTGAAGTATTTTTGACCAAACCAAGCCCGCGGGTTGTTATAAACCGTGTCTTTGATTGAGGCGCTACCGAAAATGTGCCGTAAGTTGACGCGGTCAAAATCTGGGTTCAAGTGATAGTCGGCAATCAGTTGTTCAAGGTCAGCTGAAGCCATCGTATCATCCGCATTGAAGTCAAAGTCATCAATGTTCATGCGGTTAGGCGCAACCACATAGGCGTCATCAGGAATCCGCTTGGCAGCCCAGTGATGGCCACCAATGGTTTCAAGCCACCAGATTTCGTCCTTGTCAGAAAAGGCGATACCGTTTGGTTCGTATGTCCCGTATTGTTCAAGCAGGCTGCCGAGGCGGGTAACCCCTTCCTTAGCGCTGTGAATGTAAGGCAAGACGAGGGTGCATAGGTCTTCTTCCCCGATTCCACCTGCAACGAATGGATCGATTCCGAGCACACGTGAATTGGTGGTGATGGTTTCAGTCGCGGACATTGCGATGTTCTCGCTGTTGATTCCGGCAGCGGGCCAAGTCCCATTGGTCAAAATCGAGTTTGGAATCGACGTGTAGCGCATTGGGTTGTCTGGCAAGTCAACTTCGACCTTACTAATGACTGATTGATAGTGACGTGGTTGGTCTTCGGGGTTAACCACGACTAATCGTTCTGGGTCAAGCGCTTCGTGACCATCATCATTCCGTGAAATAATGGTTGAGCCATCGATTGAGGCGTCTTTACCAACTAAAATCGTGGTACATGAACCTTTAATACGTTTTTCCATGATATTAAAAACACTCCTTTTAAGCTATTAATATCATTATACGCTTTCTGAACTAGTCCGGATAGGACGGGCTTTTTTGAGAATGTAATTGATGCCACTGATACTAAAACCAGTGACGGCTGCAATTTCACGATAGGTCTTGCCTCGAGCACGTAATTGATGGACCTGCGCGTAACTGGCGCGGTGCTCATTGGTGTCATCCTGCGAGGCTGGTTCAGTTGTTGATTCAGGATGCGAGGCTTGCAGTGGCACAATGGTCGAGAGTGATTTCGGTGTCGCGGTAATTTGAACGGGTTGATGACTGAGTTCGGCGAGCTTAACTAGCATTAGTTCAGTTGTCTGAACATCCCAAATTGCATTGTGTTGATGGGGATTGGTGATGCTGAACAGGGCCGCCAAGCCGTTCGATGGTAAGTCGTGGTTGCCACTCTTGTGATTGCCGCGATTGATGAGCATGTTGGTATAGGCTTGGGCATCGAAAATGACGACGGGTTGTTGGACCAGTTCCTGCTCAGACATGGTCAGTTGTGCATAATACTCGCTTAATAACAAGCGAATATGCTTGATGTCTTGGGTTTGATCCCAGAAGACTAATGGTAGTTGTGGTTGAATGACTTGTTGAATAAATGCTTTGAGTACCGTGAGTGGGGCGCCTTGGGCTTCGTAGGCGGCCATCGTTAGCCCAGTCTCGGTTAAACCCGCTAATTTTTTGTCAGGTAAAAAATTGGGGTTGTCAAAATAGCGGTTGAAAAAGGGCGCAGTCTGGTGGTGCTGACTGAAACCGATGGCACTAAGTTGGAAAATACTGGCATGAGTCCCGGCAGTATCCTGAACCCGCCAGCTGATGGCCTTAGACGAACCACTTTTGCGAAAGAGTGTGCCGAATTCGCAGTCAATGACGATATAGCTGGTGGGTGCTGCATTCAACGGTGAAGCAGCGGGTAACATTGGGGGAATCGAGGCTGCAGCCTCAGCACTACCGACTGGTTCGTTAGGCACGAACTGGTAGCCAAGCGTCGCCAAAAACTGGCTCGTGCTTTGTTCAAGCATGTTATTGGTCACTTTGACCACTTTTTTTTCGGTCAAGACGAGCTCCTTAGTGGCTTCAAAATCAATATGGTAGCGTTGCTGGTCGTCGCAATTGATTGCAGTCACGCGACCAGCGCTCGCATATTCAGGTGCGAGAACCAGCTGATGGTTCTTTTGGATACGATAGACTGGATGGTCAACGAAATAGAGACAGTTCAGATTGTTGGAAATTTTGCGTTCAAGTAGGGTTAGATTAGTTGGCATCATATACACAGCTCCTCTGATCTAAGTATCTTCATTCTAGCTGTTTGACGTACTAGCTTGCCAGTGTTTGCACTGCAGATTGGACCATAAATTTAGTAATAACAAATTGATGACGGGAATTATAGTGGCCGTATAGGGCGAGCTTAGCATCCGGTTTTAGTTGATAAAATAGTGTTAGTGCGTGGTGAACGACGATACAATTAATCGGCTTTGCGGATGTATCGCCCATGGGTATCACTTGTAAATACAGCATAAATGGATCTAGTTTGAGAATTTTACTCTTATTCAAATATTTAACCGTTAAGTTTTCTGATTGAATCGTCATTATCATCACCTCACTTATTGAGTATACGAACACATGTTCTAAAATGCAAGTAAAATTGATCCGATTGCAAAATTATTTTAAGATGACCACTATCGACCCCTGAGCAGTCGTGAAGTTTGCTTGAAAAAATAATGAATCGATAAACTCGTTGGAAAAATGCTACAAAAAATTCGCAAGTCTTGGTATGATAAAAGTTAGTGAATGAGAGGAGGCCGTGCGCCATGGATCGAGGACGACGCGTCACGTTAGAAGAGCGAATTGCAATCGTCAAGTATACGTTGGACCATGCCAACGACTATCAGGAAGCCGCCAAGCATTTCAACGTTTCATACCCCCAAGTGTATACCTGGGTACGGAAATACCGGCAACGGGGGATGGAAGGATTGGTTGATCACCGCGGCCGACCAAAACGAGACTAAACACAGCGTTGTACATAGAAGCGACGGCTGTCACGAGGCTTAACGCCATGCGGAACGTTAAGCCTATCCGAACCTTTTCCAGTGGTGGGAGAGGTTTTTTTATTTCTTTTCGTGGATCTGGATGGTTTTGACGTATTTAGTTGGTAACGGGGCCGCTTCTTGTCATGGCATCCCATTCTCGGTAGAATGAAAGTATTAATTCCAAAAGGGAGGAGTACCTGCGATGATTGACTTAGCGGCGGCACAGCAAGTATTGAAGACAACGTTTGGGTATGATGAATTTCGTCCCGGGCAAAAAGCGGTCATTGAACAAGTGTTAGCTGGTGAAAACACGCTGGCCATCATGCCGACTGGTGGGGGTAAATCACTCTGTTATCAGATTCCGGCCTTACTATTTCAAGGCATCACGGTCGTCGTGTCACCTTTGATTTCCTTGATGAAGGACCAAGTTGACGCGTTAAATGACAACGGCATTGCCGCGACGTTTATCAATAGCTCACTTGATTTTCAAGCCATCAATGAGCGGCTACAAGAACTGCGCGCTGGTGACTATACTTTGCTTTACGTCGCACCAGAACGGTTGGACTCGGAATACTTCATTCAGGCGCTCGGGCGGCTACCGATTCAACTATTGGCAATCGACGAAGCCCACTGTATTTCCCAATGGGGACACGATTTTCGGCCGAGTTACTTAGCGTTGAGTACGGCGATCGAGCAGTTGCCGACTCATCCGCAAGTGCTCGCACTGACCGCAACTGCGACCGAACAAGTTGCGGCTGACATCTGCGGTCGGTTAGCCATTGATCCGCAACATGAGGTCAATACCGGGTTTGCGCGTGATAATCTCGATTTGACCGTGGTCAAGGATCAGGATACGGACCGCTATATCCTGGATTATTTAAAGGTGAACCATGGGGAAGCCGGCATCATCTACGCCAGCACCCGCAAGGAAGTCATGCGACTCACGAGCCTGCTCCAAAAACACCGCATCAATGCGACCCCTTATCATGCTGGGTTGGACCCTGAAGTCCGGCGGCATAATCAGGAAGATTTCTTATATGACCGTGTCGACGTGATGGTTGCGACCAACGCATTTGGGATGGGCATCGACAAAAGTAACGTTCGGTTCGTGATTCACGCGCAGGTGCCTGGAACGCTGGAGGCTTACTATCAAGAGGCTGGGCGTGCTGGACGGGATGGCCTGCCGAGTGAGGCAATTTTATTGTTTCGGCCCAACGACATTCAGCTGCAACATTACTTTATCGACGAATCAGAAATGGACACGGAACACCGCCATTTGGCCTATCGCAAGCTCCAAGTGATGACGCGTTATGCGAATACGCAGGGCTGTCTGCAGCAGTTTATTTTGAAATATTTCGGTGAAGACTCGGAACCGTGCGGGCGTTGTAGCAATTGTACGGATAAACGGGAAGCTAAAGACATCACGACGGCAGCCCAACAAGTCCTGTCGTGTGTCGTGCGACTGCACTCGCGATTCGGTAAAGGCGTCGTGGCGCAAGTCTTGACGGGTGCCAATAATCAGCGTATCCGCGAATCGCATCTTGAAGGCCTGTCAACGTACGGTTTAATGTCCGGTCAGCGCCAAAAAGCCGTCGTTGAACTGATCGACTTTTTGACTGCTAGCGGGTATTTACAAGCGGTTGGCGGGCAATATTTGACGTTAACGGTGACGGCGAGTGGCGTCGACGTGCTAAAAGGTAACACGACGGTCCACCGGAAAACGGCGCAAACCGTTCAACAGACGGTTCCTGAAAACAGTGCGTTGTTCGAACAGTTGCGGACATTGCGGCGACAATTGGCAGAAGAACAGGGCGTTCCACCGTTCGTGATTTTCTCTGACAAAACGCTGCATTCGATGTGTGAAGTCATGCCAGAAGATGATCAGGCCTTTCTCACCGTCAAAGGGGTCGGTGCTAGCAAGCTTGAAAAATATGGTGAGACCTTTATGGCGACGATTCGTGCAGCAGCGCACGCTGAAGCGGCAACAGAAACGAAAGCTGAAGCACCTGCGACGGACTAACGGTTGGCGTGTAATTTGAAGAGAAGGGTGACATAACGATGCAATTTACTTGGACCCACCACGGGGAACCACTAGCGATGAAGCGTTTTTTGACGCAGCATGGCATCAGTATGCGGACCATTAAAGCCATCAAACACGGCGCAGGCGATTTTTTGGTCAACGACCAGGCCAAAACGGGTGTTATCACCATTAATACCGGCGATGTCGCTGGTATCCGGTTACCGGATGAGGCCGCGGATGAAACGGTCGCTGTCAGCCATCAACCGCTCCAAGTCCAATATGAGGACGCCAATTGGTTGGTGGTCGACAAACCTGCTGGACTAACGAGTGTGCCGGGCCCCAGCAATCGGGAGGATACCTTGGTCAATCGCATCAAGGGTTATTTGGTTGCGACCCAGGCACCTAATCAACGCCCCCATCTGATCACGCGCTTGGACCGCGACACGAGTGGGTTAGTTTTGGTGGCCAAGCATCACGTGGCACAGGGGATTTTAACTGACCCCAAGTTGGCTGACCAATTAGTCAAAACTTATTTGGCCTGGATTGAAGGCACTTTAACGCCAGCCAGTGGGACGATCGACCAACCGATTGGCCGACTAGATGATAGTCCGAGACGTGGCGTCACGGCGAGTGGACAGCGGGCCATCACGACCTATCAAGTTGAGACTGCGACGTTAGCGCACGCCGTTAGCCGGGTTCGACTCCAGTTGGTGACGGGGCGGACGCATCAGATTCGCGTACACTTGTCGGCGCTCGGACATCCCTTGCTCGGCGACGCTCTGTATGACGGTAATCAGACCTGGATCAAGCGCCAGGCGCTGCATGCGGCCAGTTTGCAATTTTATGACCCGTTTGCCGAACAGACCCGGCGGTTCGAGGCACCATTACCGGCAGACTTGCAAGCGTTGAACAAATAATGAGCTGTGTTTAATCACGGTCGATGGCGACTGCAGTAAGTGTGGTAACGACTTAATGAATATAAAAATCGGGTTCGGTCAAGCTAAGCTGACTGACCCGGACTAAAAAAGGCCTGCACACCTAGGTAAATTCCTAGTGTGCAGGTCTTTTTTAGTAGATGGCGCCTTTAAGCATTTCCCAGTGTGGCATTGTCCGCTGTTAACGTGGCAATGGTCGACTGCAACTGCTGCAATGGCGCAGTTAAGGTCAGAAAATAGATGTGTTCGACCCCGTTACTCCGCATATCGATCACGCCGGCTTCACGCATCAAACGCAAGTGGTGTGACACGGCTGGCCGCGAAATATTGACCAGGGCAGTAATATCCGTCACGTTGAGTCCGTTATCACTGTTCCCCAATGCAATGATAATTTGACGCCGAATCTTTTCGGCAAAAATATTGATTAATGTGGCACTTTCAGTGAGTGCCGTTTCGGATTGTTGAAAATTAGCCATGGTGACTGCGTCCTTTCAAATTCAATTTACACTTAAGAGCCAATTTCCCCCATCGGCAGTACGCTAAAATAGGTGTTAAGTGTTGGTGTGACAACTTTAATCGTGGGCGATTTGCCCGGCCTTGGAAAATACAAGACATTGAAAGCCTACAAGTTGTCAGGTAGACTAGGTATTATTTGCACGTTCGTACTTATGTATAATTAAAGCAAGTCATTAATCGATTGTCAAACCTTTTTGTTAAAAGTGAATACGATTAGCGGGTTTAATGATTATTGTTCGTTTGATAACCATATTTTTATGTTGAAATGCGTTAAAATATAAGTATATTTGATATTCAAAAAGGAGTGGTTGTGGTGAAAGTTATTGGAATATTGGGCGCTCATCGATCAGATGGGGTGACTGCTCAATTATTGAAAGCGGTGTTAAAGGGGGCATCGGCCAGTGCTGAGACCGAACTTGTCGACCTCAATGACTACCAATTACGCCCAGATTATGATAACCAATCAAATCCAAGTTTGGACAAATTGGAAGCTAAACTGCTAGCCGCAGACGTCTGGGTCCTGGCAGCACCAACTTATCTGGGCAGCTTATCCGGGGTCATGAAGAATTTTTGTGACTGCTTTCGGGGACGAATCGCGCGGTTTAACTCGGTTGGTGATGCCGTGCCAGACCGGTTTAAGAACAAGCACTATGTGACGATTACGGACTGCTACGCGGGTGGCATTGAAAATTATCTCACCGGTGTTACCGATGCGGCGTTTAAGACGCTCGATAAGTTTTTAACAATGGGTGGCTTAATTAAACTACGCGAAATTGTGGTGACGAATACTTGGGGCATGCAGACGATTAGTGCCGCTAAGCAAGCCGAATGTGAACGAGTGGGCGCACGCGCTGCGCATAAGAAGGAAAGGGATGACAGTACAGTGAAACGTTATATTCAATTATTCTTTATGATTGCCGTCATGGCATTACTGACAATGGGGATTGAGGCTGGGATTCAGCAATTTATTCCGTTGAATAACTTCTGGGCGTACTACGGCGTCTTTGTCGTCGTCTTCTACGTTTTATTAGCGATGATTCTGCACTTCTTTACGGTCGTTAAACATCGGCGGCGTTAGACAAAAGTCAGATTGTTACTTGGACTGGTGCAGTTCACGATTCACTGTCATTATTTATCGACATAAATAAAATTATCATAGCTTCACTGAACAAGCGACTCCGGGCGTTATCATCGTCTGGCAGTCGCTTGTTTTGCTATAATGAGAACACTTATCGTCTGATTTGGCGCCTGGAAAGCTAGTATCTCAATTGCGGAACAACGCGTATAATTGAAATTGGTATTATGGTCAAATTAGGAGCAGACTCGCCAGCAATCAATGGTCAGCCGCCGACACGATGACGTTGCGGCAGGCATCATGGCCAGCTAATGATTGCTGAATCAAACGAGTACGCCACATATAAATTTAGAAATATTTACGAGGAGGTAACCTATGCAAGCAGTGGGACAATTTATTGAAACGGTCGGATGGCTCGGACTGGCGTTGATCGCCAGTGAGTTTGGTGCTACCTTGATTTATTGGCTCGGCCAGTGGATTGGGTTTCGCCTGATTGGGGCGCGAATCGTACGTATCGCGGGCTTTCGACTGCAACTCAGTCATTTTCAAGGCCATTGGAAGCTGGAACGCCCCTTAACGCGCCATCCGCACCTAGTGGCGATGCCGCCAGCGGATGCCAAACGCTTCAATCACGCGATTTACTGTTTTAGCGGTGGCTTATTGAACTTATTAACGGTCATGTTGAGCTTGATTACCCTGAACCAATTCAAGTTTAGCTTCGACTTATGGTTGTTTGCCTTTATCATCTGGATCTGGGTCAATACGTTGAAGGCCGCTCAACTACTGCCAATGAACTTGCACGGCTATCCGACGGCAGGTCAGGAGTTTCGGCAGGCGCGTGCGTCAACCGCTGCGATGACGGCGGCCTATGTGACTGCGGTCGCAGCAGCCATCAAAGTGCAGACGGGGAGTGTGCGTGATTTGGATGCCAGTATGATCGTGATGCCCAGAGACGGCGGCAATCGTAACTATTTGGTCGTCCGTCAAGCTTGGCTGATTTTGGCATGGGGCGTTCAACATGGTCTCGACACCCCTGAATTATTGGCAGGATTGGCGCGGCTGGAGCCGAGTTTTAACACGTTGCCACCGGCTGATTTAGCGCGGTACTTAGATGCGACGTTGTATTGGAATTTACTCACGAATCATCGTGAACCACAAATTATTGCCTGGTATCAGGACGATGGCGTCCAACAGATTTTACGTCGTCATCAGCCGTTAGCACACTATAAATTAACTGCCGTGTACGAATGGCGCGTCCACCAACAGCCAGCAGCGGCGTTGACACTGATTGAAAAGGGTCTCAAACTAGCGCAACGTCTGCACGATGAAGACGAAGTGGCGTTGCTCAAAGCGCTCCGAGTCCAAGTCGAGGCGCAAGCAGACTGAAAGCCGATTTTAACGGTGATGACGCTTGCTAAAGCCAGATTTGGGATGAACTCCAGGCAGTCCCAGTTGTCGGTTGACTTTACCAGGTAGAAGCTTAGGTTCTGGTAAAGATTGCGATTCAAAGCGGTCCGTCAACTAGGCGCGTGCTATACTGAGAACCATTGAAGTGAAAAAAGGTGAAAATGTGAAACAGCGAATCAAACAGCGATGGGGTTGGTGGTTGACGCTCGTGGTGATTGTCCTCGGATTGATTGGAGTGGGGCTGACCCGCGTCAACGCCGGACTTTATCATCAGACGATCGCGCAGGTCACTCATGTTCAGACCACCGACCGCAGTACGACGACAGATGAGTTTGAGA
Source organism: Lactiplantibacillus sp. 30.2.29 (assembly GCF_018991255.1). NCBI lineage: Bacteria > Bacillati > Bacillota > Bacilli > Lactobacillales > Lactobacillaceae > Lactiplantibacillus > Lactiplantibacillus sp. 30.2.29. The sequence goes on along the minus strand of NZ_JAGYGU010000007.1, from coordinate 86,737 downwards.
ATAAGGATAAGACGCTGGTCCAAATGGTAACAGTTCGCGTCCTCAACAAAGCGCACCGGGGTCGGACTTATCGCATCAAGAATACTTACACGCGGTCTGGCGCGATGGATCAACCCTACCGTGTCGGCGACCAAGTCTTCTTGCGTATTCCTAGTAGTCAGCACAATGCAGTCACGATTCAGGGGCTCAAACGTGATACCGCGCTCGCATTCGTGGCGTGGTTAGCGCTTGCGTTACTGTTATTGATCATGCGTTTCAGTGGGCTGATGGCGTTTTTAAGCGTGGCACTAAACGCCGTTTTATTTTATGCGGCGATTCAAATCGACCTCGCAACTAACGGGGGTCACATTTACTTGCTATTCGGGGTGTTAGCGGTGCTGTTTGCCGTTCTGACACTGTGGCTGGTCTTGGGGTTCAGCCGCCAGATGGTCGTGACGTTGGGGGCGACCATGGCCGGGACCGGGTTAGCTGTGATTATCAGTCTGATTGTCTTTGCGGTGACCCATGAACGTGGGGTGACCTACGAATCGATGCAATATGTGACCCAGGTCCCGCGGCCGCTCTTTTTGGTGGAAACGGTTCTGGGCTCGCTGGGAGCCGTCATGGACGAATCCACGGATATTGTGGCGTCACTCTTTCAGCTGAAGACGGAACGACCAGATATTGCCCCACGACAAGTCTTTAAGTCGGGCATTCAGATTGGCCGCTCAATTATGGGACCACTGATTAATGTGCTCTTTCTGATTTTTATGGCCGATACGTTTGCGATGACCTTATTGTACTTGCGCAACGGCAATAGCTGGGGTTACACCTTCACGATGAACATGTCGCTCGGGATGGTTCAAAGCCTGATTTCAGGAATTGGGATCGTCCTCGCGATTCCGGTCGCCAGTTGGTTGGCGAGTCGGTTGATGCCTAAGGAGGTGGTCGCATGAACACGATTACCGTGCTTGGGTTGATTCTATTCGGACTGATGACGTTGATTGGCGGCAAGACTGGTGCGACCGCCTTTCTAAGCTTACTATTTAACTTTGGCTTACTATTTTTGGCCGTCGTATTGATCTCGTGGGGCTTTCCCGCGATGGGGGTCTCACTCGTGATTGGGACGATTATTTTAGCCTTCACGATTTTCTTCGGTGAGGCAAATGAGGTTGCGGCCAAACCGGCTTATATGGCGGCGTTGATCGTCATGGTGATTTTAGTCCTGATTATTTTTCCGGTCGAAAATTGGATTATGGCCCAAGGATTTAGTCTGGAAGACAGTGAGGACCTGGAAGGTATGTCGTTGGCAATCGGGGTCTCGTTTATTGGCGTCGCAGTCACCGAAGCGATTTTGAGTACGTTGGGTGCGATTGCGGAGGCGGCTATTGCGATTGCGGCGGGGCTGAGTGAAATTTTAGCACAGCATCCACAGCTACCGACCAAACGGCTCTACATTGATGGTATCAGTATTGGTAAGCAGATTATCGGGACGACGTTTAATACGCTTTTCTTTGGCTTCTTTGGTGGCTTTCTAGCCCTGTTTATTTGGTTCTCGGGGTTACACTACTCATTTGGCAGTGTCATCAATAATAAAATATTTGTCGCCGAAGTCCTGATGGTTTTATTTTCACTGATTGGCGTCATCCTGGTTGTGCCCGTTACGACGTGGGTGATGACGGTTCAGCATCGGCAGCAGGCTAAACATAACGATTGACGCTTGCCAGTAGATTTGCTAGGGTTAAGAAAACAAGTGGGAGCGTTGTTCTTATGGAAATTCGAATTGCGACACCGCAAGACGCGGGGCAGATTGCACCGTTGATTGCGATGATTTATCGAGATATGGAGATGCCAGTGCTCAAACGGGTCAGTGATGCTGATTTAAATGCGATGTTGACGACGTTGTACCAGCAGTCTGCCAACTTGGACGGGTTAGCACAGACGTTTGTGGCTGTGATTGATGATCAAGTCGTGGGCGTGGCCTTTGGGCATCTCGCACAAAATGAAGTGGCCGTTAATGACTTGTTGCGGCAGACATCTGGTCAGCACGCTGGTTTTGAAGCGCCCTTGGAACTAGGCGGGGAGACGCGACCGGGCGAATGGTACCTGAGCATGTTAGCGGTTGACCCTAAAGCTCAGGGACACGGCGTTGGCAGTGCATTGTTGGACGCACTCCCACAATTAGTGGGTGAGCTGGGGGCGCACAAGCTGAGTCTGAATGTTGATGATGGTAATCCGCGGGCGGCAAAGTTATACCACCGCTACGGGTTTACGGCGGATGGGCAGCTCATGATTGGCACTCATCCGTATCAGCACCTAGTAAAATCACTATAAAAATGACTAAAACCGTGGTTGTTAGTTATCGACCACGGTATTTTTTTGACCTGATTAGGCCCAGCATTCTTTGAATATTTGAGGTCAGACGGTTAAACTTAGATTATGAGCAAATTAGGAAGGTGAACGTGTCATGCAGATTTATTTTATTCGTCACGGCCGAACGCAGTATAACTTGGAACACCGGTTTCAAGGCGGCCGGGCGGACTCGCCACTGGTCGAAAGTGGTATTGCCGGCGCTAAAGCAGCGGGGACTTATCTACAAAACGTTGAATTTTCAGCCGTGTATAGCAGTCCGCAACAACGGGCGTTGGATACGGCCAAATACATCGTCGCGGCCAATCATTGGCAACCTGAGATCCAGGTCGACGACGGTCTTCGTGAGTTCGATTTTGGTGATTGGGATGGCTTGAAAGAAGACGAGGTTCAGCCACAATCTTACGCACCAATGATTTTCACGAATCCCGCCGAGTATCAGCCCGAATTAGCAGGTGGTGGTGAGGACTATGCGACATTTGTGTCCCGAATCACAGGCACAATCCATCGACTAGTCGATCAGGTCGGTGTGTCTAACGCCAAGCCACTATTGGTCGTTTCACACGGACTGGTCACCACGATGACAGTCAAGGCGTTGATGGGCGTGCCGTTGGCCAAATTACGAGCACCGTTTATCATCAATGGTCAGGAGATGAAAACGGTCGGCCATGGTATCGTCGATAATGACAGTCTGACGGTATTATCAACCCCTGATAACCGCCAGTTTGAATTGACCCGTTGGAATGAGACGACGTATTTGGAATAGGGTGGCAAGTATAAAGGAGATAGTATCGGGTACTAAAATACTTGAATATTTTAGTATTGGCAGATGAAGCGACTTTTTCTCAATTGTTCGGAACATTCAATTAGCCACCGAGCCACTGAATTAGATTCCAGCCCCATCCAGCTGGCGCCACAAAAAGGACGTTGCCACAATTGACAACGTCCTTTTTAATCTGCAATAAATTAATACCGTAACGGATGACGCAACTTACCACAAGCCACTAAGGATACTAGCAGCGGCGACACCCCAATAATATTCGGAAGTCCGAGCCGTCTGTTGGTAGAGCGTACTGATCGCAGCGAGTGGCTGTTGCATGTGCTCACGAATCACACGGGCAGCCATACCGTTGACCTTGGTGGCGATTAATAAATAGTTGCCGTTCTTATCCAGCTCGATAGCATAGCGTAGCAGTTCCGCGCGCACCTGTTCATCTTGTTTTACTTCAGGATCATTGTAGGCCGTGTCGATTTGCGCCATCAGCCGTTGTGCTTTTTCATGGTTGTTCATGTGTGACGCCTCCCTCTGCGAGCAGTATAGCACAGTATTGCGGGTTCGGCGTCTGCCAGGCTGGACAACCTCACAAGTGTTTCAAATTATTGCGTGACAAAAAAACTAGCGCCGGCATCGTACCTGCCAGTCACTAGTTTTAATTGGTCATGCGGAGTGAAATCTGCTAAAAGTTCCTGAAAAATTTAAACGAGCGCTTTGGCCATCACATCCGCCACATCGCAGCTCTGCCAGTATTGATCAACGAGTGGCGCAAAGGCATGGTTCAAACCTTGATATTGAATGAAGGTCGTCGCGGTGTCTGCCGCGGCCAGCCGTTGCGCGTACGCCCATGCTTGCGGCCGGAAGGGGTCGAATTCACCGACTATAATCGTGGTTGGTGGCGTGAGCGTAAAGTTATCTTGACGTAGTGGTGAAATCAATGGTGAATGCGAGTCAAAGTTGTCTGGGACGTAATAAGCCGTCATGATGCTATCAAGTTGTCGGAAGAGGTCGTGATAGTTGGCTAAAATCGTCCGCTGTGAGTCGATAATTGGAAATGCGGCGAGGTCCCATAACGGTCCAGCGTGGTCAGCATTGGGCGCAGTGACCGGATACAGCAGCAGTTGCTGATTGATTCGATTGCTGCCCAGCTGCTGATTCAGATTGGTTGCCGCCATGATGACATTAGCGCCAGCCGAATCACCAGCCACGGTGATCATCGTTTCCGCATCGCGCTGTTCCAAGTACTGGAAGACGGCGAGGCCATCCAGAATTCCGGCGGGTGCGGGCGCTTCGGGTGCGAGACTGTAATCGACGTTTAATACCTCGCAGTGACTTTGCGCCGCGACCATTTTGAGCAACACGGTATTATTGCCTGGGACGCCGCCGTAGAAGGCACCACCGTGGAAATAAACGAGCACGTGATGACTCAACACATTTTGTGGGGTGAGCCATTCCACGCTAACCGTCCGATTTAACGCGGTGATGTTCCGATTTTTAACGGTGACCGCCTGTCCAACTGGATCAGCGATTGCGGGTGTTAAGCTCCCAGTGCGCAAGTCGTCCAGGTTGTTTTCCAATATCGCTGGTTTTTCAAACGCGGTCAGGGTTTTGAGCACTAGTGGATCGAATTGTTCGCCACTAACTTCATTATTGAATGGTTTGACGATTTTAGTCACGCCATTGACCGTGGTTTTGACTGAATTAATTGTTGGCATCATATTCAACTTCCTCCTTTTCAGTCGTCACCGTCGCGGATTCATCATTAGCTTGTAGCTGCTTTTCATCCAGCCGGTAGAATTGCATCATGAAGATCATGGCGGCTAGTAAGATGATTGGCATCCAAATGAAGGCCAGGTTGATAAAAGTGATCGTGCGGCCAGATTGAACGGCTGCTTTGGCGTTGAATTGGCCCCATGCCAGGAATTGACCGGCGAGGAAGCCACCGATCCCCATCCCGAGTTTGGCCCCAATCATTGGTACGGCGGACAAGAATCCGGTTTCATTTAAGCCCAGCACCTTTGTCGAATAGTCAACCGTATCGGACAGCATCGCGAAGACGATCGTAAAGGTAATCCCCATCGCGATCAAGAAGATAACAGAGCCGGCAATCAACAAGCTGACACTCTGCATCTTTTCGGCAACCGGTAAAAAGAGTTGCCCGACTACGCCCAAAATCAGCGAGAACTGCAAAACGTTGCGGTTCTTAAAGTGTTGTGAGAGAAATGGCACGGAGAGGTTCCCGATAACGGAGACGAACCCAATTCCGAGGAAGATGGGTGCCAGTTCTGGTTTGCCATAGACATACTTGATGAAGAAGATGGCGGAGTTCCCCCGGAGCATCCAGAAAGTTTGTAGTAAAATAAATGAACATGCCAGTAGGAGCCATGGTTTGTTGCGCGCGGCACCTTTCAAACTTTGCCAGATGGACAGTGATTCCGGCTTTTCACCCGTGTTGTTCGGATTCTCGGCACCGTTAGTTTCCTTAAGGTTGAAGAAAGCGAAGACGAAGAGGCCCATGATCACTAATCCTAAAATAACGGCCCATAAGGTGAACCCTTTGGACTGGTTGCCGTTACCAAGCATTTTAACCATTGGTAAGGTAATTGCCGCAACCGCGCTGGTCCCAATCGTCGTCATGACCATCCGGGCACTCGCAAGTTTCGTCCGTTCAACACTGTCATCCGTCAAACTAGGCAGAATCGACGTAATCGGGGTGTTAGCCCCTGAGTAAATCAAGCTAAAGAAGGTGTAAGTGATTGAAATGTAGACGAGCCGCATCGTGGTACTGCCACCAAACGATGGAATCATGAATAGCGACATCGCCAGTAAGCCTAATGGAATCCCGAACCAAACAAAGTATGGCCGTGACTGCCCATATTTAGTATGCGTATGGTCGATCAAGTAGCCATAAATCAAGGCATCAAAGGCGTCAATGAAACGAACTACGAAGAACAACGTCCCCGCAAACGCCGCAGAAATGCCCGCAACCGTCGTATAGTAGAATAGTAAGTAAGTGCTGACCATTTGCCAGATAATATTTCCGGCCATATCTGTGGAACCGTATGCAATTCGCCGTTTCCAAGTTTGAAAAATCGACATAATAATCCCCCCAAACTGTTTTAAACCCCAACAAACAAATTAAACCTAAACCGACAAAGAAGCTTGTGCATTGAAATGATAACACACATTTGTAATGATAATTAACCCCTTTTATCATCACAATTATATTTCCCAATTAGGTTAATTGTCAAAGAAAGGTGATGGTTTGACCAGTCAATAACCGAAGCGAGTGCAATGCGGATTCTGGACCGTTTTTTAGGGGGAGGGAGGCTTGGGTTCGGGACAAAAGCAGCCAGTAGAGGTGTTCGCTTAAAGCAGATGAGTTAGCGTCAGTCAGCAGTGGTGAGCTGGCTCAGGCATCGATGACAATGCTGGAAGACGATGGGAACACCAATCCGCGTCTTAACTAGGAGCCGGCCACGTTGCCAGCCAGCCCTAAAAGTCGGACGAACACGCGCAGTTGATGACGAACGACATGCAAAAAGAGACACCATCAGAACTAACAATTCTGATGGTGTCTCTTTTAAATAATCATAGTTTTAGTCAATCGTTGGTTTCAATGCGAGGGCTTTAGCCGCTTCTTCACTGTCATCAAAGTGGTGCTTGGTCCGACCGATGATTTGGTAATCTTCGTGGCCCTTACCAGCGATTAAAACGACGTCGCCAGGTTGTGCAGCGTCAATCGCCTTGGCAATCGCTTCGTGGCGGTCTTCGTAGACGGGCACGTTTGCATCTGGAACGCCTGCGACCATGTCGTTGAGAATCATGGTTGGGTCTTCCGTTCGCGGATTATCTGAAGTGAAGATTGGCTTCGTGCTGTGTTCCACGGCAATTTTGGCCATCTTCGGTCGTTTGGTCTTATCACGGTCACCACCACAACCGACAACACAGTAGATATCCTTAGTCGCAAAGTCTTGAATCGTTTCAAGAGCGTTTAATAAACCATCCGGCGTGTGTGAGTAATCCACGATCACGCTGACGCCGGTGTGTGAAGGAACGGATTGGAAACGACCTTTCACACCAGTAACCTTTTCCAGTGACTTGATGATTTGGTCTTCCGGAATACCACTCGCATAGGCTGCGGCAAAGGCAGCCAGCATGTTGTAAACGTTGAACTGGCCAATCAACTGCATGGTGACGTGGGTCACATGACCGAACACGGAAAGGTCGAATTCAGTGCCGTGGCTCTTGATTTCGACGTTTTGGGCGTTGATCATGGCGTCGGGTTTGAGCCCGAACGTCAAAACGTGGGCAGCGGTATACTGTTCAAACTCCCGACCAACAGGGTCATCGGTATTTAATACGGCGACCTTGTTGGTGCCATCCGCGTTGTACTTGTTGCCAAGTTGGGCGAATAACATGGCTTTGGCTTCCGTGTATTTCGCCATCGTCTTGTGGAAATCCAAATGGTCCTGGGTCAAATTAGTGAAGACGGCGATGTCGTAATCGATGCCCCAGACCCGACCGAGGACCAGCGCGATTGAGGAAACTTCCATGGCGACCGTTTCAACGCCGGCATCGCGCATGGCGGCCAGGGTTCGTTGCGTCGTAATCGAATCGGGAGTCGTGTTGGCAGTCGGGAGCTTTTCATCTTTGATCTTTCGATACATCGTTCCAATCAGGCCGGTAGCTTGTTGTTGGTCGCGGTAAATCTGTTCAATCAAATGGGTGACGGTGGTCTTCCCGTTAGTCCCGGTCACACCAATCATCCGCATCTTTTGACTAGGTGCGCCGTAGAAGACGTCAGCTAAAATCGCCATCGCCCGTTCAGTGTTTTCGACGTAGATCACGGGCACGTCGACATCGAGTGGCTTAGAGGCGACAATGATTTTGGCCCCCTTTTCGATGGCTTGGCCGACCAAATCGTGGCCGTCAACGTGGTAGCCGACAACGGCGATGAACATTGCACCTGGCTGAACTTCGCGCGTATCCTGTGTCAGCATGGTCACGTCAAAATCCGTGGTTAGGGCGGGGCGAACCTGCTTAAATTTTAAACTATTAATTAATTGACTTGCTTGCATAGTATTAGCGTCCTTTTCAATAAAGTTACTGTTTCTAGAATACATGCAAATGCAGCAATTGTCACCCTAAATGAGGGCAGAAATCCATCCGAATGACTCGTAACTGGTGATAACTGAACGCAACATTAATCGGGTTTGACGGCTGGTTTCCGGAAATGAGAGTTCAAACAGCAGTTTCGTGAAATGTCGATTTAAACAGCGGTTTCAGAGAATGAAGTCCAAACTGGTGTAAATGAAATTAAACTTAAACGCTGAACAGTCCCACTGAATACACAACTGAAACTAGCGCAACAGATTGCCGACTGCAGAAGGTCAGCTTGGATTGACAGTAAACAAAAACGTCGCCACAAGAATTAATATTAATCCTTGTGGCGACGCCTGTTTATTCGAAACTTAGTTATTCAATCCCTAAGAATTCATCATGGAGTGCGTTCATCGCAGCTTTTAAATCGGCTTGCTTGACCAGCACCCAAATCGTGGTGTAACTATCCGTTGACTGCAAAATATCAATATGCTGAGCAGCCAGTGCCGTGACGATGCGTGCGGTCACACCGGGAGTCCCAGTGATTCCGGCACCGACAACTGAGACTTTCGCACAATCGGCGATCGCCTGGCAGTTCACGTGGGCATCCGTCAACAGCTTTTTCGCGACATCCGCATCACCGTTCACCAGGTTAAAGACGACTTGGTGGGTCGTGATGTTGATGAAGTCAACACTGAGGCCATGCTGGGCCATCAATTGAAAGATTTCACTAGAACTCAACGTGTCAGTTGGCACTGTGAATTGAGTCAGATTGGTCTGATGCGCAATGCCAGTGACGGTCCGATAGTGCTCGATTTGCGTCGTCGTCCGGTCAGTGACCAGGGTACCTAATTCATCAGGTTCCTGGTACGTCGAGCGAATCCGCATTGGCACGTGAGCCTGTTCGGCAATTTCAACGGCCCGCGGATGAATGACCTTGGCGCCTTCGTGAGCCATGTTGGCGAGTTCTTCGTAGCTGATCGCCTTGATGAACCGCGCATGTGTCACGAGCCGTGGATCAGCGGTCATCATCCCATTGACGTCGGTAAAAATGTCGACGCGTTTGGCCTTGAGGGCTGCCCCTAAGATGGCTGCGGACGTATCAGAACCCCCGCGACCAATTGTCGTAATGTGACCAGATTCAGTCGCACCTTGAAAACCAGTGACGACCACCACGTCAGCGTCAATAAACGCATCGGTGATTGGTTTTGGATCAACGCGCAAGATTTTGGCATTTTGAAAATCATCATTGGTGACAATGCCGGCATCTTGACCCGTCATCGCCGTCACGTTCAAGCCTTGTTTGCGGGCGAGTTCCGTGAAAACGGCCGTTGAGATCGTTTCACCAACGGAGACTAACATATCCAACTCCCGATTCGTCAGGCGGGAATGTTCAGCCCCAACTAATCCTAAGAGTGAATCGGTTGCGTATGGCGCGCCTTTACGGCCAATCGCGGAGACGACGACGATGACTTTATCGCCTTGGTCGACCGCGTATTGAACGTGCTTGAGGGCTTGCAGACGAGCGGCCTCATCCTTGACGGAAGTGCCACCAAATTTTTGAACAATAATTTCCATTGGACTAAAACTCCTCGACTTTTTCGGCCACTGCATTGGCTTCAGGACTATCCATCAAATGGTCGGATTCCACGTATAACTTGTGCCACATCATGAAGGTCAAGACGGTCCAAAGTTTCCGTGAGTTATCGCGAACACCGGCACGATGGTCATCCAAGAGCTTCAAGAAGTAGTCCTTGTTGAAGTATTGGTCCGTCTGCGAGTCGGTGATGATTTGCTTAGCCCAATCGTACATTTCATCTTTGAGCCAGAACCGAATTGGCACTGGGAACCCAAGCTTCTTACGGTGCAAAACGTGGGCTGGCACGATGTCTTCAACGGCTTTACGCAAGATATACTTGGTCGTACCGTGACTGATACGCAAATCAGCAGGAATTTCCGCAGCCAGGTTGTAGACTTCACGGTCAACAAATGGGGTCCGGAGTTCCAAACTGTGCGCCATCGTGGTCCGGTCCGCATTGTGTAACAAGTCACCGTTCAACCAAGTGTGCATATCGATGAATTGCATCCGACTGATTGGATCATAGTCGACCGATTCATCATAGAATGGTTGGGTGATGGACTGGAACGGATGGTTCTGATTGTAATTCTTGAAGAACTTTTGTTTTTCTTGTTCGCCAAAAATAAAGGCATTCCCAACGTAACGGTTTTCAAGTGGTGTGGTCCCACGCATTAAGAACGAACGACCGCGCATCCCTTCAGGCATCATCAATGCGATCTGCTTGAGAGCGCCGTTGATCGGTTTCGTATAACGGAATGGCTTCAATGATTCAGGTTCGTGATAGATCGTGTAACCACCGAAGAGTTCGTCCGCGCCTTCACCGGTCAAGCAAACTTTGACGTGTTTGACCGCTTCTTTGGCTAAGAAGTACTGCGGCACAGCGGCCGGGTCAGCCAACGGATCATCCATGCTCCAAACAAAGTGAGGGAAGGCCTTCATAAAGGCTTCTGGTGTGATCGTCATGCTGTAGTTCTTCACGTCTAGTTTTTCAGCCGTTTCTTGGGCGACGTCTAATTCGCTATAACCTTCACGTTCGAAACCGACAGAAATCGTTTCGAGATGCGGGTTAAAGTTCTTCGCAATCGCCACGATGATTGACGAGTCGATCCCACCAGAGAGGAAGGAGCCGACGGGCACATCGGAGCGCATGTGAATCTTGACTGAGTCGATCAAGGCGTCCTTGATTTTTTGAGCATAATCTTCTTCAGAACGTTGGACTGGGTGGAATTCCCGGTGGTAGTAACGTTCGATTCGAGGTGCTGAACCGAGTTGCTTCGTTAACGAGCAGCCAGGAGCCAACATTTTAATTTCTTTGGTTAAAGTTTCAGGTTCTGGAACGAACTGGAACGTCATGTAATCTTGCAAGGCATTCTCGTCAAACGTCTTGTCCTTCAAGATTTTGTAGATGGCTTTACTTTCAGAAGCATAGTAGAAGTCATCGCCACTGATGGCGTAGTAGAACGGTTTGATACCGAACTGGTCGCGGGCAGCAAATAACGTTTTTTCTTGCTTATCCCAGATAACGAATGCAAACATTCCCCGTAAGTACTTGGTAGCGTCGGCATGATATTTAGCGTACATCGCAAGAATAACTTCGGAGTCAGAACTCGTCTTGAATTCGTAGCCTTCTTGTTTGAGTTGTTCACGTAATTCAACGTAGTTATAAATTTCACCGTTAAATGTCATCCAGTAACGTTCATTATCATAAGATAAAGGTTGGTGACCACCGGCTAAGTCAATGATACTCAGGCGCCGAAACCCCATGGTAATGTTGTCGTCAGCAAAATAACCGTCATCATCGGGTCCCCGATGGACAATCATTTTAGTCATTTCGTGGATGGTTTGATCGTATGCAGCGTTATCCGCTTTGGTCCGATCTGTTAAGCAACCAGCAAAACCGCACATGTCTGTTCATCTCTCATTCTTTAAAATTTAGACAGTTCTCTTCAACTTGTGTACAGATGATTCGTTGTTAATTTACCCGTTTTAATGGCGAAAGTAAAGCAATCTGGCCAATTGTAACGGATTCTTACCAATGCTAAGGTCGGCAAAACTTGACAATCGCAAAGTACACTTTCACCATTATACTTGCTTTAATTCATAAGTTAAAGCGATGACGATGCAGTGAACGCTTTCATTCACTAAAATCTTAGTGTTTATCCAGATTAAGACCCGGTTAACCTAAAAATGCCACCACACCCCCAAAGGCTGTGATGGCATTAATTATGTTGATTAACCCCAACCGACGAAGCGTAGGGCGGCCATAGCGACGATGCCGGTAATGACGACTGCCAGCAAGCTTTTTGTCAGCACGCCCGCCAGCACGGCCGGAATCGATGCGTAAATATTAGGTAAGTTGAAGCCTGGCCAGTGTCCAGCGTGATAAACGAGTAGGCTTTCCACAAAAATGGCGGTCATAATGGCGACCGGAACAAAGGATAGAAAGTTGATCAACCAGTGGGGCACCGTCAGATTTTTAATGATGGCAAACGGGACGATCCGTGAGAGCCAGGTGACGAGGCCACAAAGTAAAATCATGATTAAAATGTAGCTACTCATCTTGACTCACCACCATTCCAAAGCCGCAACCGAGGAGGGTCGCAAAAATCAGGGCCAGATTACCAGGCATCCAGCGCATCAAAAAATACATCGCAAGTGCCACGAATAACACGACCCACAGCTGCGTCGGCAGTGATTTGCTGCGGTCGGTAATGATTTGTAAGTAAAGTAAGCCAATGAACATGCCGACAACGGCGAAGTCCAGCCCAAATTGGTCGGGGTCGCTGATCAGGTTGCCCAGCAAACACCCGACCACGGTGGCGGCAGCCCAGACCAAATAAGCGACTAGATTGGCGGCGTGCAACCAGTGCGGCTTAAGCTGTTGATCCGTCTGGTTGAGTTTGTTCATACTGAGTGCAAACGTCTCGTCAGTCAGGAGTGATCCAAGGCCGACGTTTTGCAATAAGGAATCTTTTTTGAAATACTGGGCGACCGACATACTCATCAGAATCATTCGCGAGTTGATTAAAAAAGTCGACAGGACAATGGCTGAGATAGGGCTGCCAGCGAGGAGCATGCTGACAATAATAAATTGCGCTGAACCGGCGTAGACAATCAGCGACATCAACAAAACCGCCCACACGGATAGGTGGCTGGTATTGGCGACGATTCCCATCGCAAGGCCGACGCCGATATAACCAAAGACGGTGGGGATGACGTCCTTGACGCCGGAACGAAAAGATAAACTAGAATCCATACACGTTGACCTCCAATTTTAATGATTAATTTGCTATTGATTTGCGCGCGGTCGGCTGCAATCCTATGTATCACCATGTGGCTAGTGGCATTCGACGCTGATTTTCGGGAAAGCGGCTAGTCGATCATTCAATTAGACTGTCCGAGTAACGTTAATTAGATTAGCGTGCGCGTCGGTTGTTAAACAGCCTGATAAGTTGGGCACTATGATGTAGCATGTTTAGCGAATAGCCAGTGGGGTCTGGTAATTACCCAGTTGCTGGTGGTCACGAGTCCTCACCAGGCCATGTCATCAGATGCAGGGACGGTTAAATTTCAGTGTACTATAGTTGGTGAAAATAATGAAGAAAATTATCACTAAAATTTAATTAATTGCCCATAAAACTTTTGCTTGCATTTATATAGTGGCGGGCGTAACATAATCACATTGATTTTTTGAAAGGACAAATGGTGGGAGAAATGACTCTGGAACAATTAGCAGCCCATAGTGGGGTCGCTGCTGATAAAATCATCGCCTACACCAAGGCCGGGTTATTACCTTGCAAAGATGTCAACGCGCATTTTAGTGCCGATGATGAATATTGGCTAGATATGGTCAATTGCTTCTTAGAAAATGGCTCATCCGTTGAGGATTTGAAAGATTTAATGCCACTTTGTGAACAGTGTGCAGCACAATAATGAACTCATGACAATCACGTCGAGGCTTGCTTGAATCGGTGTGATTGTTTTTTTATGGAAATTGAAATAGCTAGAAACGGCGGACGCATCAGCAATTGACGGGTCCGCCGTTGTTTTAGCTGCAGGTCTCATCCGCAGCAATGTTACTGGTTGATAAAATGCGGTTCAAATCGAATACAAATAAATTAATAATAGCTAGCAGGATCCAGTGACTAACGGTATACTTATTTGAGCATAATCATCAATCAAAAGGATAGTGAAGCAGGGATGAAAACGGGGAAGCACAAAGTCGCATTATTAATGCTGTTATGTTTGATGGTGGTCGGGTTGGCTGGCTGCCGTAATAAGGATTATTCACGGTCCATTGAGAATGGGCTAAACGCGGTCGCTGAGAATAAGTACCAAAAAGCGCTGACGTATTTTGATAACGCTTTAACGCAGAAGCCCAAAGACGCTCAGGCGCAGGCCTACCGCGATCAAACCCAGGCCTATTTGACGACCAAAGCTAAGTTGAAGTCGGGGGAGCTCAAGGCAGCGTTAACGACGGTTGATAAGGGGGTCAACATCGCAAACGGGGCCACTAGTTTGAAGACCAAGTTGAAACGGTTGAAAACGACCGTCACCAGTGATTATCAGGAATATCAACAATTATCGGATGATATTCAGGCTCAGTTAAAGGTCAAAAACGGCAAGTATTCAGCGGACGTGCTCAAACGCTGTGCAGCCATCAACTGGCATAAAAAGCCCTATTTGAAAGCGCTGAAGCCTAAGGTCAAGCAGTTATTAGCTGCCGCCAAGAAGGCCAAGACAAACTTGAAAGTTAGTGCGGCTGAAGCGAAGCGAGCGGCGGCATTGCGCCAAAAGATTGCCGCTGCCAAAAATAAGTGGGACATGGATTCGTTAGCCGACGTGCCAGACTGGTTCATTTTGGCACTCTTTGCAGACGATAGTGATGTCGATGATGCGGTCGACTGGTTGGATGACGAGTACGACGACAGTGATGCCGATTCGGATCCTGAGACGCAAACGAACGATTCCGATGACGACACGGATGATTCTGATGAAGATACTGCGGACACTGACGATGACGATACTGATTCAAATGAGGATTACGACAGTGACTCGGATACTTACAGTGATACCGATGATGATGCGTCAGACAGCGATGAAGATTCAAATGATGATTACGGAGACGACACTAGTGATTCCGAGTACGAGGATGATAGTGATGAAGAATCTGAAACTGACGATGATTACGCTAATGATGGCGCTGCGTCAGACGATGACGATTACGATTCCGACACTGAGTCTGATGATGACACTGATTATGAAGACGATGACGATGGTGATGACGACGAAGATTACGACGACGTCCAGGGCCTCATTAATCCAGTACCAGCTGAACCAGCAATAACGGACCAATCGTTTGCGTAAATCGTTTAATTATAGTAGTGAGTTTGAGACCAAACAATCATAGCCAATCTAAAAACGAGCACCTACGCTGGCCTGAAGTGACCAACGTTGGCGCTCGTTTTGTTAGTAGAATTGTAATCGTTCACTGAATCAGTGTTTATTTGGTACTGATTAGCGATTATCAGCTACCCTTTGTACGGAGTCGAAACAGACAAATTGTCAGAATGCCCATCAAGATGATGACCATGTTTCCTAATAGGCCGGCCGGGTATTGGACTTGTCTGAGAATAAAATAGGCTAGGAGACCCAAGCCTATTAGCCAACCAAAGCGGCGTAGCTGTCTAAAGATAAAACGATCAGCGTATTTTTTACCTGCGATATAAAGTGTGACATAGAATATGGTGGTCATCAGAAGCCAAAGCCACACTGGCGTTGAGTTGGGCACATAATCATTCCTTTGAGGCGATTAGTCTTAGCAGGCACGCGCATTGTATAAATGCCAGCTAGATTAAGCACCATGTCATTTTGATAGTGTGGTGCAGTAACTGCTTAGGTCCAGCCACTTGATGTGTCATCATCTTATCATTTGCGGATTCCAACAAAAACGGGTTTTCGGTAAACATTGTGTATTGTTTTGGAAAATAAGTATGAAGGTTTTGTAAATGCTCGTCATGGCACGCATGGTGTTAGTTGATTTGTCATGAATCATGATTAAAGCGTGCCATTTTTTAGGTTCAAGTGCTACCAGCTGAGAACCGCTGGAAACAAAGCGAGTTTGCGTAAAGCTGTCGTGTTGTTCGTCCTACACCGGCTTCCAGGCATTTCTGACAACGCTGGAACGCGATGGACACAGATTTAAGCCGAAAGCCCACGTCTTAAATACTGGTCTTCCACGTTAGCTGCAGTATGGATGAAACGTGTTCGGGCCAGACTGGGACTTCCGGTTAGCTACGCCAGAACGCCAAGCGGAAATTCACCGCTTAACGCTCTAGCTAGGCTAATCCTCAGTCCCAACCCGTCTGGAGCTCACACTCCCAAATCATTCGAGAGACAACAAAAGCCCCGGACTTACCGGGGCTTTTGTGTCGATATGCAACTATTAATGAACCTTATTTGCTAGCCTTGACCGTTTTAACCATGCTTTGGATTGCGTTGGCTCGGTACTGGGCAGCAGCGGCCTTTTGAACTTTGGCCAATTGGGCCTTAGTCATTGACGGGTTCTTAGCCATTGCGGCTTTGACTTGGTTAGCGACGTAGACTTTCGCACGTGCTTTTAAGGTCGCTTGTTGTTGCTTCATCAACTTGCTGAATTGCTTGGCTTGAGTGGTGCTTAAGACGACCCAGCTCTTGTTGATGTAGAAGTAATTGGTGCGCTTGATCAACTGTTTATCATTGTTGGCTAAGCCGAACCAGAACTTCATCGCGTTACTTTGATACGTCCACCGCGTGGTCTTAGTGACCAGTTTTGGTGTTGCGGTCGTCGTTTTGACTTGGTTAGCAGTTTTGACGCTCGCAGTCGTATGACTCACTTTTTTCTGGTTCGTGGTGTTCTTGTAAATGTAGACCCGGTGCTTATCGGCAGTCCCGACGCTTTGGTAGAGCAGTAAGTCTAATTGCTTACTACTACCAGCTGATTTCAAGGGCTTAGTGGTCGTCGTGGTCGTTTTGACCATCCCGTAGTGCTGACCGTCATTCAATGAAATGAAGAAGATCGAGCCTACGAGCAAAATTCCGAAAACGACCGATAAACTAATTCGCAAACTGGTTCGGTGAACGTAGATAAATGATAGGAAGAGCGCAACTGCGCTGGCAACGAGTAAGACGAGAATCATTAGTCGTTCACCTCCTTAGTGTTGTTCATGACTGGTTTAACGGAGTGTTGCTTGTTCTTCATGAAGAAGGCAACGATCAAACCAACGACTGAGAAGCCCACGGCAACCCAGAATGCGGCGTGGTAACCATTCAACGTAGCGTTGTAATAGCTATCTTGGTAGCCGAGTGGGTTACTCTTGATCAGGCTGTGCGTTGGTTTGGTGGCATCCGTCACGTTAGACAACACAGAAGTCAAAATGGCGGTCCCAATTGAACTAGCAATTTGACGGGTCGTGTTGTTAACGGCAGTCCCATGACCCATCAATTCGACAGGTAGGGCGTTCATCCCGGCAGTGGTTGATGGCATCATGACCATGGCGATCCCGAACATCCGCACGGCGTACAAGACCACGATATAAACGGTGGCCGTGTTCCGCGTAATGAAGGCGAATGGTAACGTCCCGATGGTTAATAGGAACATCCCTAAGATGGCCAAACGTTTGGCACCAAAACGGTCAAAGGCCCGGCCAGTAATTGGGCTCATAATCCCCATCATTAGGGCACCAGCTAAGAGTGACAGCCCGGATTCAAATGCTGAGAAGCCGTGAATGATTTGCAAGTAAAGCGGAATAACCATTTCGGCCCCAACCATCGCCATGTTGGCAACGGAACTTAAAACAGCGGCAATCGTAAATTCAGCGTGTTTGAAGACGCGTAATTGTAGGAATGGATTTTCCATCGTTAATTGACGCCAGATGAATCCAATAATAAAGATAACCCCGATGATCAAGGTTGAGAGGACGACTGTGGAAGTCCAACCGTTGTCACCAACGGATGAAAAACCATAGAGCAGGCTCCCAAACCCAATCGTCGATAAAACAAGTGAGGCAAAGTCTAATTTTGGTTTGGACGTTTCAAGCACGTTCGCCATGAAGAACAGGCCGGCAATCAAGACGATTGCCACGATTGGGACGATCAAACCGAATAAATCACGCCATGATAAGTTATCAATGACCCACCCAGACAACGTTGGGCCGATCGCTGGGGCTAAGCCGACAACGATTCCGGCAGTCCCCATGGCAGCACCACGCTTGCTAGCGGGGAAGATCGATAACATGATGGTTTGAAGTAACGGCATCGTGACCCCAACACCGACGGCTTGAATGAGACGTCCGGCAAGTAAAGTCCCGAAGTTAGGTGCGGTCCAGCAAATGATGGTTCCGATTTCGAAAATCCCCATCGCTGACAGGTAGAGCCACTTGGTAGAAATACGTGAACTCAACCAAGCACTAACGGGAATCATAATCCCGTTGACTAACATAAACCCGGTTGTTAACCATTGAACGGTCGACGTTGTAATATCAAAATCTTTCATCAACGTTGGGAAGGCAGTGGTTAAAATCGTTTGATTAAGGACGGTACAAAAGGTACCGACTAACAAAACTGCAATGAGCAAGCCACGATTATACGGCTTCCCATGCGTATCAACAGGAGTTGACAAGTAAATCCCTTCTCTCTAAAAAAGTACGTTGTCTAATATAATCGGATTTATTGCTTTTGTCAACAAACTTGACATTAATATTAAAAACCATATACTGAGTATTGAAAATGTTAGAAAAGAGGTTGACCCGTGGATAATCAAGAAGATGGCGTATTTTTCAAAAAATTCAAAGAACAGTTGCATAAACACCAGTTTACGATTGGCATCACTGATTTAGCGAAAATGACGGGGGTCTCCCAGACCCAATTACGCTACTGGGAACAGAAAAATTATATTCATAGTTTGCAGACAGGTGAGAAGAACACGACCCACCGCTATTCGTATGGCACGTTAATGCGCGTGCATTTTGTGAAGATGATGTTAGATGAAGGGTTCACGCTGGCGGCCGCGGTCGAACGGGCCAATGGCTATGGCAATCAGATGGAGATGATGCGCGTCTTCATGATGACGGCCCTTCAAGGGATTGAGGAACGCGATGGGCATCACATGGTCAAGCTCGGTTACTTTGATGAGGACCAGACCCAACAATTGTACTGCTATATTTTAGATGGTAAGCCACATTATCGACTGTATCCGGCAAAATCGGAAGGTTAGCGACCTTCAGCTTGTGTAACCGGTTAATTAATGTTAAATTTAAGTTGGCAAGTATCGGTAAGTCATTTGGGCATTTAAGTTTCCCGTTCGTCAACCGATCTTATGGCTGGGTTGACCGTTGTCATGTTGGTCGTGTTTTGAAGTTTAACTTTGCAAAGGGATTTACAACGGAGCGCGAATAAGCGCTGAGAGATGCCTAGCTCGGCTAGGTAGTAATCGTGCATAAAACAACGTGTAATTGAAACTAGTAGTAGTCTTCAATCGCCCGGTGATGATACTTGCCAGAGGTCCCAAGTGCTGCGGGAAAGCTTGGGGCTTTTTTGATACTTAGCCTCGACGAGGGGCCGCAGCGGTGGCAATCTTGCCAGTGAGTTGCTGTGACAGTGTTGGGCGGTCAAAAAATGGACATCAAAAAAGAGGATTGGGGTCAACTCAATCCTCTAGTGTGAGATAAAACTGCGGGTGCCCTATGAATTTGCGATTTGAGCAAATTGGGTGGCGAGCCATTCGTCCCATGGTTGGGCCGGGTTGCCGCTAGTGTAGTATTTCTGGTCGAGACGGTCGATCAGGTTAAGGTAAGCGGTAAACGAAAAGCTGACCGTATCACTCAAACGCTGTGCTTTGGTCATATAGCGACCATAAGTAAGGTGTTCATTGATATCCGTCATGTACGCAGCAACGTCAAAATTTGACATCACTTCAAGGTTGTTAGCGTCAAACAGCGGGACGTAGAATTTAGCAAAATCTTCGACAGCTTTATGTTGCAAAGCGTCATCCAATTGCGTAATTGATAATTGAGCATCATCATTCACGATGCGGTTCCTCCTTAGTTGAACAAGCACGTTTCTAAATTAGTAACCAAATGGGTTATTTTGCGCTACAATTAATTATGTCACGATTAGGCCATTATTTCAAAGCTTTGTCGTTGATTAGGGCTAGAACTGGTGTCTTAATTGTAGTAAGATGGTAGAATTATCTTAAAAGAGATTTGTCATACGATAGATTAATCAAAAGCAGTAACTATTTAGTTGAGGTGAAGAATATTCATGACCCCCATGAAGGAAGATTACTTAAAAATTATTTTCGAGCTTGGTGGTACGAAGAAAAAGGTGTCTAACAAGCAGATTGCGTTAAGTTTGGACATCGCGGCTGGTTCCGTAACGGAAATGGTCGGCAAATTAGTGCAGGAAGGCCTCGCCAAACATACCCCGTACGCGGGAATTTCACTGACGAAAAAGGGCATTCGGTACGCCGAGACTTTGGTGCGCAAACATCGAATTTGGGAAGATTTCTTAGTCGATAAGCTCGATTATGACTTACCTGATGTGCATACTGAAGCCGAAGTACTGGAACATGTTACCAGTGAGCGCCTAGTCGATTCTTTGGAAGCCTTTTTAGGGCACCCAACGCACTGCCCACACGGTGGCGCCATTCCCGATAAGGACGGCCACTATCAAGAAGATAGTCATACGAGTTTGGCGGATACGGCGGATGGTGAATCCGTAACCATTGAACGCTTTATCGATAACCATGATTTGTTAGTTTACTTACATGATACGCCACTGAAAATTGGGCAGGACGTGACGGTTTTGAAGCATGATCCGTTTGAAGGCCCTGTGACCGTTTCCATTAAGGCCACCGGTGAAGAGATCCCGGTTAGCTTCAAAGCGGCCCACAACGTGTTTGTTAAATAAGACTTGTGGTCATATTCCGAACAAAATTACTAATTATTAGTTAGTTATTCTGTTCCATTTATCATCACATAAACATTTCGTGGAAAAACTAGTGTTTAACTACCTTTTTTAGAAACAATATGCTACAATTACTCATGTAGCTTGGTTAGGTAATTGTGGTCAGATCGTTTCAATAAACTATCCCCATTTGTACCGAATCATGATTTACATTAATTTATACGTGCAAAATGCACTAGGAGGATTTTTTATTATGGAACACGGAACAGTTAAATGGTTCAACGCCGATAAGGGTTTTGGTTTTATTACTCGCGAAAACGGTAGCGATGTATTCGTACATTTCTCAGCTATCCAAGAAGACGGCTTCAAGAGCCTTGAAGAAGGCCAAGCCGTAACTTTCGACGTTGAAGAAAGCGATCGTGGCCCACAAGCAGTTAACGTTACTAAAGACTAATTAACGCTTAAATGGCTTAAGCCGGTGATGAGATTAAATGCTCATCGCCGGTTTTTTTGCACTCATTTGAGCGTTGCCAGTCATCGCCAGGGCGGTGCAATCAGCGACCAGGATGGCAAACAGATTCGTTGCGAAATAAGCCTTTACTAACGGCGCGACTTTGGCTACAGTTAAGTTACTAAATCTGAAATGTGGTGTGTGGGGGTGTTCAAATGACAACGGATGAAATGATTATTGCGACTTGCCTCAAAGCCGGTAAAATCATGGTCGAAAATGGTTCGGAAATCTCGCGGGTCGATGATACGATGATGCGAATCGCACAAAATGCGGGTGTCGTCGCGGCGAATACGTACGTGACGATTACCGGCGTCATGATGTCGATTCAAGGCCGCAATGCGACGCAGATTGCAGCCGTCAACCAGCGGACGATCGACCTGGAGAAAGTGGCACAAGTTAATCAATTATCGCGGGAATTTGCGGCTACGACGATTGATTTGCCAACGCTGTATCGCCGATTGAATCAGTTAGATGCCGCCTCTCGTTCGTTTCCATTATGGCTGCAGCTCGTTGGGGCCGCGCTAGTTAGTGGGCCACTGATGATCATGTTTCGACAAGAAACCATCAATACGTGGCCGACCGTTTTGATTGGAACGGTCGGTTACTTGGTCTTTTACTTATTAAATCGCTATCTGAAAATCAAATTTTTGAGCGAATTGACGGCCGCACTGCTGATTGGATTAGGCGCAGAATGGGTCTGCCAACTCGGGTGGGGGACCAACGTGAATGATATCATCATCGGTTCACTGATGCCATTAGTGCCCGGTGTACCATTGACCAACGCGGTCCGTGATACCTTGGCTGGCAACTTTGTCAGTGGCCCAGCCCGTGGAGTGGAAGCCATGTTGAGTGCGGCGGCCCTGGGCTTCGGCATTGCCGTGGTCATTACGTTATTTTGATTGCGTGTAGGAGGTCGTAAGTGATGGGAACAATTGGACAATTAGTGCTGGCATACATTGCAGTACTAGGCTTTGGCCTAATTATTAATATTCCGTATCAAGCCTTAAATGTTGCTGGTTGGATCGGTACCCTGACGTGGGGAAGTTATCTGATCGTGCAGGCATTTGATGGTGGCGTTGTGCTTGGAAGCTTGATTGGTTCCGTTGGCATCGGCGTCTTGAGTAGTTTAGCGGCTCGCTACAAAAAGATGCCAGCCATTATTTTCAACATTCCGAGTCTGGTCTCGTTCGTGCCCGGAAGCCAAGCCTATCAGATGGTCCGTAACTTTGCGTTGGGCAATTACCGTGAAGCCGTTGCCTTTACGCTACAAGTCATCATGATTACGGGTGCCATCGCATTAGGCTTCTTATTAGCAGAATTATTGAACCGGTTAATTGCGTTTTGCATTCGGCAGTGGCGCTTACAGCATTTGGAATCATAAGACTGTCAGCGTATTTGCGGCCGTTATCCGATTCTGCATTAAAGATGATAAAAACGTGCTGGTTTCTAAGTTCAAAAGCGGCCAGCTGAGACCCGCTGGAAACAGTGCGAGTAAGCGTAAATTTGCAGTGGTGGCGTTTTCCTATGCCGGCTTCCAGGCATTCTGTGCAATGGCCGGAAACGTGGTGGACACAGATTTAAGCCGACAAACCACGTCTTAAATACTGGTCTTTCACTAACCAAGCAAAAGACGCTTGCCAAGTGAAATTTCACCACTGGGCCTTGCCCAGAATACCTTCCAGCCGGGCTGGTATTCAAAAGGCAGACATGTGCGGACCTAACTTTAAATGAAATAGTCGTTGTTTCTTAGTAAACAGTCATTTTGATAATGAACTGTAAGATTAGTTTCGGGTAAAAGCTATCATACTCACGTTCTAATCACACGAGTCAGCTGCATTACTGAATTTCACAATTTTCTCGATTTGCCTAAAATAACAAAGTCTGAGATACCAAACGAGGCCCAATTCGATGCACCAATTTCAAGGATAATGTCTCTGTAATTAGTGCATAATCTTGAGGCCGTCGTATCTGTATTTAAATCGGACAAGTCTTTGAGTTCAGTAAATCATTATCGATGCTGATTTTTAAGTTTACATGAAGGGACAGTCTCCTAGTATTCGATGGCCAATTATACCAAGATAGGTGGCCGTTCATCCGCCATTCGAGCGGCTTCCCGACTGGAGGGGCCGGCTGACAATGCTCAGTAGCCAAATTATTCTTAGTCGGAAGTGGGCTGCTTCCGGCTTAGAATAAGACTCGTATTTGAAATTGCGCAGTGATTTTCTGCGTGAGTTCAAATCGATGTCGGCTTACGTTCCAGCAATTGTCAGCCGGCCCCGGAAGTCGGACTAAGACGATCACCGGCTGACCAATAGCAAACCAACCAACTGGCACGTTTTTATCATGATTAAAGCCCAATCTGTATACGATCTTGTTAGATCATCAACGGGTTGGGCTTTAAACATCATCACCCAGACAATAAAAAGCGCTACTCACATCTCTATAAAGAAATGTGAGTAGCGCTTTTTGAATCGATAATCAGTGTTGATGTGATTAGTTTTGGTTGGCGAACTTTTCACCAGTTTTAGCGGCTTTCAAGTTAAGTGATTTCCGCAGGACGTTGGTGACCCGTTGCTTTTCAGATTGTGAGACAACTTCGAAGGATTGGCCGTCGATCATCTTACCAGTTCCTTGAGCGTGGTCGGAAACGATGTTCTTGGTGGCGCTCCGGTAGTTGGTAACAATGCTGGTCAGGTTACTGAAGGTTAAGTCAGTCCGAGTTTGTTTAGCTAATGAATCGAGGAAGTCTTGTTTCAACAAGTTGGAAGCACTGGTACTTTCACCGAGAATAGCGGTGATCAATTGCCGTTGCCGTTGTTGACGACCGTAGTCACCAAGCGGATCGTCATACCGCATCCGTGAGTAGGCTAAAGCTTTGGCCCCGTTCATGTGTTCCTTTTGACCTTTCGTGAAGGTGTAGCCTTCGTAAGTGAATGTCCGAATTGGGGTGATGTCCACGCCACCGATTTCATTGATGACTTTCTTCATCCCACCCATGTTGATCAGGGCATAGTAGTCAATCGGCACGTTCAACCATTTTTGAATCGTCTTGATAGTGGTCCCAGCACTACCATATGCGTAAGCAGCGTTCAACTTAGTAGGGAAGTCCTGTTCAAATCCTGAAACAGCAACTTCGGAGTCACGCGGCAAACTCATTAAGGTCGTCGTCTTGGTCTTCGGATTGATGGTTGCTAGGATGATCGTATCGGTCCGACCTTTATAGTTCCGGCCAAGCGCCCCGGTATCCGTACCGAGTAACAGAATCGAAACGGGTTTTTTACCATTCAAAACGGCACTGGTATTACGAGATTTCTTGATCCCACTGCTTTTGAATACGGTGTTAGCCGCGTTTTTAGCATTAAAGTAGGTCCGCGCAGCAAACGCGCCGGTTCCGACTAATAGGACGGCAATAATAATTAAAATCGTATTACGAACAGGATGCTTTTTCTTCGGTCCCTTGCCGTTTCCCTGTGAATTGTTTCCCTGCGATTTGTCACGATGCATTTCTGAGCGACTTGGCATGTCTTCCATGAACTCTTCCTCCAATGGTAATAGTTATTCATAGTTTAGCATTTTTTTCACCGGTCGGATACCGAATCCACATAAGAATTAGGATGCAATCCGATGAATTATCAAATTAATCATAACCTTTTTGTTAACAAAACGTGATGAAATTGCGACTTCTTTCTTTTTTTTTAAGGCTCAGCCGTGGATATTAAGGATTCGTTCAGTCGATTAATAGACTATGGTATAATTTTGGTAATTTATATATTAAATGGGGGTTCTTGTTTTGATGATCGATAAGTCGCGTAGTCGGCCGGTCAAGTTTGTCATTGGGGTAATTCTATTTGCCTATCTGAGCTATTTTATTAGTGACGGCGCGATTGGAATTGATTTATTAGATGTGGCCCTGACGTCGCTTGTTCAAATCAGTAATAGTGGGATCTGGACTGTATTTTACAAGCTCATTGCTTGGCTGGCGTCACCGGGAATGGATGTGCTGTGGATATTGATTCTGGCCTTCCTGATGTATGGGTTTAAGTACAAAATTCAAGCATTTTGGGCGCTGGCGTACATGGCGGGGGCGATGATTCTGGGGTTTATCGTTAAGCACCTCGTTGGTCGTGACCGGCCCATCAGCCATCTGGCACAAGATACCGGTTATAGTTTTCCGAGTGGCCACGTGCTGGGGACGTTTGTTCTCGTAAGCGTCATTATCATGCTCGTTGTGCCGGAATTACCAAGTTATCGGGCCGCGATGATTGTCAAATGGGGTAGCGTGGTGTGGCTGTTACTGGTCATTTTCTCGCGGATCTATCTCAACGCCCATTACCCGACTGATACGATCGGTGCGGTCTTGTTGGCATGGAGCTGGAGCCAGGTAATGCAGTGGTTTTACGTCTTTTGGGCGCCGGGCTTACTCAAGTGGCCGTTATTTTATCGCTCCTATTTATAAGGTGTGTTAACGAATTTAATTTTTTGATTTGTTAGTAGTCGCCAATCGAAATCGTTACGTTAATCAACTAAAAAACGTTTGTCCGTTTCAACTGTGAAATCGAGTTGAAATCTTGACAAACGTTTTTTTATCTCTAGATTGTCGTTAAAATAAGAATGCGACCGACTGCCTGATCAGCAACGATTATCCGCCAACCACTCGAGAGCTAACGTCAACCAGTGGGCGACGTGCGGCTGGTCTGCATCTGGTTTCCAAGCAGTTTGCGCATTTGCGAGTGCCAAACCGTGGGGGCCATGCTTAAAGACGTGCAATTCGTATGGAATTTCGGCAGTGGCTAAGGCTGTCGTGTAGGCCAAGGCATTTGCGGCGGGCACGATTGGATCATCGGCCGTCACCCAAATGAAGGTCGGCTGGTTGTCAGCCGTGACGTGTTGTTCCGCTGCTAAGTCATCTGGAGTAGCCGTCCATGTTGCAATCGTGGCGTCATCTTTAGGAAAACCGAGTTTCGGACTAATCACAGGATAGCCTAAAATAACGGACTTGGGTTTGAGCATTGCAGACTCAATATCGAGGGCCGTTGCCACCTTGGTCCGCCAATAATCGTTGTAGAGCGCGACGATGTGGCCGCCGACACTAAAGCCGGCCGGTGTGATCTGGTCAGGATCGATGTGCCATTCGTCCGCGTGTGCGCGCAGTAAGGCCATCGCGCGTCCTAAGTCGAGAACGGGAGCCAATTCCAACGGTTGTTGATCACCGAGGAGGGTGTATTCTAAGTAAAAGGCCTGATAGCCGTGACCCGCAAACGCCATCGCGAGACTTTCGGCCTGGGCTGTTGGAATATGCGTGTAAGACCCACCCGGAACAATAATGATTGCTGGTAAGGTCGTTTGGTGCGCGTTAGCATCCGGTTGATGCAAATAACCGGTCAATTGCGCGCTCGATGCGGTTAATTTTTGTGTTATAACTTGCATGCAATCACCTCAATTTGATATGGTTAACATAACTATTATAACGCAAGTCAGGTGGAACAGATATGGGCATGGTTACGGTTACGGCACGAGGCGAAGCACTCACGCTACGACCATTTACGTTAGCAGATACCGCGGATTACTATGAATTGGTTCGTGACCCGCGGATTGCGGCGTCGGCGGGCTTTGCACCGGCGCACAGTCTAACGGAGGCCGAATTTTTGTTAAAGCAACAAGCAAAGCTCCCACAGATCTTTGCAATTGAACTAGAGGCGACCCAGCACGTCATTGGAAGTGTTGGGCTATATGAACGGATGACCAATACTGGTGAGCCAGCCGCTAAGGAAATGGATTTAGGGTACATGCTAAACGCGCAGTATTGGCAGCGGGGCATCATGACCGCCGCGGTAGCACGCATCTTGAAATACGGATTTGAAACGTTACAGTTGCGGCGCATTACCGCCAGTTGTTTAGCCAATAATCCGGCATCCAAACAAATTCTGTTGCATGCTAATTTTCGCCAGTATGATTCGGTTCGACATCCGGAGTACGCCCCGTTTGGCCCTGGACAGACTGAATTATTTTATGACTGTGTCGCATTAAACGTTTAGGAGATGGGTAGATGCAACTCGCAAAATCATTTGAACAGGCGGCTTGTGTGCTCGTACTACTAGCGACACAGCAGCCGGAGATTCCGTTAACAGCGGACGTGCTTCACGAACGAATCGGCGGTTCTGCGTCGTATATTCGCAAAATCATTCGCAAATTGGTCGTTGCTGGACTAGTTACCTCAACTAGTGGTAACAACGGGGGTGTCCACCTGGCACGACCAGCTGAAGAGATTTCAATTACTGACGTGGTCGCGGCCATCGAGGGGACGCTGCAGACCTTTCCGAACTACGGCTATTTTGACCAAGTTTTCAAGGACGTGGAACCAGTCGCCCATGAAGGGACTAAGGTCGTTAATCAAATCTTTTCGCAAGCTGACCAGTTATGGCTGAACTTTTTGGCCCAACAAAAATTGGCAACGCTCATCAAGGAATTGTTAGCCGTCCAGCAGATACCGGTCCTAGATTGGACCAACTATTCTGATGACAAAATGGCGCAATTAAACGGATTGTTAGCGCGGATGCGAACGAACAAGTGAGCCATCCTACAAACTTAAGAAATTTTGAGAGCGGTTTCCCTCGGTAAATCAATGTTGACGCGCTTTTAGTATTTGGATTTGATTTTCGATCAGATATACTTTATTTCACAAGGCGGAAATTACTGTTATTAAGGCATTAATTATGGTATTCTAACAATGAATTTCACAAGATAGAGGAGATCAACATGGCTGATAAAAAGTACTATGGGGCCGACGCAATCGTCGATAGCCTTGTAAACCACGATGTTAAGTATGTATTTGGGATTCCCGGTGCCAAGATCGACCGGGTGTTTGAACGCTTAGAACATCCCGTTAACCCTAAGAGTCCGCGGTTGATCGTAACACGCCACGAACAAAACGCTGCTTTTATTGCGGCTGGAATTGGCCGAATCACGGGTAAACCCGGGGTCGTTATGACCACTTCTGGTCCTGGTGCTAGTAATTTAGCAACCGGCTTAGTGACTGCCACCGCTGAAGGGGACCCGGTCCTCGCGATTTCTGGGCAAGTTCAACGGGCCGACTTGTTACGTTTGACTCACCAGAGTATGAATAACGCGGCGCTGTTCAAGCCAATCACTAAGTACAGTGCTGAAGTCCAAGAACCTGAAAACATTTCTGAAGTGTTAGCAAATGCCTATCAGGAAGCCACGGCGGCTAAGCAGGGTGCTAGCTTCGTCAGTGTGCCACAAGACGTGACGGACTCAATCGTTCGGACGCCAGTCATCACACCGATTCAAGCACCAAAATTAGGACCTGCTAGTCCAGTTGAAGCCACGTTACTGGCACAAAAGATCAAAGCAGCCAAGTTACCCGTCTTATTAGTTGGGATGCGTGCTTCCTCACCAGAAGTCACTAAAGCGATTCGCAACCTCGTGACGGCCGCAAACTTACCAGTTGTCGAAACGTTCCAAGCAGCCGGTGTGATTTCACGTGATTTGGAAGCCAACCATTTCTTTGGTCGGGTCGGGTTATTCCGGAACCAACCAGGGGACATGTTATTGAAGAAGTCTGACTTGGTCATTGCGGTGGGTTATGACCCAATCGAATATGAACCACGTAACTGGAATGCAGAAGGTAAGGCCCGCATCGTGGTGATTGACGCCATGCGCGCGGAACTTGATCATAACTTCCAACCAGAGACGGAATTGATTGGAGACATCGCGCAGACCTTAGACTTCTTGTTACCATACATGAAGGGTTATAACATCAGTGATGATGCTCAATCATATTTGAGTGAATTACAAGAACGCCTGCAAACGCGGGACTTTGTACCTAATATTGATAAGCAGTCTAAGCTAAATCATCCGCTATCAGTCATCGCAGCTTTGCAACAACGGGTCAGCGATGAGATGACGGTCACTGTTGATGTCGGGAGCCACTACATTTGGATGGCGCGGCATTTCCGGAGCTATGAACCACGCCACTTACTGTTCAGTAACGGGATGCAGACTTTGGGTGTCGCCCTACCATGGGCGATTGCCGCAGCGCTAGTTCGGCCAAACACCCAGATTGTTTCCGTTTCGGGTGATGGGGGCTTTTTGTTCTCCGCTCAGGAACTTGAAACGGCCGTGCGCTTGAAGCAGAATATCGTGCACTTGATTTGGAACGATGGTACCTACGACATGGTGAAGTTCCAAGAAGAGATGAAGTACGGTGAAGATGCGGCCGTGCACTTTGGCCCAGTCGACTTTGTCAAGTATGCTGAAAGCTTTGGTGCCACCGGTTTACGGGTCAACCAACCTGCTGACCTAGAAAAGGTGCTCGATCAAGCTTTTGCCACGGATGGTCCAGTCGTTGTGGACATTCCAATCGACTACTCTGACAACAAGGCTTTAGGTAAGACGATGTTGCCAGATCAATTTTATTAAAATTAACGATTAAGACAGGTTGTCAAATGAGGACTGGTCGGATATAATGGTTGAGTATATCGAAAGAAGAGGACGCGGTTAACAATAGTAACTGACTAGAAGTGGGTCATCACTAGTGAAGGTCAGTGAACGGGGCAACCGCCGAAATAGATGAATCTATGACCGATTCATCTGTTGGGCCTTGGTTGAATAAATCAAGGACTGTCGCAGCTAGAATAGTTGCGGGGCGCTATCGACGATGAAATCAGCAATTATGTCAATCAATCTGATTAAAGTCTTTTTGCGCACGTTTTCGCGTTGCAAGAAGGCTTTTTATTTTGGTTGTGCTAAACCTGAATCGGTGTGAACACTTTTAGATATAAATCGATTTTTGGAGGTTCTGCAATGGCAGAAGAACAACATCAGGATGTGCACCGGTCCTTAAAGACCCGGCACTTATCCATGATTGCACTAGGTGGTAGTATCGGGACTGGCCTGTTTGTGGCATCTGGTTCTGCAATTTCAACGGCCGGGCCAGGCGGGGCGCTACTGGCGTACGTCGGCATCGGTATCATGGTCTACTTTTTAATGACGAGTCTGGGTGAGATGGCAACGTACTTGCCAGTCGCCGGGTCGTTCTCAACGTATGCAACCAAGTTTGTCGACCCAGCGCTGGGATTTGCGATGGGCTGGAATTATTGGTTCAACTGGGCGATTACGCTGGCGGTCGATATCAGTACGGCGGCAATCGTCATGCAATTCTGGTTGCCGACCGTGCCCGGCTGGGTCTTCAGTCTGATTGCCTTAGTCTTGATTTTTACGATCAACGCTTTGTCGGTGCGGTCGTTTGGCGAGACGGAATACTGGCTTTCACTGATCAAAGTCGTGACGGTCCTGGTCTTCTTGGTCATCGGGGTGTTGACGATCGTCGGCATCATGGGTGGTCACGCAACGGGCCTCAGCAACTTCTCGTATAAAAAGGCGCCATTCGTGGGTGGAATTCCGACGATCCTCAGCGTATTTGTTGTCGCTGGTTTTTCATTCCAGGGGACGGAATTGATTGGGATTACCGCGGGCGAATCCGCAACGCCGGAGAAAAGTATTCCGAAGGCCATCAAACAAGTCTTCTGGCGAATCTTATTGTTCTACATTTTGGCCATCTTTGTGATTGCGGCCATTATTCCTTATACGTCTAAGGACTTGCTGGGTTCATCAGCGAGTGATATTGCGATCAGTCCGTTTACCTTAGTCTTCAAACGGGCCGGGTTGGCAGCGGCTGCCAGTGTCATGAACGCGGTGATTTTGACCTCCGTCTTGTCAGCGGCCAATTCAGGGATGTATGCGTCGACGCGGATGCTGTACTCCTTGTCATTACAAGGCTACGCGCCAAAGACGTTTGGTCGGGTCAACCGGCGTGGGATTCCCATCATGGCATTATTAGGAACCACGGTCATTGGTCTCTTGACGTTCCTATCGAGCCTGTTCGGTCAACGAATCTACATCTTCTTGGTGTCCGCAAGTGGATTGACCGGCTTCATCGCTTGGCTAGGAATCGCCATCTCACATTTGCGGTTCCGGCGGGCGTTTGTCAAGCAGGGCCATCAGCTCAGTGAGTTGCGTTACCATGCTAAGTGGTTCCCATTTGGGCCATGGTTCGCATTTATCCTCTGCTTGGTCGTCATTATTGGCCAAGACTTGCATTCGTTTGCGACACTGGACTGGCAAGCCATCGGGGTCACTTACATGAGTATCCCATTATTTATTGTGTTATATGTCTACTACAAGATTCGTTATCATACCAAGATGATTCCGTTGGATAAGGTTGACTTAACCCGCCATCATCATGGTAAAGATTAACTCGTATTTAGAATGTGCTTAACTCGCA
This sequence comes from Lactiplantibacillus sp. 30.2.29, assembly GCF_018991255.1. Taxonomy (NCBI): domain Bacteria; kingdom Bacillati; phylum Bacillota; class Bacilli; order Lactobacillales; family Lactobacillaceae; genus Lactiplantibacillus; species Lactiplantibacillus sp. 30.2.29. The sequence goes on along the minus strand of NZ_JAGYGU010000007.1, from coordinate 55,173 downwards.
GTTGGAGTTAGGTGCATTTTTTTAAACGGGGAGTCAGCTAGCAATCAACTCAGCTATGACTGTGCGAGTGCTGATGAATGGTTAAATGAAAAAATCATTAAAAATTATCAAATATCGACTGGAAAACAAGTTTTAAATCCGTCCCCTATGCTAAGCTAGGACAGAGAAAGGCAGCGAGAGAAATGTGGAAGCGTAATTTAGTAAGAGGTTTAGCATTAGTAACGTTAGTCGGCGTCTTGAGTGGTTGTGGCGCTAACAGCCAGTCGAGTGTGTCAAAATCATCAAGCAGTTCGGCGAAAACGACCAAGACGCAGACCAAACGGCAACGACTGATCAGTGAATTGCCAAAGGGCGTCAAGTCGACGGATGCTGATCTGGTCGTCGTCAACAAGTGGAACAAGCGCTCAGAAATGAGTTTCAGTAAGTCGAGTGTCAATGGAATCGATGTCCGGACGTCAATCGTCAAGCCACTGGAAGCTTTCATGGCTGGCGCTAAGAAGGCCGGGTACCCGGCAACCATCGTTTCTGGTTACCGGTCCGTTGCCTATCAAAAAGAGGTTTGGAGTCAATCGATTCAAACCTATGAGAACGAGGGCAAGTCGGCCAAAGAAGCCTTGAAGCTGACGAAAGAATACGTGGCGGTACCACGTGGTAGTGAGCATGAGACTGGCTTAGCTGCGGATATCATGAACACGCATTGGTATAACACGCATGGCAATCAGTTGCTCTCTTCATCAGACAAGAACAAAGGGCAACAATGGTTAATCAAGCACGCCCCAGACTACGGTTTCGTACTACGCTTTACGAAGAGCGGGACCAAGTCAACGGGGATTGATTATGAATCATGGCATTTCCGCTACGTCGGCAAAAAGAGTGCCCAATTCATGACCAAGCACAACCTGACCTTGGAACAATACGTGAGCCTGTTAAAGGCACGTGAAAAGGCGGCTAAGTAATACTTAGCTTAGGAACATGACTGACGCGATATAAACGGGGTTACGCCCCTAAGTCGCGGATGTTCTTGATCAGCAAATTGAGTAGGTGTCTCCAATCTGGGGGATGCCTTTTTTAGTGGGCATGAAGTTACGAATTACGCTAGTCATCATCTAGCATGAAATTAAAACGTGATAGCTGTTTGGCTTGTGCTTGTCGGTCGCTACAGCCAGGAAGCCAATCGCATGGTGGCGGAACGGCCGCTTTTGACCTTGAAAACCAGCACGCTTTAATCATGCACTCAAGACAAATTAAGCCAAACTAAGTTTTTTATGGAATTGACTCACCAGATATTGCATTTTAGGACTTGGGTGCGTACAATATGTAGTGTTGCTTTTAAAGATAATCAAAATTTTGACGTGACTAAAAGGAGAGACGCCCCATGCTTGTAATGTCAGGAACAATCGGTGCCGGCAAGACGAGTTTAACGCAATTAGTAGCCCAACATTTCGGCTCCAAAGCGTTTTACGAATCAGTTGATGATAATCCCATTTTGCCGTTATTTTATAAGGACCCTAAGAAGTATGCGTTCTTATTACAAATCTACTTTTTAAATAAACGGTTGGATAGTATCAAATCAGCGTTTGCCAACGACTTGGACGTCTTGGACCGCTCAATCTTCGAAGATTCATTATTGTTCCATTTAAACGGGGATTTGGGACGGGCGACCAACACCGAAGTTGACATTTACGACTCGCTATTGAATAACATGATGCAAGAATTGCCTGAAGCTGAGCATCAGAAGAGCCCAGACTTGTTGATTCACATCAATATTTCGTTCGATACGATGCTCAAGCGAATTCAAAAGCGGGGCCGCTCATATGAACAAATCGACCAAGATCCAGACCTATACCAATACTATCAAACGTTGAACGAACGGTATACGGACTGGTACGCTAACTATGACCACAGCCCTAAGATGCAAATCGATGGCGACCAATTAGATTTCGTTGCGGACCCGAGTGCTCGTCAGGAAGTCATTCGCTTGATTGATGAAAAGGTTAAGAGTCTCGGCTAGTTGCCTTTTGGACATCAATGATTTATAGTAGACAGTGAATAGTAAACACGGCGCGTTTTAAGTAGACGTTCAGAGAACCGGTGGGTGGTGTGAACCGGCAGTCGAAACTCCGGCGCGACAATGTGGGCAGGTAATACTGCACGGCACGGCCGTTATCCGTTTAAGGGTGGGATTAACAAATAATCCTGAACTTGGGTGGTACCGCGAATCGCAGTCTCTTCGTCCCAATATGGGAGGAGAGACTGTTTTTATTTACAACTAATTTCTACAAAGGAGACGTCGTTATGTTAGATGTTAAAATGATTCGGCAAAATGCCGATTTTGTCAAAGAACAACTTGGTCATCGGGGCGTTGCTGCTAGTGATATCGATGACTTGTTAGCTGCGGACGAACAACGCCGTGAATTGATTGCGAAGAGTGAACAACTCAAGTCTACTCGGAACAAGGTCTCAGGTGAGATTTCAGAAAAGAAGCGCAATAAAGAAGATGCCAGTGCTGAAATTGCTGAAATGCAAAAGGTTAGTGCGGATGTTAAAGACTTGGATGAACAACGCCGGACGATCGACGCGCAAGTCCAAGACATGGCAGCTCATTTACCAAACGTGCCTCATCCAGACGTGCTGGTCAGCTTGAAGGAAGAAGACGCGGTTGAATTACGTCGGATCGGGACGCCACGGAAGTTCGACTTCACACCAAAAGCCCACTGGGACATCGGTGAAGATTTAGGTATCTTGGACTTCGAACGGGGCGCCAAAGTCTCAGGAAGTCGGTTCTTATACTACATTGGTGATGGGGCCAAACTTGAACGGGCCGTCTACAACTTCTTCTTGGACCAACATGAAGCAGAAGGCTATACCGAAGTCTTACCACCATACATGGTGACGGATGAATCAATGTACGGGACTGGTCAATTCCCTAAGTTTAAGGAAGACGCCTTCCGGATCACAACGCAAGATTTAACGTTGATCCCAACTGCTGAAGTCCCATTGGTAAACTACTACCGCGATGAAGTTATTCCGGCAGAAAAATTACCCGTCTATTTCACGGCGTTATCACCAGCATTCCGGGAAGAAGCTGGTAGTGCCGGTCGCGATACCAAGGGTTTGATTCGTTTACACCAATTCAATAAGGTTGAAATGGTCAAGTTTACGAAGCCTGAAGATTCATGGGATGAACTTGAAAAGCTGACCAATAATGCCGAATCATTATTGAAGAAGCTCGGCTTGCCATATCACGTGATTACGTTGACGACTGGTGATATGAGTTTCACCGCTGCCATGACGCATGACCTAGAAGTATGGTTCCCAGAACAAAACAAGTACCGTGAAATTTCAAGTTGTTCAAACTGTACTGATTTCCAAGCACGGCGCGCACACATCCAGTATCGCGACGATGATGGTAAACTCCAATTCGTCCACACGTTGAATGGGAGTGGCTTAGCAGTCGGTCGGACCGTTGCAGCTATTTTGGAAAACTATCAAAATGAAGATGGCACGGTCACGATTCCAGATGTCTTAGTGCCTTACATGCACGGCAAGACTAAAATCGAAAAACAAGGTTAAATCGAACTGATGATTTAGTCAAACGCGGATTCGCAGTGATGCGGCTCCGCGTTTTTGCATAATTTATGAGTATAAAATTAACGCGTATCAGCAGTGAAATTGGTGGAAAGCAGGCTTTATGGAAGATAAAGGTTAGTTTTTAATGGAGATTTACAGCCGAATTTCAGCCGTCAAAAGGCGGTTTCAGTGGCTTTTTTGAAATTAAATAGAATTTTTTTGAAAATAGGGTTTGCTATTTTAGGCTACCGTGCTATAATATTTCTTGTCGGAAAAATAGAACTTGTTTATCCATTAAAAAAGTATATTTATCCAATTAATTGAAAAAGTTGTTGACAACTATTCAACAAGATGATAAAGTTAAATAGTTGTCAAGGCATACCAGTAAGAACTGTTAGACCGGCAACGGGCATGGTTAATATCATGCGGGTGTGGCGGAACTGGCAGACGCGCTAGATTTAGGTTCTAGTGTCTTACGACGTGGGGGTTCAAATCCCTTCACCCGCACATGCCGACTTAGCTCAGTTGGCAGAGCATCTCACTAGTAATGAGGAGGTCGGAGGTTCGAATCCTCTAGTCGGCATTTACAATTGAATAGCTTTATTATGCGGAAGTAGTTCAGTGGTAGAACATCACCTTGCCATGGTGGGGGTCGCGGGTTCGAATCCCGTCTTCCGCTTTTAATTTGCCGGGGTGGCGGAATTGGCAGACGCACAGGACTTAAAATCCTGCGGTTAGTGATAACCGTACCGGTTCGATCCCGGTCCTCGGCATTTTAAATAAGCACCCATAGCGCAATTGGATAGAGTGTCTGACTACGAATCAGAAGGTTGTAGGTTCGACTCCTACTGGGTGCATTAGTATCGGGAAATAGCTCAGCTTGGTAGAGCACCTGGTTTGGGACCAGGGGGTCGCAGGTTCGAATCCTGTTTTCCCGATCGTTTAACACAGTCTTAGTGATTACTAAGGCTTTTTATTTAATTTTCTCGGGAAGTAGCTCAGCTTGGTAGAGCACTACGTTCGGGACGTAGGGGTCGCAGGTTCAAATCCTGTTTTCCCGATTACGGTTAAACCAACTAATCCAGTCATTTGACTGGATTTTTTTATGGCCACTTTTGACGTGTGGTGTACTGCTGTGTTGTGACTGGTGCTGAGGTGTGATCGCCCCATCATTTTGAAATGCCTTTTTCGAGTTGGCTCCGCCCAATGAATTGATGAGATTCACCAGTAGTGCGCCTTGCGTTAATTATTTGGCATTAAAGATGATTTAAACGTGCCTGTTGGTCGGTTTACTGTTCGTCTGCCGAGACGCGTTCTATTCCGACCTCCGGGGCCGGCTGACAACGCTGGAACAGGGCGGACATCGATTTGAACTCACGCAGAAACCCACTGCGCAATTTCAAATACGAGTCTTCTTCTAGCCCGGGAAATTCACCCGGACAAGAAGAATTTCGCCCTTGAGCATTGTCAGCCAGCCCCTACAGTCGGGAACCCGCTCGAATGGCAGATGAACGGCCACCTATCTAGGTACAATTGACCACTGAATATTAGGTTTCTGGTCCTTCAGGCAAGCTCTCAAACGGGATCAATGCTGAATTATGGCATCTAGTTACTGAAAAGATTACCTGAATGCGATTCACGAATCTCAATGTCAGCTAGTCTTGCGTTTAGTCGAATAAATTGTCTTCACTTATAATTCAAGACTTTGCTATCCCGGGTGATTAGAGGAAGTTTTGACAATCTCAGTGAAACCGCGTGTTCGAAGTCTTAAATCATGGGTCAGGATGCTTGGTTATTGTTAGAACCAGTCTGACAGTTTATTTCAACATTCCTGTATACTAAGGAACCAACAACTAATCTAACAAAAAAGTTGGGCCCGCCCACGTCCGCCTTTCGAATCATATCCAGGCTGGAAGGTGTTTCTGACAATGCTCAGTGGTGAAATTCCACTTAGCAAGCGTTCTTGGCTTGGTTAGTGGAAGACCAGTATTTAAGACGTGGTTTTTCGGCTTAAATCTGTGTCCACCACGTTCCAGTATTGTCAGAAATGCCTGTAAGCCGGTGTAGGACGCACACGATTCTGCAAATTTACGCCAACTCGTACTTGTTCCCAGCGGGTCTCAGCTGGCAGCTCCTGAATTTAGAGAATAGCACGTTTAAATCATAATTCATGACGAACAATCTATATATGAAGTATCTGTTCAAAATGACGTTAAGCGTGGCCGGTCGTAAATAAACAAGTGGCGTATTAGTCGAAATTCAGGCGGACAACCTGTAGTATAGAAACTCAAGCTGTTGGATAAACGACGAGTCCCAGACAAAGTTGACCAAATTCAGACGCCAACACTTGACATATTTTAAATAGGTAGTTGAATGAATATGAAGGCCTAACAAAGTTAACGAATCAGGGTCGAAAATCCGGTCCAATCAATTGAAAGCAAGTGCTTGGCGTGCTATGCTGTAACAACCGTTAAGCACATGCTGGGTCGCCAGTTGGGTGAAATTCTTTGCTTTTTTCCATTATCCTCGTATAATAAAAGTCAATATTAGTCAAAGATAATGAAAAGGGTGAAGCACATGCAAAGTCAAAATATCTCGGATATTATTGAAAAGTATTTAAAAAGTATTTTGGCGGACTCGGAGCATGTTGAAATTCGGCGTTCAGAAATTGCCGACCTTTTCAACGTGGTACCCTCACAGATTAATTATGTGATTAAAACGCGGTTTACGATCCAAAATGGTTACTTAGTTGAAAGTAAGCGTGGCGGTGGCGGTTATATTCGCATTGAAAAGGTTAATTTGGTCGATGATGCTGATGTGTTGGATGCCCTCATTCAAGTGATCGGCGATTCCATCACACAACGGGATGCCTACGCAGTTGTTCAGAGTCTGTATGAGGACGACGTTTTAAATCGTAGGGAAGCGCAGTTGATATTAGTGGCAATCGATCACGACACGTTAGGACTGACGGACCGAGACCTTGAAAATAGTCTCCGGGCTCGAATAATTATCGGGATTTTGAACCACTTGCGTTACGAAAGCTAAAGAAAGCGAGGAATCGCAATGGATAACTTATTTACACCTAGTGCCAAAAGTGTGCTAGTACTAGCACAGGAACAGGCCAAATATTTTAAGCATCAGGCAGTCGGTACGGAACATTTGTTATTAGCACTAGCCATCGAAAAGAACGGTATTGCTAATAAAGTCTTGCAACAGTACGCTGTGAGCGAAGATGACATCCGTGAAGAAATTGAACGGTTCACTGGCTACGGGACGTTGAGCAATATTGGCAAAGATACGTATTTGCCATATTCACCAAAGGCTAAGGAGATTTTATCCGTTGCTGGTGATGAGGCCAAACGGCTTGGCGCCAACAAGATTGGGACTGAACACTTCTTGTTAGCGATGCTCTCTGATGAAAGTATCCTCTCCTCGCGTATTTTGATGAATTTGAACTTAGATTTGAGTCAAACACGCAAAGTTGTTTTGCGTAAACTTGGTGTCAGTGATGCGATGAGTAAGCGTAAGGGCAGTGCGGCTAACCGTGGTGGTAAGAAGACGGAAGGCACACCGACCTTGGACTCCTTGGCGCGTGATTTGACGCAGCTGGCGAGTGAACAGGAAATGGATCCAGTTGTGGGCCGTTCCAAAGAAGTTAAGCGGGTCATTCAAATCTTGTCACGGCGGACGAAAAACAATCCAGTCTTGATTGGTGAACCCGGCGTTGGTAAGACGGCGATCGCTGAAGGGCTGGCACAAAAGATCGTTGCTGGCGACGTACCGAATGACATGGCTGACAAACGGCTGATGATGCTTGATATGGGCTCACTAGTTGCCGGAACCAAGTATCGTGGTGAATTTGAAGACCGCTTAAAGAAAGTGATCGACGAAATCTACAACGATGGGCATGTCATCTTATTCATCGATGAATTGCATACCTTGATTGGTGCCGGTGGTGCTGAAGGGGCCATTGATGCTTCTAACATTTTGAAGCCAGCATTAGCACGAGGCGAACTCCAAACCATTGGGGCGACGACCTTAAACGAATATCAAAAGTACATTGAATCCGATGCCGCACTTGAACGGCGGTTTGCCACGGTCATGGTCAATGAACCGACTGAAGATGAAGCGGTTGAGATTCTCGATGGCTTGCGGCCACGGTATGAAGAACATCATCACGTGACAATTACTGATGAAGCCGTCAATCAAGCGGTGAAGTTGTCCAGTCGCTACATCAGTGATCGGTTCTTACCAGATAAGGCGATTGATTTGATGGATGAAGCGGCGGCGAAAGTCCGCATCGACCAGATGGATCAACCGACTAAGTTGTCCAAGAACCAGGACAAGCTCGCGCAGTTACGTGAAGAAAAGGAAACGGCGATTGAAGCTCAGGACTTCGAACAAGCCGCGGATATTCGCAAGCAGGAAATGCAACTCAAGCAACGTTTGGATCGCATTGAAGCTGATGAAGAAGCACAAATCACTGAAGGCGACACACCGCACTATGACTTACAAGTGACCGGAGAAGATATTGCCCAAGTGGTTGCTGAATGGACGGGTGTCCCACTAACCCAATTGCAAAAATCCGAAAGCGAACGCTTAGTTAACTTGGAAAAGATTTTGCATGAACGGGTCGTCGGTCAACCAGAAGCCGTTTCTGCAGTAGCACGGGCCATTCGCCGGGCGCGGAGTGGATTGAAAGATCCAAGCCGGCCAATTGGTTCCTTCATGTTCCTTGGCCCGACTGGGGTTGGTAAGACCGAATTAGCGAAGGCCTTAGCTGCAGCCATGTTTGGGTCAGAGGACAACATGATTCGGATCGATATGTCTGAATACATGGAACGGTACTCGACCAGTCGTTTGATTGGGTCAGCACCCGGCTATGTCGGCTACGATGAAGGTGGTCAGTTAACTGAAAAGGTACGCCAGAAGCCATACTCAGTCGTGCTGTTTGATGAAGTTGAAAAGGCTCATCCAGACGTATTCAACATTCTGTTGCAAGTCTTGGATGATGGCTACTTGACTGATTCGAAAGGCCGCAAAGTCGACTTCCGAAACACGATTCTCATCATGACGTCGAACTTAGGGGCCACGACCTTGCGGGATGAAAAGTCCGTTGGGTTCGGTGCTACTGATAAGGCTAATGATTACAATGCAGTTGCGGCGACGATTCGTGCTACCTTGAAGCAGACGTTCCGGCCAGAATTCTTGAACCGGATCGATGAGACGATTGTCTTCCATTCATTGAATAAGGAAGAGTTACACGAAATCGTTAAGTTGATGTCACAAGAAATCGTGAACCGGGTTGCGCAACAGGGTATCAAGATCAAAATCACGCCAGCCGCCATTGATGTGGTTGCCAAGGCTGGGTTTGACCCTGAATACGGTGCACGGCCAATTCGCCGGGCATTGCAAACTGAGATTGAAGACCGGTTAAGTGAAGAATTATTAACGGGTGCGATCAAGGTCGATGACCAAGTCACGATTGGTGCCAGCAAAGGTGCCATCACCATTAATATTAAAAATCAACCGAAAACAGACGGTCGTTCGACGGTCTCATCAAAATAGGTGAATGATACAGTGGACGTTTGGAGCCGGGGTTGGCTTCAGGCGTCTTTTTTTGAGCGATGGAACCTGAATTGTTTCACAGCCCGGATTTCCGTAGCGCGTGAGTGTGGCCACTTAAAGCACCGACTGATGAAATTCCTGATGAAGTAGCCATGGCTATCCATGGCCGCTGGATTATCGGACTTCTTCGTGGGTCGGGATTAACGATCACGCCAATCCGAATGCATTCAGCGAGTTTTGCGGCTGGTGGTTCGCTACTGATTGGTGTAAATTATAATAGGAAATAAAAGATGAAAGAAGATGATGACATGACGACGCGAGCCGAACAAATGGCGAAGACGCACCAAGCAATTTTAGATACGGCACGAGAACTGTTCTTGAAGAACGGGTACGCCGCGACGAGTACGCGGGACATCGCCAATGCGATTGGGATTACTCAGCCGGCACTGTATCACCATTTCAAAGATAAGGAAGTTATTTTTCTAGCGGTGATTACAACGGTTGGCGCAGAAATTAAAGCTGGGATTGAGGAAATTCAGGCCCGCACGGATTGGTCACCACTCGAACAATTGACGGAAGTGTCACTACTACTGACGCACAAGCATCCCGCCGATGTCTTCACACTGATTCATTCCAGCTTCAAGGCTCTGAAACGGGACCATATACGCGAACTAGGTGGGATCTTTGCGACCGACTACGTAAAACCGATTCAAGCGGTCTTTGAACAGCCAGCTATGCAACTGCACGCTGGTGTGACCCCGCAGATGGCCGCTAGTTTTTATATCACTAGTTTGAGCCCACTGTTTAATACGTTCCATCGCATCGGTGATCCGCATGCCGATGAGCGGACCCGGGTCCAAACGTTGTTGAAGATGATCTTATATGGGGTTGCAGTTGAACCAGATGCGCAATGAGTGTCACGAGTTTCTGGGTTGACAACCTGGGTAAAAGGCTGTATATTATAAATTGTCTGTAACCGTGAACTCGAGCAATCGCGCAATCTATTGTCTGCGCGGCTCGCTAATATAAATCCAAAAATAGTCAACTTAAGCGACTATTTTTGGTTTTTTTATGCCTAAAATTCGGTCAAAAACGCATTTGTAACACAAATGTAATATTTGACTGAAGGTGGGCCGGGTTCCGGAATAATAAGAAGGGGTGAACAACTTGGCCGGACATTTAGTAAAATACGGTAAACACCGTACCCGTAGAAGTTATGCACGTATCAAGGAAGTTCTTGATTTGCCTAACTTGATCGAAATCCAGACCGATTCCTACCAATGGTTCTTGGATGAAGGTCTCCGGGAAATGTTTGAAGATATTATGCCGATCGACGATTTCGCAGGAAAACTTTCACTTGAATTTGTCGACTATCAATTATTAGAACCAAAGTACACCGTCGAAGAAGCTCGTGAACATGATGCCAACTATTCGGCACCATTGCACGTTACCCTACGTTTGACTAATCACGAAACTGGTGAAATCAAGTCGCAAGACGTATTCTTCGGTGATTTTCCATTAATGACTGAACAAGGGACGTTTATTATCAACGGTGCCGAACGGGTCATTGTTTCACAATTGGTTCGTTCACCCGGCGTTTACTTTAATGAAGAATTAGATAAGAATGGGCGTCCTAGCTATGGGACCACGGTTATTCCTAACCGAGGCGCTTGGTTAGAACTTGAAACTGACGCTAAGAATGTTTCGTACGTTCGAATCGACCGGACACGGAAGATTCCATTGACTGAATTAGTACGGGCTTTAGGTTATGGCTCAGATGATGACATCATTGACATGTTAGGTGAAACTGACAGTTTGATGTTAACGTTGGAAAAAGATGTTCATAAGAATACTGACGACTCACGGGTCGAAGAATCTTTGAAGGACATCTACGAACGGCTACGTCCTGGTGAACCTAAGACCGCTGACAGTTCACGGAGTTTGTTAACGGCGCGGTTCTTTGATCCAAAGCGTTATGACTTCGCACCTGTTGGTCGTTACAAGGTCAACAAGAAGTTAAGCATGAAGACGCGTTTGATGGACCAAACCTTAGCTGAAACGTTGGCTGACCCAGATACTGGTGAAGTTATCGCGCAAAAGGATACGGTCATTGACAAGAACGTCATGGCAAAGTTAGCACCATACTTGGAACGTGACGACTTCAAGACGGTTACTTACACACCATCTGATGAAGCGGTTGTTACTAACCCAATGGTCTTACAAGTGGTTAAAGTTTATTCACAAAACGATCCTGAAAAGGTCGTTAATGTGATTGGTAATGGCAACATTGATTTGAAGTTCAAGCATATTTTGCCTGCTGATATCATTGCTTCTATTAACTACTTCTACAACTTGCAAGAAGGTCTTGGCTCAACTGATGATATTGATCACTTGGGTAACCGGCGGATTCGTTCCGTGGGTGAATTATTACAAAACCAATTCCGGATCGGGTTATCCCGGATGGAACGGGTTGTTCGTGAACGGATGTCAATTCAAGATGCTGCTACGGTAACACCACAACAATTGATCAACATTCGTCCAGTTGTGGCCTCAATCAAGGAATTCTTTGGGTCATCACAATTGTCACAATTCATGGACCAAACCAACCCATTAGGTGAATTAACGCATAAGCGGCGTTTATCAGCCTTAGGACCTGGTGGTTTGACTCGTGATCGTGCCGGTTATGAAGTTCGTGACGTGCACTATACCCACTACGGTCGGATGTGCCCAATCGAAACGCCTGAAGGCCCGAACATTGGGTTGATCAACAGTTTGTCTTCATATGCTAAAGTTAACCGTTACGGCTTCATCGAAACGCCATACCGGCGGGTTGATTGGACGACGCATAAGGTTACTGACAAGATCGACTACCTAGCAGCCGACGAAGAAGACCAATTCGTGATTGCACAAGCCAACTCACCGTTGAACGATGATGGTTCATTCGTTGAAGACACTGTTTTAGCTCGTAACAAGGAAGAAAACTTGGAAACGCCAATCGAAAATGTCGATTACATGGACGTTTCGCCTAAACAAGTGGTTGCCGTCGCAACGGCATGTATTCCATTCTTGGAAAACGATGACTCGAACCGGGCCTTGATGGGTGCCAACATGCAACGGCAAGCTGTGCCATTGCTTGATCCACACGCCCCATTGATTGGGACTGGGATTGAATACAAGGCCGCCCATGACTCCGGGATCGCGTTGATTTGTCGTCATGAAGGGACCGTTGAATATGTCGATGCACGTGAAGTTCGTGTTCGTCGTGACGATGGTTCATTAGACACTTACAAGTTAATGAAGTTCCGTCGTTCAAACGGTGGTAAGAACTACAACCAACGTCCAATCGTTAAGGTTGGAGACCACGTGGATAACGATGAAGTCTTAGCCGATGGTCCAGCAATGGAAGGCGGGGAACTTGCCCTTGGACAAAACCCATTAGTTGCCTTCATGACTTGGAACGGTTACAACTTCGAAGATGCCATCATCATTAACGAACGGTTGGTCCGTGAAGATGTTTACACGTCGATCCATATTGAAGAATATGAATCAGAAGCGCGTGACACGAAGCTTGGACCTGAAGAAATGACCCGTGAAATTCCTAACGTTGGGGAAGACGCTTTGAAGAACCTCGACGAAGATGGGATTATCCGGATTGGTGCCGAAGTTAAAGACGGCGACATCTTAGTTGGTAAGGTAACGCCAAAAGGGGTTACTGAATTATCAGCTGAAGAACGGCTCCTACACGCCATCTTTGGTGAAAAGGCGCGTGAAGTTCGTGATACGTCATTGCGGGTTCCTCATGGTGGCGGCGGTATCATCCAGGATGTTAAGATCTTTACTCGTGAAAACGGGGATGAATTATCACCTGGTGTTAACATGATGGTTCGGGTCTACATCGCGCAAAAGCGGAAGATCCAAGTTGGTGACAAGATGGCCGGCCGGCATGGGAACAAAGGGACCGTTTCAATCGTGGTTCCTGAAGAAGACATGCCGTACATGCCAGATGGTACCCCAATCGATATCATGCTGAGTCCCATGGGTGTGCCTTCCCGTATGAACATCGGGCAAGTGCTCGAATTGCATTTGGGAATGGCTGCTCGTAAATTAGGGATCCACATGGCAACGCCTGTTTTTGATGGTGCTCAAGATAAAGATATCTGGGACGCTGTTCGTGAAGCCGGTGTTGATTCAGACGCCAAGTCGATCGTTTATGATGGTCGGACTGGTGAACCGTTTGATAAGCGGGTCGCTGTTGGGGTCATGCACTATATGAAGCTTAGTCACATGGTTGACGATAAGATCCATGCTCGTTCAATCGGACCTTACTCTCTGGTTACGCAACAACCACTTGGTGGGAAAGCGCAATTTGGGGGCCAACGGTTTGGTGAAATGGAAGTTTGGGCCTTGGAAGCTTATGGTGCTGCATACACCTTGCAAGAAATCTTGACTTACAAGTCAGATGACGTGGTTGGTCGGGTTAAGACCTATGAAGCCATCGTTAAGGGCGAACCAATTCCTAAGCCAGGCGTACCGGAATCATTCCGTGTGTTGGTCAAGGAATTACAAGCACTTGGTCTGGACATGAAGGTCTTAGATTCGAACGATAAAGAAATCGAGCTACGTGACATGGACGACGATGACGATGATGTCGTTAACGTTGATGCCCTTAGCAAGTTTAAACAACAACAAGATGAGAAGGCCGCTGAAAAGGCGAAAGCTGACGCAGCCGCAAAGCCTTCCGAAACAACCAACGCTCAGCAAGATAATCAATAAAAAGGGAGGTCGGTCCTTTGATCGATGTCAACAAGTTTGAAAGCATGCAGATCGGTCTGGCATCACCAGACAAGATCCGCAGCTGGTCATATGGCGAAGTCAAAAAGCCAGAAACCATTAACTACCGGACATTGAAACCTGAAAAAGACGGTCTGTTTGACGAACGGATTTTCGGTCCTACTAAGGATTGGGAATGTGCTTGTGGTAAATACAAACGGATCCGTTATAAGGGTATTGTCTGTGACCGTTGTGGTGTCGAAGTGACACGTAGTAAAGTCCGTCGTGAACGGATGGGTCATATCGAACTTGCCGCACCAGTGACACACATCTGGTACTTTAAAGGAATTCCTAGCCGGATGGGCTTAGTCTTGGACATGAGTCCCCGTGCACTTGAAGAAATCATTTACTTCGCTTCATACGTCGTTATCGAATCTGGTAACACGCCACTTGAAAAGAAGCAATTGCTTTCTGAACGTGAATACCGTGAGAAGAAGGCCCAATATGGCAACGAATTTGAAGCTGCCATGGGTGCTGAAGCTATCAAACGGTTACTCAATGACGTGGATCTTGAAAAAGAAGCCCGTGATTTGAAGGAAACTTTGAAGGATGCTTCTGGTCAAAAACGGACACGTGCCGTTCGTCGGCTTGATATCATCGAGGCGTTCGTGACATCTGGTAACGAACCTGCTTGGATGGTAATGGATGCAATTCCGGTCATTCCACCGGACTTGCGGCCAATGGTTCAATTGGAAGGTGGCCGTTTCGCCACTTCTGACTTGAACGACTTGTACCGGCGGGTCATCAACCGTAACAACCGGTTGAAGCGCCTGTTGGACTTAAATGCACCTGGGATTATCGTGCAAAACGAAAAGCGGATGTTACAAGAAGCCGTTGATGCGTTGATCGATAACGGTCGTCGTGGCCGTCCAGTTGCTGGTCCTGGTAACCGGCCATTGAAGTCTCTTTCACACATGTTGAAAGGGAAGCAAGGGCGGTTCCGTCAAAACTTACTTGGTAAGCGTGTCGACTACTCTGGTCGTTCGGTTATCGATGTTGGGCCTTTCTTGAAGATGAACCAAATGGGCTTACCACGTCAAATGGCGTTGGAATTGTTCAAACCGTTCATTATGAAAGAATTGGTTAAACGTGAATTAGCTTCTAACATTAAGAACGCTAAGCGTAAGATCGAACATGCTGACGACGATGTCTGGGGCGTGTTGGAAGACGTTATCAAGGAGCATCCGGTACTGTTGAACCGGGCCCCTACGCTTCACCGTTTAGGGATTCAAGCGTTTGAACCCGTCTTAGTTAGTGGTAAAGCGATGCGGTTACACCCATTAGCTTGTGAAGCCTACAACGCCGATTTTGATGGTGACCAAATGGCCATTCACGTGCCGCTTTCAGACGAAGCTCAAGCTGAAGCACGGCTCTTAATGTTAGCTGCCCACCATATTTTGGCACCTAAGGACGGGAAGCCCGTTGTTACGCCATCACAAGATATGGTTATCGGTAACTACTACTTGACGACTGAAGAAATCGGTCGTGAAGGCGAAGGCATGATTTTCAAAGACTTGAACGAAGCGCAAAAGGCTTACCAATCTGGTTATGTGCACTTACACAGCCGGGTCGGAATTCAAGTTTCATCAATGCCTGACAAGCCATTTACCGACGAACAGAAGCAAGCCGTCTTAGTGACGACAGTTGGGAAAGCCATCTTCAACGATATCTTGCCTGGTAAGTTCCCTTACTTGAACGAACCAACCAATGATAACTTGATTGCTGGTACACCTGACAAGTACTTCTTGAAGCCTGGTGAAGATATTCATCAATTCTTGGATGCGCAGGAAATTATTCCACCATTCAAGAAGGGCTTCTTGGCTGACATTATCGCCGAAGTTTACAAGCAATATCATGTGACTGCAACGTCACTCTTGCTTGACCGGATGAAGGACTTAGGTTACAACATTTCAACTAAGTCTGGTTTGACGGTTGGGGTTGCCGACATTACTGGTTTACCAGAAAAGCCAGAAATCGTCGCTGAAGCCCATAAGCAAGTTAATACGATTTCCAAGCAGTTCCGTCGTGGTTTAATTACTGACGACGAACGTTATGAACGGGTCATTGGTGTCTGGAACGACGCTAAGGACCAAATCCAACAAAAACTGATTGAAAGTTTCAACGCGGATAACCCAATCTTCATGATGAGTGATTCCGGTGCGCGTGGTAACATTTCAAACTTTACTCAGTTGGCTGGGATGCGTGGTTTGATGGCTGCCCCTAACGGTAAGATCATGGAATTGCCAATCCTTTCTAACTTCCGTGAAGGTTTGTCTGTCTTGGAAATGTTCATTTCAACCCACGGTGCTCGTAAAGGGATGACCGATACGGCCTTGAAGACTGCCAACTCAGGTTACCTGACTCGGCGTCTGGTTGATGTGGCCCAAGATGTTATCGTTCGTGAAAAGGATTGTGGTACTGACCGTGGTTTGCGGATTCACGCAATCATGGAAGGTAACGAAGTCATCGAACCATTGTATGACCGGATTTTAGGTCGTTACACGATGAAGACGGTCTTCAATCCTGAAACACATGATGAAATTGTTGGTAACAACGTCTTGATCGATGAAGACTTAGCTCATAAAATCGTTGATGCTGGTGTTACGGAAGTTACGATCCGTTCTGCATTTACTTGCAACACGAAGCACGGGGTTTGTGAACATTGCTACGGCCGTAACATGGCTACTGGTGATGAAGTTGAAGTCGGTGAAGCTGTTGGGACAGTTGCCGCACAGTCTATCGGTGAACCTGGTACTCAATTGACCATGCGGAACTTCCATACCGGTGGTGTTGCCGGGGACGATATTACCCAAGGGTTGCCTCGTGTGCAAGAAATTGTGGAATCACGGAATCCTAAAGGGCGTGCCGAAATCTCAGAAGTTACTGGGACAGTTGAATTGATTGAAGAAAACCCAGCGGAACGGACCAAGGAAGTCACAGTTAAGGGTGAAACCGATACTCGGACTTACACGTTGCCGTTAACTGCACGGATGGCGGTTAGTGAAGGCGACTTTATTCACCGTGGTGCACCGTTGAACATTGGGTCAATTGATCCTAAGCAATTAATTCAAGTGCGTGATGTCTTATCAACTGAAAACTACTTGCTCCGTGAAGTTCAAAAGGTTTACCGGATGCAAGGGGTTGAAATCGGTGATAAGCACGTTGAAATCATGATTCGGCAAATGTTACGTAAAGTTCGGGTCATGGATCCGGGCGATACCGACGTCTTGCCTGGTACGTTGATGGATATTGCAGACTTCAAGGATGAGAACTACAAGACCTTGATTGCCGGTGGTATTCCTGCAACGTCACGGCCAGTTATTCTTGGGATTACCAAGGCCGCTCTTGAAACGAACAGTTTCTTGTCAGCTGCTTCATTCCAGGAAACGACGCGTGTCTTAACTGATGCTGCTATTCGTGGTAAGAACGATCCACTGATCGGTCTGAAAGAAAATGTTATCATCGGTAAGATTATTCCTGCTGGTACTGGTATGCCGGTTTACCGTCATATCAAACCTAAGGAAGTTGGCAACGTTGCTGATGGGGTTTACTCAATCAGTGATCTTGAAAAACAAATGCAAGAACAGGATGCTAGCAAGTAATTGCTAGCTGTTCCCGAAAAGGGCGGCCGTGATGGTCGTCCTTTTTGTTTGGGCTAAATTATGGGGCGTGCTGGGTTGCGGTGCTGGTGTCGATTGATGGCTACAGCTGGTTTTGGAATGCGACAATTTTCCACGTGAGGTCAGATCGCCGTCGAGCACGTTTCAGTGTTATCAGCTGATTAATCGCGGAAATCGGACAAGAACCTGCAGTGACTGTCGAGCCATAAGTGATTTGGTGTCACTAATTGTGTGAGGCGTTTTGACTAATTGGTATGCATTTCAAGCGACACACATACCGCAGTAATCACCAGATGGGTTTCAGGTTTAAGTTGGACCGACCAGTTGTGTCACCAGAATAAAGCCCCAGCTGATAAACGGAACGAACGGCAGGCGTCGCTTAGATGAACCGAGAATAAAAAAGACAAGGGCAGCAGTTGAAGCTAAGGCCAAACTGGTGAGAATCGCGTTCGCCGTGGCTAGGCAACCTAACATCAATAAGACATCAACGTCTCCCAATCCAAATGTCGGCGTTAAGCGAGCGAGCAGGTAGAGTGTGACGATCAGCACGAGCAAAATATAAAAGCCGATATCGAGGTTGGGGCGTTGTTGCCAGAGACCCAGCACTGCTGGTGTAATGAGCGTCAATGGATAGACATTGTAGTTCAGGTAATCAGTCAGGCTATTGAAAATTAAGACTAGGTAGCCGATAATAAGGGGCAGTGCAGTCGTGAGTGGGCCGGTGCTCGTCGCAACCAAGACGCCACACAACCCTTCAACTAGACTAGATTGTAGTGGAATCGGCTGCTGGCAGTCGTGGCAACGTCCGCGTTGCAAGAGAACGCCTAGTAGTGGGATGAGTTGCCAAGCACGCAACTGGTGTCGACAATTAGGGCAAATCGAACGTTGCGTCCCCCAGACGGGTTGATTACTGGATAGTCGTTCGGCGGTGCAGACGATAAACGACCCTAAGCACAGACCGAGTATGAAATGGAACAGGGTTAACATGATAAAACCACCTTTCATATGAGTAGTTACGTAAAACGCTCGCAAACTATTTTTCTGCAACATTTATTGACAACTTCGGGATGTCATGATAGTCTAGTAAAGGTGCTTTTTGCAGACAGATTCCTGTATCAGGAATACAGACATGCTGACTGGTCGGCTAAGCGCACAATAACCATGATTCGGGTTTTTCTTTTTACTCAAAAAAGAACCACCTGGATGTGTGGACTTAAAAATACAGATTTTTGGAAGGAGGACACTTTAGAACATGCCAACAATTAACCAATTAATTCGTAAAGGCCGTAAGTCTAAAGTATCAAAATCAAATTCCCCAGCATTAAACTTTGGGTATAACAGTTACAAGAAGGTTGCAACTAAGAACCCAGCACCACAAAAGCGTGGGGTTGCTACTCGTGTCGGTACCATGACTCCTAAGAAGCCTAACTCGGCTTTACGGAAGTATGCCCGTGTACGTTTATCAAACTTAATCGAAGTTACAGCTTACATTCCTGGTATTGGTCATAACCTCCAAGAACATAGTGTTGTTTTAATTCGTGGTGGTCGTGTTAAGGATTTACCTGGTGTTCGTTACCATGTTATCCGTGGTGCCTTGGATACTGCCGGTGTCGAAGATCGTCGCCAAAGCCGTTCCAAGTACGGTACCAAGAAGCCAAAGAAATAATAAGGAGGTAAGTTAAATGCCAAGAAAAGGTGCACCTGCAAAACGCGAAGTTTTAGCAGATCCAATGTATAACTCTAAATTAGTAACGCGTTTAATTAACCACTTAATGTTAGATGGTAAGCGCGGTACTGCATCAACTATTTTGTATGATGCTTTTGATCAAATCAAAGAACAAACTGGTAACGATCCTTTGGAAGTCTTCGAAGAAGCGATGAAGAACGTTATGCCAGTACTTGAAGTTAAGGCCCGCCGTGTTGGTGGTTCTAACTACCAAGTTCCAATCGAAGTTCGCCCAGATCGTAAGACGACTCTTGGCCTTCGTTGGATCGTTCAATATGCTCGCTCACGTGGCGAACATACCATGTCCGACCGGTTAGCTCGTGAAATCATGGATGCTGCTAACAATACTGGTGCTTCTGTTAAGAAGCGTGAAGATACGCATCGGATGGCTGAAGCCAACCGGGCCTTCGCTCACTATCGTTGGTAATATATCCGTGAAATGGTTAAAGGTCGCCTTTAACTAATCACAAAAAAGGTGGCTATTATATGTGCGCATATAGTAGTCATTTTTTGAAATAAGCTTTATACTGTTAATTCCATTTAAATTGAGAGGAGTAACACATTTTCTAATGGCTAATACACGAGAATTCTCACTCGATAAGACCCGTAATATTGGTATTATGGCCCATATCGATGCTGGTAAGACCACGACTACTGAACGTATCTTGTACTACACTGGTAAGATTCACAAAATTGGTGAAACCCATGATGGTGCTTCACAAATGGACTGGATGGCCCAAGAACAAGAACGTGGGATTACCATTACTTCAGCTGCCACGACTGCGCAGTGGAAGAACCACCGGATCAACATCATCGATACCCCAGGACACGTTGACTTCACTGTTGAAGTTGAACGTTCACTTCGGGTTTTAGATGGTGCCATCGCTGTTTTGGATGCCCAATCTGGTGTTGAACCTCAAACTGAAACGGTTTGGCGTCAAGCATCAACGTATAACGTTCCCCGGATCGTTTTCGTTAATAAGATGGACAAAATTGGTGCGGACTTCAAGTACTCTGTAAGCACGATTCATGACCGCTTACAAGCTAACGCCCACGCCATCCAATTACCAATCGGTGCCGAAGACAATTTCGAAGGGGTCATTGACTTAATCGAAATGAAGGCTGACCTTTATGATGAAGATCAACTTGGTACTGAATGGGATACGGTTGACGTTCCTGATGAATACAAAGAAGAAGCCCAAGCTGCTCGTGATGACTTAATCGAAGCCTTAGCTGACATCGATGACGGCATCATGGAAAAGTACCTTGGCGGTGAAGAAATCAGCAAAGAAGAAATCAAAGCTGCTATCCGTAAGGGTACGTTAGCACTTGAATTCTTCCCAGTATTAGCTGGTTCAGCCTTCAAGAACAAGGGTGTTCAAATGTTAATGGATGCCGTTGTGGACTACTTACCATCACCACTTGATGTTAAGCCATACAAGGCCACTGATCCTGAAACTGATGAAGAAGTTGACTTGATCGCCGGTGATGACAAGCCATTCGCTGCCTTAGCATTTAAGGTTGCTACTGACCCATTCGTTGGTCGTTTGACTTTCATCCGGGTATACCAAGGTACTTTGGAATCTGGTTCATACGTCTTGAATGCCACTAAGGACAAGCGTGAACGTGTTGGTCGTTTACTTCAAATGCATTCTAACCAACGGAAAGAAATCCCAGAAGTCTTCTCTGGTGATATCGCCGCTGCGATTGGTTTGAAGAACACCACGACTGGTGATTCATTGACTTCTGTTGACCATCCATACCACTTGGAATCAATGGAATTCCCTGACCCAGTTATCCAGGTTGCCGTTGAACCTAAGACTAAGGCTGACCAAGATAAGATGAACGTTGCCTTACAAAAGCTTTCTGAAGAAGATCCTACTTTCAAGGCTGAAACTAACCCTGAAACTGGTGAAACTTTGATCGCCGGGATGGGTGAATTGCATTTGGATATCATCGTTGACCGGATGCGGCGTGAATTTAACGTTGAAGCCACTGTTGGTGCGCCTCAAGTTTCATACCGTGAAACCTTCACCAAGAGCACTCAAGTTCAAGGTAAGTTCGTTCACCAATCTGGTGGTAAAGGTCAATATGGTGATGTTTGGATCGAATTCACTCCTAACGAAGAAGGTAAAGGCTTCGAATTCGAAGACGCCATCGTCGGTGGGGTTGTTCCTCGTGAATATATTCCTTCAGTTGAACAAGGTTTGAAGGAAGCTATGGCTAACGGTGTGTTAGCTGGTTATCCTTTAGTTGACGTTAAGGCTAAGCTCTATGATGGTTCTTACCATGATGTCGATTCTAGTGAAGCTGCCTTCAAGATTGCCGCTTCATTAGCATTGCGGAATGCCGTTAAGTCAGCTGGCCCTGTTATCCTTGAACCTATCATGAAGGTTGATATCGTTGCCCCAGAAGATTACTTAGGTGATGTTATGGGACACGTTACTGCTCGTCGTGGTAACATCGAAGGTATGGAAGAACGTGGGAATGCCCAAGAAGTTCATGCTTACGTTCCTTTGGCTGAAATGTTTGGTTATGCAACCACACTTCGTTCAGCGACTCAAGGTCGTGGGACATTCACGATGACCTTTGATCATTACGAAAAGGTTCCAAAGTCAGTTCAAGAAGATATTATCAAGAAGAATGGCGGCACTCCTGCCAACTAAGCTTGATTAATCATATGAAGAACGTTCAGCTTCGGCTGGGCGTTCTTTTTTTTTGCACTTTTTTGATGTGTGGGGTGTCGTTTGGTTGAAACGAGTGACTTGTGTGCCTTAATCGAACTTGTGAGCGTGCTGAGGGCAGATTGAGGAATATAGGGAAAGAGAGCGCCAGATGCGACTGACAGCTCAAAACGGGCGCTGTGAGGTCGTACTAAGCATGAGCGGATATTATAGTAGAACACGTTATGCTGGGTATGATTTAGCATTAAGGATGATTAAATCGTGCCACTTGTTTGGATTCCTGTTCGTCAGCTGGTGTGCGCCTTAGCCCGACTTCCGGGGCCGGCCGACAATTGCTGTAACGTAAGCCGACATCGATTTGAACTCACGCAGAAAATCACTGCGCAATTTCAAACACGAGTCTTATTCTAAGCGGGAAGAAGTTCGCTTCCGACTAAGAATAATTTGGCTACTGAGCATTGTCAGCCAACCCCTCCAGTCGGGAAGCCGCTCGAATGGCGGATGAACGACCACCTATTTTGGTACAATTTGAACATTGAATATTAGGAGACAGGTCCTTTGAGCAAACTTTTGAGCGATATTGATGATGACTGATGGCATTTGAGTATTTGGAAGATTACTTGAATATTATTCATTAGCCTTAATTGCAACCAGTCTGTACATTAGTCGATAAGATTTCCTTCGTTTAGACTCAGTACTCTGCTATCTCAGGGGACTGGAGAAAATTCTGAAAGGTTCAGTGAAGCGTGTGTCCGAAGCATTAAAGTATGTGTAAGGAAGTTTAGCGATTGTGAGAAAATAGTCTGACAGTCGAACTTCAAAATGGCCCTATGCTTAGAACCAACGACTCATCCAATAAAAGGTTGGGTTCACACATGTCCGTCTTTTGAATACCTGGAAGCCGGAGTAGGACGACACTACACCTGCATGCTTACACGAACTTGCACTATTTCCAGCGGGTCTCAGCTGGCACTTTTGAACATAAAAACGGCATGCTTTGATCATGACGCAGACCGAATTAACTAGCACAATGCGTGTCCCAAAAGACTCGGGTATTACTGACGAGTCTTTAACGTTGTCACCCGCACCATCTAAGTTGCGGCTAGTAGGGGCAATTAAGGCTTGAGTAATGTCACATTGGTCAAGTTGCTTCTATAGATAACACTGTGTCGTGAGATTGTGACGGCTCAGCAGAAAAGTAAGTGGATAAGAACTAAGATGGTCAGCGCGTTTAGCTGAGAGCGTGTTTAGTATTTAACATGAAGGGCGTTAATTTGGATCGGGGCCTTCAGAAAATCAGTGAGCATCGTTAGTAACCAAAAAAATAAGCACAAACGCTATTAATTGCCAGCAATTTATGTTACATTAATTGAGCTGGTTCAAAAAAGGTAACACGGTTTACAGCGATGGTTATAAAAAAAGTGCGAAAACACTTGCTATTACAGAGCTTTTCATTTATTATAGATTGTGCTTGGTATTTAGAAGGGGATTACTATACCCCCATCATCAAGTAGTCGTAGTTAGCTTTGATGTGAAAGGTTGCGACACGCCCGGCCACATTGTCATGGGACGTGGCGGTAATTTTCACGGAGCTAGTCTTATTTTCAAAATAGACGAAGGAGGTCACAACAATGGCAAAGCAAAAAATTCGTATTCGCTTAAAGGCATACGAACACCGCATTCTTGATCAGTCAGCTGACAAGATTGTCGAAACGGCAAAGAGAACTGGTGCTACTATCTCAGGTCCAATTCCATTGCCTACTGAACGGACTATTTATACCGTTCTACGTTCACCACATAAGTTTAAGGACTCACGTGAACAATTCGAAATGCGGACTCACAAGCGGTTAATCGATATCGTTAACCCAACGCCTAAGACGGTCGACTCATTAATGAAGTTAGACTTGCCTAGCGGTGTAGATATTGAAATCAAGCTTTAATTTACAAAACTAAAATCAATTAATTGGAGGTGTACTCATGACCACTAAAGGAATCTTAGGGAAAAAGGTAGGAATGACGCAAGTCTTCACTGAAAGCGGCGAATTAGTTCCCGTTACAGTTGTTGAAGTTCAACCTAACGTTGTGTTGCAAGTTAAGACTGTTGAAAACGACGGTTACGAAGCAATCCAATTAGGTGTTGACGACAAACGCGAAGTCTTGACGAACAAACCTGCTCAAGGTCATGCAGCAAAAGCAAAAACGACTCCTAAGCGCTTCATTCGTGAAATTCGTAATGTTGAGCTTGGAGATTACACAGTAGGTGACGAAGTCAAAGCGGATATTTTCGCAGCTGGCGACGCCGTAGACGTTACGGGTATCACTAAAGGTCATGGTTACCAAGGTAATATCCATAAGGATGGCCAAAGTCGTGGACCTATGGCTCACGGTTCTCGTTACCATCGTCGTCCTGGTTCAATGGGTGCCATTATCAACCGTGTCTTCAAAGGTAAGAAATTACCAGGCCGGATGGGTAATCGCCAACGGACGATGCAAAACTTACAAATTGTTCGTGCCGACGTTGAAAACAACGTTTTATTAATTAAAGGGAATGTCCCTGGCGCTAACAAGTCATTTGTTACAGTTAAAACATCAGTTAAGAGTAAATAAGGAAGGAGGACATAATACATGACTAGCGTAGCATTATTTAAACAAGACGGTACGCAAAATGGTGACGTTACTTTGAACGACGCTGTGTTTGGTATTGAACCAAACGAAAACGTGGTTTTTGATGCCATCTTGATGCAACGTGCATCAATGCGTCAAGGAACTCACGCAGTTAAGAACCGTAGTGCTCGTCGCGGTGGTGGTCGTAAACCATGGCGTCAAAAGGGTACTGGTCGTGCGCGTCAAGGTTCAATCCGTTCACCACAATGGCGTAAAGGTGGGATTGTCTTCGGACCAACCCCTCGTTCATACAGTTACAGATTACCTAAGAAGGTTATGCGCTTAGCTTTGAAGTCTGTCCTTTCACAAAAGGTCTTAGACAACAGCTTAGTTGCAGTTGATAGCTTAGCTTTCGACGCACCAAAGACTAAGGAATTTGTAAATGTGTTAAACAACCTCAACGTCGATACCAAGACTCTTGTTTTGGTTGAAGAGGACAATGAAAAGGCTGCTTTGGCGGGTCGTAACTTACCAAATGTTAAGATCCTAAAAGCCAAAGGTGTTAACGTCTTAGATGTCGCTAATAGTGACAAATTAGTCGTTACCCAAAAAGCCCTCGATCAATTAGAGGAGGCGCTCGCATAATGGAAGCACGCGATGTAATTTTACGCCCTGTCGTTACTGAAGCATCAATGGCTGACTTGGACGACAAGCGCTATACATTCGATGTCAACGTACAGGCGACAAAAACGCAAGTTAAAAAAGCAATCGAAGAAATCTTCGATGTCAAAGTCGTTAAAGTTAACGTTATGAACGTTAAAGGGAAGCTTAAGCGTCAAGGTCGTTACGCCGGCTACACTAAGAAGCGTCGTAAGGCGATTGTTACCTTAAGTTCTGATTCTAACGAAATTAAGTTGTTCAACGACGATCAACAATAAATCTAATTTAGGAGGTAACTCTAGTGGGTATTAAGAAGTATAAACCAACCACTAACGGCCGTCGTAATATGACTGCTTCTGATTTCTCAGAAATCACTAAGACGAAGCCAGAAAAGTCATTATTAGACTCACAAAGTCACACTGCCGGTCGTAACAGTTATGGTCACATTACTGTTCGTCATCGTGGCGGCGGTCATAAGCAACAATACCGTTTGGTTGACTTTAAGCGGATTAAGGACGAAGTTCCAGCAACCGTTAAGGCAATCGAATATGATCCTAACCGGACAGCAAACATCGCATTATTAGTTTACGCTGACGGTGTTAAATCATATATCTTAGCACCAAAAGGTTTGGAAGTTGGTATGCAAGTACAATCAGGTGCCGAAGCCGACATCAAGGTTGGTAACGCATTGCCATTAACTAACATCCCTGTTGGTACTGTTATTCACAACATCGAATTGAAGCCTGGTAAGGGTGGCCAATTGGCTCGCTCAGCCGGTACTTCAGCTCAATTACTTGGTAAGGAAGGCAAGTACGCAATCGTTCGTTTGTCTTCTGGTGAAGTTCGTTTAGTTCTTTTAACTAGCCGTGCCACTGTTGGTACTGTTGGTAATGAACAACATGAATTGATCAACTCAGGTAAAGCCGGTCGTTCACGTTGGCAAGGCAAACGCCCAACGGTTCGTGGTTCTGTAATGAACCCTAACGATCACCCTCATGGTGGTGGTGAAGGTAAAGCGCCAATCGGTCATCCGTCACCAATGTCTCCATGGGGTAAGAAGACCCTTGGTAAGAAGACTCGGAACAAGAAGGCTCGTTCAAACAAGCTTATCGTTCGTGGTCGTCGTCCAGGCAAGCATTAATAAAATTTGAATTTACTGTAGTTATCGAGAGGAGGTCACACGATGGGTCGTAGTTTAAAGAAGGGACCTTTCGCAGATGCGCATTTATTAAAGAAAATCGATGCACAATCTGATTCTGACAAGAAATCTGTCATCAAGACGTGGTCACGTCGTTCAACAATTTTCCCAAGTTTCATTGGGTACACAATCGCTGTTTATGATGGTCGCAAGCATGTCCCAGTTTACATCCAAGATGACATGGTTGGTCATAAGTTAGGTGAATTTGTACCAACACGGACGTTCCATGGTCATGGAACTGACGATAAGAAAACGAAGTAATAGTTAGGAGGATATAAAGAATGGCTGAACAAGTAACATCTGCACGTGCAACTGCAAAAACTGTTCGTATTGCCGCTCGTAAGGTCCGCCTAGTTGTCGATCTTATCAGAGGTAAAAGTGTTGCCGAAGCTTTAGCAATCCTGAAGTTCACTCCACGGGGTGCTTCTCCAGTAGTAGAAAAGGTTTTGCTTTCTGCTGTTGCTAACGCTGAAAATAACTTTGACTTAGATCGTGAAGATTTGGTTGTAAGCGAAGCTTTTGTTAACGAAGGACCAACCTTAAAACGGTTCCGTCCACGGGCAAAGGGTTCTGCTTCACCAATCAACAAGCGGACTAGCCACATTACGATCACAGTTACTGAAAAATAGGAGGGATAACGCGTGGGTCAAAAAGTAAATCCAACCGGATTACGTGTAGGAATCATTCGCGACTGGGAAGCAAAATGGTATGCTGAAAAAGACTTTGCTGCCTACTTGAACGAAGATTTACGCATCCGTAAGTATATCGAACAACGACTTGCCGACGCTTCCGTCTCCACCGTTGAAATCGAACGCGCGGCTAACCGCGTCAACATTTCAATCCATACCGCAAAACCAGGGATGGTTATTGGTAAGGGTGGTTCTGAAGTTGAAGCACTTCGTAAGGAATTAAACAATTTAACTGGTAAGCGAGTACACATCAACATCATCGAAATCAAGAAGCCTGATTTGGATGCCAAATTAGTTGGTGAAAGTATTGCGCGTCAATTGGAAGGCCGGGTTGCTTTCCGTCGTGCTATGCGTGGCGCAATGCAACGTACAATGCGTTCCGGTGCCAAGGGTATTAAGACACAAGTTGCTGGCCGTTTAAACGGTGCCGACATGTCTCGTGTTGAAGCATACTCAGATGGTACTGTTCCATTGCATACGTTACGTGCCGATATCGACTATTCATGGGTCGAAGCACGGACCACATACGGTAAGTTAGGTGTTAAGACCTGGATCTACCGTGGCGAAATCTTGCCAGAAAAGAAATCTGCTAAAGGAGGAAACTAAACATGCTGGTACCTAAACGGGTTAAGTATCGTCGTGTTCACCGTGGTAAAATGCGCGGTGAAGCTAAAGGCGGTAAAACAGTTGCTTTTGGTGATTACGGTTTACAAACCCTTGAATCACACTGGATCAGCAACCGGCAGATTGAAGCTGCTCGTGTTGCTATGAACCGTTACATGAAGCGTGGCGGTAAAGTATGGATTAAGATTTTCCCTCACAAGTCCTACACTGAAAAAGGTGTTGGTGTCCGGATGGGTAATGGGAAAGGTACTCCTGCAGGTTGGGTAGCACCAGTTAAACGTAACAAGGTTATGTTTGAAGTTGCCGGTGTCCCTGAAGAAGTTGCACGCGAAGCTTTACGCTTGGCTGGAACTAAGTTACCTGTTAAAACTAAGATTGTTAAGCGCGAGGAAGTAGGTGGCGAATCAGATGAAGGCTAAGGAAATTAAGGCATTGTCCACTACTGAAATGCTCGAAAAAGAAAAGTCTTACAAAGACGAACTTTTCAACTTGCGTTTTCAATTGGCCACTGGTCAGCTTGAAAACACCGCTCGTTTAAAACAAGTTCGTAAGAACATTGCGCGTATTAAAACTGCGTTGCGTGAACAAGAGTTAAACAAGTAGAGTATAAAGGAGGCAATCACGAATGAGTGAAGATACTCGTAACAGCCGTAAGGTGATCCAAGGACGCGTTGTTTCTGACAAGATGGACAAAACCATTGTTGTTATTGTCGAAACTTACAAGAACCATCCGGTTTACGGCAAACGTGTTCGTTATTCAAAGAAATTCAAGGCTCATGATGAAAAGAATGAAGCCAAAATTGGCGATATCGTCAAGATCATGGAAACTCGTCCTCTATCAGCTACTAAGCGTTTCCGCTTAATTGAAGTTGTTCAAAAAGCTGTTATTATCTAGATTATTAGCTGAATAAAATTACATGAAGGGAGGACACTTACTGTGATCCAACAAGAAAGTCGTTTAAAAGTTGCTGACAACTCCGGTGCCCGTGAAATCCTTACTATTAAGGTATTAGGTGGCTCTGGTCGGAAAACTGCTAACATCGGTGATATCATTGTTGCTACGGTCAAACAAGCAACACCCGGTGGTGTTGTCAAAGCTCATGATGTCGTTAAAGCCGTAATCGTCCGGACTAAGTCTGGTGTTCACCGTGCTGACGGTTCATACATCAAGTTTGATGAAAATGCTGCAGTTATTATTCGTGATGACAAGACGCCACAAGGTACTCGTATCTTTGGCCCTGTCGCTCGTGAATTACGTGATAAAGACTTCATGCGTATCGTTTCATTAGCGCCAGAAGTACTCTAATCACACACCGTAAATAAGGAGGTGCGCAACCTAATGTTGATTAAAACTGGTGATAAAGTTCGAGTAATCAGCGGTAAGGATCGTGGTCAAGAAGGTACTGTTAAAAAGGTTATCTCTGCCAAGAACCGGATCGTTGTTGAAGGTGTTAACAAGATCAAGAAACACCAAAAACCAACGAACGTTAACCCACAAGGCGGTATCGTGGACATCGAAGCACCAATCGATGCTTCAAACGTTATGTTCCTTGACCCATCAACCAACGAACCTACACGTTTAGGTGTTCGTCGTGAAGATGGCAAGCGTGTCCGTTACGCTAAAAAGTCTGGTAAAGACTTAGAAAACTAAGACTGACTGAAAGGAGGAAGCAAGTTTCATGGAAAACCGTTTAAAAGCTCAATATGAAAAAGAAATCGTCCCAGCATTAGTTGACAAGTTCAACTACACTTCAGTAATGCAAGTGCCAAAGCTGGCTAAAATCGTTTTGAACATGGGTGTTGGTGATGCAGTTACCAACGCTAAAAACTTAGACGAAGCAGTTGAAGAATTAACTTTGATCTCCGGTCAAAAGCCATTGGTTACCCGGGCAAAGAAATCTATCGCTGGTTTCCGTCTTCGTGAAGGTATGGCAATCGGTGCCAAGGTTGACTTACGTGGTGAACGTATGTATGACTTCTTGGACAAGTTGATCAATGTTTCATTACCACGTGTTCGTGACTTCCATGGTGTAAGTACTCGTTCATTCGATGGTCGCGGTAACTACACATTGGGTGTCCGTGAACAATTGATCTTCCCAGAAATCAACTATGATAATGTTAACCGTGTTCGCGGTTTAGACATTGTAATCGTTACGACAGCTGATAGTGATGAAGAATCACGTGAGTTGTTAACTCAATTTGGCATGCCATTTGCTAAATAACCGAAGGGGGTTAATCGAAGTTGGCTAAAAAATCACAAATTGCTAAACAAAAGCGCGGTGCTAAGTTTAACGTACAAAACTACACCCGTTGTGAACGTTGTGGTCGTCCACATTCAGTTTACCGTAAATTCCACTTGTGCCGTATCTGCTTACGCGACCTGGCCCACAAAGGTCAAATCCCTGGTATGAAAAAGGCCAGCTGGTAAAAATAAACCCAAGTTAAAGGAGGTTAAACTTTCATGATGACTGATCCAATCGCAGATTTCTTGACTCGTATCCGTAACGCTAACATGGTACGCCACGATTCATTAGAAGTTCCTGCATCAAAAATCAAACGGAACATTGCTGAAATTTTAAAGAATGAAGGTTTTGTTCGCGACGTTGAATATATCGATGATGACAAACAGGGCATCATCCGTGTCTTCTTGAAGTATGGTAAGGACAACGAACGTGTAATCAGTGGCTTGAAGCGTATTTCAAAGCCAGGTTTACGTTCATATGTCAAGGCTGATGCTGTTCCTAAGGTTTTAAACGGTTTAGGGATTGCTATCATCTCAACTTCAGAAGGTGTTATTACTGATAAAGAAGCTCGCGCCAAGAAGCTTGGTGGCGAAGTATTAGCTTACGTTTGGTAATCATTAATTAAGACGGGAGGTGCAAGTAAGTGAGTCGTATTGGTTATAAAGTAATTGAACTACCTGCTGGGGTAGAAGTATCACAAGCTGGTGAAGTCGTTACGGTTAAGGGTCCTAAGGGTACTTTGACGCGCAACATTGCCAGTGATATTACGATGACGGTTGAAGGCAACGAAGTTAAATTCACTCGTCCATCAGATGACTACAAGATGAAGGCATTACACGGTACTACCCGTGCTAATGTGAACAACATGGTTGAAGGAGTTACTAAAGGCTTTACTAAGAACCTTCAATTGGTCGGTGTTGGTTACCGTGCCCAATTGCAAGGCAAGAAGTTAGTATTAAGCGTTGGTTACTCACATCCTGTTGAATTCGAAACGCCAGAAAACTTGACAATTGAAGTTCCTGACAACACGCACATCAATATCTCTGGTATTGGTAAGCAAGCTGTTGGTGACTTTGCTGCCGAAGTTCGGGCCGTTCGTTCACCTGAACCTTACAAAGGTAAAGGGATTCGTTACGTCGATGAATATGTTCGTCGTAAGGAAGGTAAGACTGGTAAATAATGCAGCTTAAAGCTGTCCATACTAATATATAGAGGTGACTATTGTGATTTCCAAACCAGATAAAAACAAAACACGTCAACGTCGTCACGCACGTGTTCGCGGTAAGATTTCTGGTACTGCTGAGCGCCCACGCTTAAATGTTTATCGTTCAAACAAAAACATCTACGCTCAAGTTATTGATGATGTAGAGGGTGTAACGCTCGCAAGTGCCTCAACTTTAGATAGCGAAGTTAAGGGTAACAACAAAACTGAACAAGCTGCGTCTGTCGGTGAAGTTGTTGCTAAACGGGCTGCTGAAAAGAAAATTACTGATGTAGTTTTCGACCGTGGCGGTTACTTATATCATGGTCGGGTTCAAGCTTTGGCTGAAGCCGCTCGTGAAAACGGACTTAAATTCTAACAAAGGAGGAATAATACCATATGACTTTCATTGATCCATCAAAATTAGATCTTGACGATAATGTTGTTGCCATTAACCGGATTACCAAAGTTGTTAAGGGTGGTCGTCGCTTACGTTTTGCTGCATTAGTAATCGTTGGGGACCACAAAGGACACGTTGGTTTCGGTACTGGTAAGGCTCAAGAAGTTCCAGAAGCAATTCGGAAAGCTTCCGAAGCTGCTAAAAAGAACTTGATCACTGTACCAATGGTTGGTACCACCATTCCTCATGAAGCACTTGGTGTTTACGGTGGTGGCCGCATCATGCTTAAGCCAGCCGTTGAAGGTTCTGGTGTTGCCGCTGGTGGCGCCGTTCGTGCCGTCATGGAATTAGCCGGTGTGGATGATGTTACTAGTAAACGATTAGGCTCAAACACGCCAGTTAACGTTGTTCGTGCAACGTTCGAAGGCTTGAAGAGCTTAAAGACTGCTGAACAAGTCGCTGCTTTACGTGGCGTTTCAGCCGAACATTTAGCTGAATAGGGAGGACAAACAACATGGCTCAATTAAAGATCACTTTAGTACGCAGTGCTGCTCATCGTCTTCCTAAGCAACGTAAAATCGTTAAGGAATTAGGTTTAGGCCGGATCAACAGTTCCGTTATTAAACCTGATGACGCGGCTACTCGCGGTCAAATCTTCCACATCGCACACTTAGTCGATGTCGAAATCATCAAGTAATTCAAATTTTCAAAGAGGAGGTGCCTACTAAATGAAGTTACATGAATTAACACCTAGTGAAGGTTCACGTTTTTCACGTCGTCGGATTGGTCGTGGTGACTCAAGTGGCCAAGGTAAGACTTCTGGTCGTGGCCAAAAAGGTCAAAAGGCGCGTGGTAAGGTTCGTGTAGGTTTCGAAGGTGGCCAAATGCCATTGTACCGTCGGATTCCTAAACGTGGATTTACTAACATTAACCGTAAAGAATATGCGGTTGTTAATCTTGACGGCCTCAACCGTTTTGATGATGGTGCCGAAGTTACACCAGAATCATTAAAGGAAGCTGGCTTAGTTAAGAAGAGTTCTGCTGTTAAAGTTCTTGGTAATGGTAAACTCAACAAAAAGTTAACAGTTAAGGCAAGCAAGTTCTCTGCAACGGCGGTTGCAGCCATTGAAGCTGCTGGCGGTAAAACTGAGGTGATCTAATTTGCTGACTACCATGAAGAACGCTCTCAAAGTAAAGGATATTCGGAATAAACTTCTATTCACATTGGGCGTTTTGATTGTATTTCGTCTTGGCTCTTATATCACAGTTCCCGGAGTCAATGCCCAGGCGCTTCAGTCGGTGGCATCTTCAGGGCTGATAAGTATGTTGAATACATTCAGTGGTGGCGGTTTAACAAATTATTCCATCCTTGCTATGGGGGTATCCCCTTACATTACTGCACAAATCATCGTTCAATTGTTGCAAATGGACATTGTTCCGAAGTTTGTTGAATGGGGCAAACAAGGTGAAGTTGGTCGGCGTAAGCTTAATCAAGCGACGCGTTGGTTAACGATCGTCTTGGCCTTTGTTCAATCGATTGGGATCACAGCTGGGTTTAACTCATTGAGTCAACTTAAGCTGGTTGATAATCCAAGCATTTCAACTTACCTGACCATTGGGGTTATCCTCACTGGTGGGGCAATGTTGACCACTTGGATGGGTGATATGATTACGGATCGTGGGATTGGTAATGGGGTTTCCATTATCATCTTCGCCGGGATCATCGCCCGTATGCCAACTTCGATTTATCAAATTTATCAAGAACAGTTCGTTAACGTTTCACAGAGCGATTGGTGGAAGAGTGGGTTGTTTGTTGTCGGTTTAGCGCTGCTTGTGTTGATTATCGTTATGTTTGTAACGTGGGTCGAACAAGCGAACGACCGAATTCCAATTCAATATACTCGACGTGCAGCTGGTGCACCTGACAGTAGTTACCTACCATTAAAGGTGAACGTTGCCGGGGTTATTCCTGTCATTTTCGCGAGTTCCTTCATTGCAACGCCCCAAACGATTTTACTTGGTTTCCAATCCAGTCATGGTGACGAAACTTGGTATACCGTTTTGAGTAATATCTTCAATATGCAGTCAACGACTGGTGCGATACTTTATACCGTTCTAATCGTGCTCTTCACGTTCTTCTATGCGTTTGTTCAGGTCAATCCTGAAAAGCTCTCTAAGAACTTACAAAAGCAAGGCAGCTATATTCCTGGTGTTTGGCCAGGTAAAGATACTCAAAACTGGGTTTCAAAATTGTTAATGCGGTTAAGTACGGTCGGTTCCCTTTACCTTGGGTTGATTTCATTGATTCCATTATTAGCTTCTGATATTTGGGGTCTGGATGAATCCATTGGTTTAGGTGGGACGAGTTTACTGATCGTTGTCGGGGTTGCCCTTGAAACAATTCGTCAAATTAAAGGATTAATGATGAAACGAGACTATGTTGGTTTCATTCGTTAATCAGCGAATGTGTTGGGGAGACTCAGCACATTTGTGCATTCTGGAGGGAAAAACATGTCAACAATGAACCTGATTTTAATGGGACTACCTGGTGCCGGTAAAGGGACCCAAGCTCAGAAAATTCTTGAAGATTTTGATATTCCACATATCTCAACTGGAGATATTTTCCGGGCAGCCATTAAGAACGAAACAAAGATGGGCTTGGAAGCCAAAAAGTATATTGATGCTGGTAACCTGGTTCCAGACGAAGTCACTAACGGCATCGTCTCAGACCGGTTGGCCGAAGCGGATACGAAAAATGGTTTCCTATTAGATGGTTACCCACGTAACATCGATCAAGCTCATGCTTTAAAAGAAATCGGCGAGAAGCTCAACAAACCTTTAGACGGGGTCATCAACATTCATGTTGAACCCGATGTGTTAGTTGAACGGCTTTCCGGACGGTTTATCTGCCGGACTTGTGGCGCAACTTATCATAAGTTGTACAACAAGCCTAAGGTAGAAGGAACCTGTGACGTCTGTGGTGGTCATGATTTCTATCAACGGGATGATGACAAGCCTGCAACCGTTAAGAATCGTTTGGATGTCAACGTTAAGTTGAACACGCCATTGATCGATTATTACGGTCAAGAGAAGTTACTCTACAATGTCGACGGTGATCGCGACATTGATGATGTCTACAAAGATATCAAGCACATTCTTGATAACCTCTAAAACCAGGGTTCCTAAGCTTCGGCGTTTGCTTTTCAAAGGCCGTTGTGATAAACTTATTCAGGTTTAGCCGTTGACTGATTTAATATTTTCTTAATGTTATGATTAGAC
This sequence comes from Lactiplantibacillus sp. 30.2.29, assembly GCF_018991255.1. Lineage (NCBI taxonomy): Bacteria > Bacillati > Bacillota > Bacilli > Lactobacillales > Lactobacillaceae > Lactiplantibacillus > Lactiplantibacillus sp. 30.2.29. Next base: position 20,277 of record NZ_JAGYGU010000007.1, on the reverse strand, counting down.
AATGACTGGTTCATAAAAGGACCAAATACGTGGCAGCACGGAATCTGAGAATAAGGAGGGACAGTATTTGGCAAAGGAAGACGTCATCGAAATTCAAGGCACCATTAAAGAAACATTGCCTAATGCGATGTTTAAGGTTGAACTTGAAAACGGCGCTGAAATCTTGGCACACGTTTCAGGTAAAATTCGGATGCATTACATTCGGATCTTGCCTGGTGACAAGGTTACAGTTGAAATGTCACCTTATGATTTAACTAAGGGCCGGATTACCTACCGTTTCAAGTAGGCTCGGTCTACGTACCTTATAGGAGGTAAAAATTCATGAAAGTAAGACCATCTGTAAAGCCAATGTGCGAACACTGCAAAGTTATTCGTCGTAAAGGCCGCGTGATGATTATTTGCTCTGCTAACCCAAAGCATAAGCAACGCCAAGGTAAATAATTTAATTAAGTTGGAGGTGAAATATTAATGGCTCGTATTGAAGGAATTGACTTACCACGTGACAAGCGTATTGTCATTGGTTTGACTTACATCTACGGTATCGGTAACACTTCTGCACAGAAGATCCTTGCTGAAGCCGGTGTTTCAGAAGACGTTCGTGTACGTGACTTAACTCCTGACCAGGAAGATAAGATCCGTGCCGTTGTCGATGGTTACAAAACTGAAGGTGACTTACGCCGTGAAGTAAGTATGAACATCAAGTTATTGCAAGAAATCGGTTCATACCGTGGTATGCGTCATCGTCGTGGTTTACCAGTTCGTGGTCAACACACGAAGAACAACGCTCGTACTCGTAAGGGTAAAAAGGTCAGCATCGCTGGACGTAAAAAATAATAATAAAGGAGGTTTTCGAATTTTATGGCAACTAGAAAGACAACCCGTCGTCGTCGGGTAAAGAAGAACATTGAATCTGGTGTGGCTCACATCCATTCAACGTTCAACAACACACTTGTTATGATCACTGACATGCAAGGGAACGCCGTTGCATGGTCATCAGCTGGTTCATTAGGTTTCAAGGGTAGCCGTAAGTCAACACCTTTTGCTGCTCAAATGGCCGCAGAAGCTGCTGCTAAGGCATCAATGGAACATGGCATGAAGACTGTTGAAGTCGCTGTTAAGGGCCCTGGTTCAGGTCGTGAAGCCGCTATCCGTGCTTTACAAGCTACTGGTTTGGAAGTTAGCGCCATTCGCGATGTGACGCCAGTGCCTCACAATGGTTCTCGTCCTCCAAAGCGTCGTCGTGTTTAATCTGTGACGTTCATTTTGAGGGCAAACTTCATTTTGTACGCACAACTACTAAACACCACGCGTTTTGAAAGGGGTAAAAGATAAGAATGATTGAATTTGAAAAACCTAACATTCATAAAATTGATGAAAACGACAACTATGGTAAGTTTGTTGTAGAACCGCTTGGACGCGGTTATGGTACAACTTTAGGGAATTCACTTCGTCGGATTCTTCTTTCTTCTTTACCTGGCGCTGCTGTTACTAGTATTCAAATTGATGGTGTTCTTCATGAATTTTCAACGGTAGAAGGCGTAACGGAAGACGTTACGGCAATTATCTTGAACGTTAAGAAGATTGCACTTAAGTTAGAATCAGACGAAACCAAGACGTTGGAAATCGACGTTAAGGGACCTGCAAACGTAACTGCCGGTGATATCATTGGCGATGCTGATGTAGAAGTCTTAAATCCTGACTTGCCAATTTGTACTGTAGCAGACGGGGCACACTTCCATATGCGTATGACCGTAAATACTGGTCGTGGTTATGTTTCCGCTGAGGATAACAAACATCGTGAAGATGACATGCCAATTGGCGTTTTAGCTGTTGATTCATTGTATTCTCCAATCGAACGTGTCAACTACCAAGTTGAAACGACTCGGGTTGGTCAACGTGATGATTTCGATAAGTTAACCTTAGACGTTTGGACAAATGGTTCAATCACTCCAAGTGAAGCCATTAGTCTATCAGCCAAAATCCTGACTGATCACCTTTCAATCTTCGTAAATCTCACTGATGAAGCTAAAAACACTGATGTGATGGTCGAGAAGGAAGAAACGCATAAGGAAAAGATGTTAGAAATGACGATTGAAGAGTTAGATCTCTCCGTCCGTTCATACAATTGCTTGAAGCGTGCTGGTATCAACACGGTCCAAGAATTAACTAACAAAACTGAAGCTGATATGATGAAGGTTCGCAACCTTGGACGCAAGTCACTCGAGGAAGTTAAAGCAAAATTAGCTGACCTTGGGTTATCATTACGCAAAGAAGACTAATACAAGGGAGGATATCCGTTCATGAGTTACCGTAAATTACAACGTACAAGTTCACAACGTCGTGCATTATTACGTGATTTGACCACGTCATTGATCGTTAACGGCAAGATCGAAACGACCGAAGCCCGTGCCAAGGAAGTTCGTTCAACTGCTGACAAGATGATTTCATTGGCTAAGAAGGGTGATTTAAGCGCCCGTCGTAAGGCCGCTACGTTCATGCGTGACGTCGTTGCCGATGTTAAAGAAGATGGCGACAACGTGGCTGTACAAACTGCATTGCAAAAGCTATTTAGTGACTTAGGTCCTCAATACGCTGACCGCAATGGTGGTTACACTCGAATTTACAAGACTATGCCTCGTCGTGGCGACGGTGCACAAATGGTTGTCTTGGAACTCGTTGACTAGTTAAAATTGTTTTACGGATCACTGGGACTGATGATTGACGGACGCTATGATGGTGGTTGCTTGCAGAATAGCAACTAAGTCTAGTTCGGAAGTTGTTTATGGTTAGACATAGATGGCATATCGCAGTTCTAAGTGATTTTTTTTGGTGCTAGTTACAAGGCCGTTGATCTGGATGTTTTCCGGGTCAACGGCCTTTTTGATATGACAAAAAAATCGCCTTCTCCAGTCTCGAATGAGACCCTGAGAAGGCGATTTTGAGATTTGCACAGATGAAGATGTGAAGAGCCAGTCTTTGTCAGTGCGATTCAGTGATGAAATTGGAACCGCCTATGAATCGAGGATACATTGACGGTGCTGCTACCAACGTGTCACGCTTAGTTAGCCCTGGGACGTAACGCTATGTTACTAGCATTGCAAGTCGAAGTGCTGAAGCTGAATTGGCCCTCAGATCAGTGCCAGCGCTGAATGCTTACGACAGCCGTATTGGGGGCTAATTATGGCGATTCAGCAGTTGCCGCGTTAAGTTGATCAGGTCAGTTCTGGCTGGCTGATCAGGGAGTTTTTCTAGTAGGGTGAGGGCCTCCTGCGTGTACTTAGTCGCTAATTCCTGTGCACGTTTTACGCCACCAGCATCAATGACCAGTTGCTGGACTCGTTGGCGTTGAGCAGGCGTGATTGCCCCTTGTAAGCTCATTAACGGCAATAAATCGGCCTTGGCGTCTGTCTGGAGGGCATAGATTAAAGGCGATGTATACACGCCCTCAGCGACGTCTTCGAGAATTGGCTTACCCGTCTCAGCTGGACTTTCTTGGTAATCCAAAATGTCATCTAAGATCTGAAAGGCCATCCCGATTGCAAGTCCTGCTTGGCGGGCCCGCTGTGCGAACCGCTGACTTTGACCAGATTCATAGGCGCCTAAGAAACAGCTCAATGCGAACAGTTCCGCCGTCTTACCTTGAATCTGTTGCAGGTATTCCGCCATAGTAATGTCAACGTGATAGTGGCGATCCTTTTGTTGGACCTCGCCCATCAGAATCTTTTCCATGTTCTCTGAGTTAAGCTGAATACTCTTAAAGCTACTCGAGTAGTGCGCTAGGATTTTAAAGACGACCACGAACAGGTAATCACCCGCGTACACGGCCGTATCCTTACCGAACTGTTTTTGAATCGTGACATGGTGTCGCCGCAGCGCTGCATCATCCACAATGTCATCATGGATCAGTGTGGCGGTATGCAATGTCTCTAGTGAGGCGGCGAGTGCAACCATGCGTTGACGGTCGGTCGTCTTGAATTGTGAGAATAGGAGACAGTAAGCTGGCCTGAGAAGCTTACCACCCCCATGAATCATTGCCAAAATGGCGTCATTGATGGCCTTATCCGGGATGTTGATGTTCGTCGTCATCAGTTGCATGACGTCTTGCAATTCAGGCTGCAGCGCCGGATAATCACGCCAAATTGGATGTAATTGCGTTGTCGATGGCATAAAATGTTACTCCTTCTTTTGACCTGAGAGGTGTTCCCGATTGAATCTGAGATAACGAAGCGTCGTCACGTGCGTGAACAAGTAATTGGCTGTGATACCCAGTGCGATACCAGCTGCCAAGCCGATAATCGATAGTATCGGCAGGTATAGCATCACCGTCCAAGTCTGGGCGATAAGACTTGCGACAAGCAGTTGGCCGACGTTATGCATGACGCCGCCGGTCGCTGAAATACCGATGATGCTCACGCGTCGTGGCCCTAATTGTTTCACAGCTAGCATCGCGAACAAGCTGAGAAACGCACCGCCAAAGCTATACAGGAAGGTCGACAGGGTGCCGCCAATCAGGGCCGTTAAAATCAGCCGTAACCAAGTCAGGGTGATGACATCTCGTAACGAAAGCGTGTAGATGGCGACGATCGTAATGAGGTTAGCCAGTCCCAGTTTGGCACCCGGCGCGAAGGCAAACGGGAAGGGAATCATCCGTTCCAGAATCCCAATAATGACCCCCTGGGCGACGAGCAGTGCAATATAAATATTGCGATGAGTTTTATTCGATTGTTCAAATGAATTATGCATGCTTTACTCCGTAACTAGCCCGTTGCCACCTGATTTGACGTGACCATTGCTGGACTTGATCTCGACCAAGAGTTTGTGTGGCAAACAAACGATCGTCTGGCCAGGTTTATGAATCCAGCCCCGGCGCACACAAACTTGATCAGAACAGTTGGCCTTCGTGATGGCGACCCGCTTGGGGGCAAAAGTGATGGTGTTGTAATGACCATGACTGTCACGATACGTGAAGGTCGTCGTCCGTTTCAGCTTCGTAATATTGACGCGCTTGAGGACCGTACCATCGTGTGAAACGACGGCGGTATATGTCGTTTGCTGCTTGGCCCTTTTTTGCTTTTTGGCGACTAAAGCTGCGCGGTCGGCCTGCTGTTTTTGCTGATATGAAAAAATCGCTAGTGGGGTGAACGATAGGATAATCAACGCAACAATAATAATGATATCAAATGGTTTGATCATATCCCCGTAGCGTTTGAACGTTCGGATCATTGCCCGTAATTTACGCATCGTCAACCCTCCAATCAGTCACGTAAAAAATGGTTCAAGGGAAAATAATCACCCTCGAACCATCGGGAAAGGATTTAATTAATTATAACGCATCTAGCGGGTTTTAACACCGTCGTAATGGGAACGAACATTGCCGTACCACCAGTGCCCGAGGTGCTTTTGCATCCACGGAACGACCCAGTAGTCCAAACCAAATGTCCGACCAGACCCGTTCATCAAAGCGAGTGCGACGAAGACCATCCAGATGTTGACCCAGTAGAACATGCCAGATAAGCAGAAGACAACGACTAAGCCGATGGTGACTGCATTGGCAAACCAAGTAAATAGTCCGAAGAAGATGCAAAGGGCGATGACGATTTCAACACAGGTCATAAACTTCTGGAAGAAGAGCGCCATTTGCATGTTTGGTACGAAGAACTTGGTGATTGATTCGAACCAGTGTGGCATTTTATCAAAGACCATCAGTGGTTCCTTACCATACATATAGGAAAGACTGAAGACACCCTTAGCCGCTGTGGCAGTCGATGAAGCCGCTTCTGAGGCCCCACTGGTTGCAGCCGCCTTAGTTGCTTCGGAAGCGCCACTAGTTGCGGCAGCTTGCAGCCAGGCAAACGGTAAACGTAACTTGTCCGTGAACCACGATTCAGAACCCTGAACTTTTGTCCAGCAATCCCACAACCACATTGCGCCGTAGAAGAACCGTAATGGCACACTCCAGAGGACGTTACCGGCACGTGAGACCCAGCCGCGGAAGACGTTCCGGTTGTTGCGTGTCCGGAAGAATTCGTGCATGAAGTACTGGAATAGGTAGTAGCCAGAGAAAATCTGAACATAATACAACCAGTTGATCGCGTGCTTCAATAGAACGGCAACAAAGCCTGAAACGTTCCACTTGCCGAGGACTTGAGCCACGGCATACTTAGAACCAATCGAGTCAACGGATGCTTGATAAGCGCCTTTGAATGGCTTGATCGTTACATCGGTCTTGTCGACGTTCTTGATGATACCTTCGACCGCTTTAGCCGCAGTTTCTTCAGCCCCTTGAACGATTTGTGGGACTGGGCGTGGTTGGTCAGGTTCTTGGTAACTCGTTGAATCACCAGCTAAGAAGATGTTATCGCTGTCCTTAGCTTGCATGAATTCGTTGGCGACCAGCCGACCACCCCGTGGATTGGTTTCGATACCGAACTTCTTGACAATACTGTTGGCCCGCACACCGGCTGTCCAGATCAACGTATAAGTCTGAATCGGATCTTTGCCCTTTAAGTTGACGTGGTCTTCGAAAACTTCCGTAATCATGGAGTTGGTCATGATATCCACACCATGCTTCTTCATGTAGGTTTCAGCCTTACCAGCTTGCGTCCGATTGAGCATGTTGATGATGGTTGGGGCGGCTTCCACTAATTGTAAGGTGATCTCGCTCGGGTCGAGCTTGTTGTCCCGTGCTAAGACGTCCCGATATTCAATCAGTTCACCAATCAGTTCGGACCCTGTGAATCCGGAACCACAGACGGTGAACGTCAACATCGCTTTGCGTTTTGCAGGGTCGAGCTCTGCCGCGCCCCGCCGAATAATTGCTGATAAATGTGACCGCAAAGCCATCGCTTGTTCGAAGGACCACAATTCAAAGCCGTGTTCCTTAACCCCAGGCGTGCCGAAATCATTGGATTCACCACCAAGACTAATGAGCAGTTGGTCATATTGATAACTCCCATGCTCAGTTGTGACCGTCTGGGCATCCTTATCAATGCCGGTAACCGTATCCGTAACTAAACGGACATTTTTGCGTCGTGCGAACAACCGTTGCAAATCATATTGAATATGCTCAGGTTCCACCCGTTCCGTGGCAACTTCATGTAATTCAGTCATATACGTGAAGTATGAATGTCGGTCAATTAACGTAATCTCAACGTCCGGATTTTTCTTAAAATGCTTGGACAGTTTTTTGGTTGCGTAAACGCCAGCAAACCCCGCACCGACAACGACAATATTTTTCTTTGCCATTGCGTAACAACTCCCTTGAATAAATAGTGTAAAAAGATAATTCCACTAACAATTATAACGATAATGTAAGCGGTTGTCTATGGATTATGGGATAGAATGAATAATAAATCACATTATATGGAACCCAGAAAAAGTGGTATGATAGTTACGACCTAAAACGTTACCAAATGCGTCAATACTGGGACTAAATATCATTTATTTAATGAAATAGGATTGACTATTTGCAGGTAAAACGTTAAGATTAATGTGAATTTTTATACAAAAAAGGTTAGGAGTGGGATATCATGAAAATCAAATCAGTTATTACGGGTGCCTCGGTTGTGGCAATCTCCGCATTAGCTTTAGCAGGTTGTGGTAGCAGCTCTTCTAGTTCGAGCTCAAGTTCATCGAAGAAATCTTCTTCAAGTTCTTCAGCTAAGACAACGAAGGTTGCTAAATTAACCGCCGGCAGCAAAATGAAAGCGGGTACTTACGCGCTCGAAGAACAAAACTATTCACATGGCTACCGCACTAAGATGAGCATCACCGTCAACAATAAGGGGAAAATCACAAAGTCCAGTTATGACCAAGTGAACAAGAACGGCAAGTCCAAGGTTGACGATACTTCATATAACAAGCAAATGAAGAAGATCGCCGGTACCAACCCTAAGACTTACATGCCTAAGTTGAACAAGACGTTGACCGGCTCCGCTGCAACTGGTAACGTTGGTTCCATCGACGTTGTTACGGGTGCTACGGAATCTTCCAAGACGTTCCAAAACTACACGCAACAACTCGTTCAAGCTGCGCAAGCGGGTAACAAGTCCACCATCAAGATCGACAATGGCGCCAAGATGAAGGATGGCACTTACAAGCTGAACGAAAAGAACTACTCACATGGTTATAAAGTTACCTTTGCCATCACGGTCAAGGACAACAAGATTACTAAGTCTGAATATAACCAAGTTAATAAGAACGGCAAGTCCAAAGTTGACGATGCTGCTTACAACAAGCAGATGAAGAAGGTTGCTAAGACCAATCCTAAGACTTATCAACCAGCTTTGAACAAGTCCTTGGTCAAGAGCAGTGATCCAACTAAGGTTGACGTTGTGACGGGTGCGACTGAATCATCCAACACCTTCATTCTTTATGCGGAACAATTACAAAATGCCGCACAAAAGGGTGACACTAACACGATCACGGTTGACAACATGATTTTCTCTGAATAAGCAAGTTAACGATTAAATTTTTGAGGCCTGAGGCGCATGCTGAGGGCCTTTTGTTTTACTCAACCGAAATCAGACGACATATCTGGTGAAGGCTGAACTCGATTTGACCTTAAAAAGGGTCGCGGCGACTCAATCCGCATCACCGGATGGCGTCAATTTTGGTATAAATGTTAGGACAATTTTTGGTATAATGACGATTGAAATTATAAACTAGGGGAAGTATTGGGCATGAAGCTAAAAAAATGGATTCAAATTGGGTTAATTGCGGTACTGATTTTACCGCTGTCTGCTTGTGGAATCACTTCCAGTAAACAAAAAAACGCTAGCAGTCGGCCGAAGCCAACCAAGGTGATCAAGACACCGATCGAGGATACCCAGTTCATGATGGGGACCGTGGTGACGCTCCGGATTTATAATAAAGGGAAAGACAAGGTTTTGGACGGTGCTTTTAAGTTGCTGAAATCTGAAGCTAAAAAGATTACGGTCAATCAAAAAGGGTCCGAAATCGACAAAATCAACGCGGCTGCTGGTAAGCACCCGGTCACCGTTAGCAAGGACATCTATCCGATGATCAAAGCAGCCTATTACTACAGTGAAAATTCGGATGAATCCTTTGATTTAGCCATTGGACCAATCACGTCGCTCTGGCACATCGGTTTTTCGGATGCGAAGGTGCCGACGAAACAAGAAATTGCGACCAACGTCAAACTGGTCGACTATCGCCAAGTTAAATTGAACGATAAAAAACGGACGGTTTACCTGAAGAAAAAGGGGATGCAGCTTGACTTGGGCGGCATTGCGAAAGGCTACATGACTGATCAAGTGAAGACTTACTTGCTGGACCACGGCGTTTCTACGGCTATTATTGACCTTGGGGGTAATATTTATGTCTTAGGTGACAGTCCAAAGGGCACTAAGTCTGGCAATTGGACGGTCGGCATTCAAGACCCGAAAGCATCACGGGGCACGGCGATTGGCTCGTTACCGGCTAAGAATATGGCGATCGTGACTTCCGGTATTTACGAGCGTTACCTGAAAAAGAATGGTAAAGTTTACAGCCATTTGATGGATCCGCAAACCGGTGCGCCTTATCAGAATAACTTGATGGGTGTCTCGATCATTTCGAAAAAGTCAGTTGATGGCGATGCGCTGTCGACGGCCACGTTTGATAAAGGCTTGCGCAGCGGCATGAAGTACATCAATAGTAAAGCAGACCAAGGAATCGGCGCTATTTTTATTACCAAGGACAAGAAGGTCTACGTTTCTGATAATCTGAAGAAGGAATTCACGCTATTTGGCGATGACGGCTATAAATTTGGCCCGACGAGTGATTTAAAGTAGGTCTGTGTGAGGTTTGCTTAAACCAACGCGCGTGAGATATGGTATGATAATAACCATGAATTTTAAGGAAATGAGGGACAATGGTGAATCCGATTATTGACGTTCAACATTTAGATTATCGCTACCCGCAACAGGCAGCGGACCAGTTAACGTTACATGATATTTCATTTACAGTCATGCCGGGTGAGTGGGTCGCCATTGTCGGCCATAACGGTTCAGGTAAGTCGACACTGGCTAAGAACCTGAACGGCTTACTCGCACCAGCAGCGGGTACGATTAAAATCGACGGGCAAGTGTTATCTGAAGACACCGTCTGGGATATTCGTAAAGAAATCGGGATGGTCTTCCAAAACCCGGATAACCAGTTCGTGGGGGCGACGGTGGAAGACGATGTTGCCTTTAGCTTGGAAAATCAAGGGATTCCACGCCCAGAGATGCTGACCCGTGTTAAAACGGCGCTGACTCAAGTCAACATGCAAGACTTCGCGACCCGGGAACCGGCCCGGCTGTCTGGTGGTCAAAAACAACGGGTGGCACTGGCTGGGATGATTGCGGCGCGACCACAGATTTTGATTCTGGACGAAGCCACTTCGATGTTGGATCCCCGCGGACGGCAAGAAGTTCTGGCAACGATTCGCGAGATGAAGGCCAATTCGGAATTGACCGTGCTATCGATCACACATGATATTGACGAGGCGGCGAGTGCCAACCGCGTGCTGGTTATCAATGATGGCCAATTGAAGGAAGAAGGCACGCCCGCTGAAATCTTCCAACACGGTGAAGCATTGATCAAAATGGGACTCGATATGCCGTACGCGGAACGGCTAAAAGCGGCATTGAAACGTCAAGGCTTACAAGTGCCCACCAATTATTTAACAGAGAAAGGAATGGCGGACTGGTTATGGCAATTACGTTCAAACAAGTAGATTTTACTTACCAACCGGGTACGCCGTTCGAAACTAAGGCGCTAAGTGACATCAACGTGACGATTCCCACCGGTTCGTATACGGCGCTGATTGGGCATACCGGTAGCGGCAAGTCGACCTTGCTGCAACATTTGAATGCCTTACTGAAACCCACTAGTGGGACCGTGACGATTGGTGAACGAGTGATTACACCAACTACCAGCAACAAGGATTTGAAGCGACTTCGGCAACACGTGGGCATCGTTTTTCAATTTCCAGAAAGTCAGCTGTTTGAAGAGACGGTTGAAAAAGACATTGCCTTTGGCCCCCAGAACTTTGGCGTCAGTGAGGCAGATGCCTTGAAAACCGCCGCTGAAATGCTGGATTTGGTTGGCTTAGATGAATCACTATTGTCGCGGTCACCTTTTGACCTGTCAGGTGGCCAAATGCGACGGGTCGCGATTGCTGGTGTTTTAGCAATGCAGCCCCAAGTGCTGGTGCTCGATGAACCGACTGCCGGTTTGGACCCCCAAGGACGCTTGGATATGATGGAAATGTTCGCAAAACTGCGTCATGAGCGGGATTTGACGGTCGTATTGGTCACCCATCAGATGGACGACGTTGCTAATTACGCGGATAACGTCATCGTCATGGACCAGGGAAAAATCGTGAAGACCGGCACGCCACGGGATATTTTTAAAGACCCCGAATGGCTGACGGCTCATCAATTAGGATTACCGAAGACGACCGCCTTTGCCCGGACGTTGCAAGCACAAGGCTGGCAGTTTGATACGCTGCCACTGACGGAGGATGAATTGGCGCACGATTTGATGCAACAATTACCACCGGCTGCCTTAGCGAAGGGGGTGGCGACCCATGATGAATAAATTGATTTTTGGGCGCTACATTCCCGGCGAGTCAGTGGTCCACCACATGGACCCGCGCGCCAAATTGTTACTGAGTTTTTACTTTATCGGGATCATTTTTATCGCCAATAATTGGCTGACGTACGCGGTGTTGTTTGCCTTTACGCTGTTTGCGATTTATTTGTCAGGTGTCAAATGGTCGTTTTTTATCAATGGGGTTAAACCATTGATTTGGCTGATTTTGTTCACGGTGATTTTGCAGATCCTATTCAGTGCCAGTGGCGGCCACGTTTATTTCAAATGGGGCATTATTACCATTAGCCAGTTTGGACTCGTCAATGGGGTCTACATCTTCTTCCGGTTCGTGCTGATCATCTTCATGTCAACGCTCCTGACGTTGACGACACCACCGCTGGAATTGTCGGATGCCATCGAGTATCTATTAATGCCATTGCGGGCAGTTCGGTTTCCAGTCTATGAAGTGGCACTGATGCTCTCAATCGCGTTACGCTTCGTCCCGACATTGATGGATGAAACCGAGAAAATCATGAATGCCCAACGTGCGCGTGGTGTCGACTTCGGTGAGGGCAATATTTTTCAACAAATGCGTGCCGTCGTGCCACTACTGATTCCACTATTTGTCAGCTCATTCAACCGGGCTGAAGATTTAGCTACGGCCATGGAAGCCCGTGGTTATCAGGGTGGCGAAGGCCGCAGCAAGTATCGAATTCTCAAGTGGCATGCTCGTGACACTTGGGCGACCGTGAGTTTTGCGGTATTAACGGTCGTATTGGTCTTTTTACGAGCCTAAAATAAGTCAGTTCAACGTGGGCGTCAGACGATGGCGGCCCACGTTTTTAAATGATGGAGGGATACTGTGACGACGCGTTATAAAGTTGTTTTAGCGTATGACGGAACTAATTTTGCAGGATTTCAACGCCAACCACACCAACGGACGGTCGAACAAGTTCTGACGAAGGCGGTCAATAAAATGGCGAAGGACCCGGCCAAACCGATTGTGATCTATGGTGCTGGGCGGACGGATGCCGGCGTCCACGCCTTTGGCCAAACGTTACATTTTGACTTGCCATATGAAATCAAGCCGGAGGGGGTCCGACGGGGATTAAACAGTATGCTGCCCACGGACATGATTATCAAAGCCGTGTCAATCGTGGCGCCAGATTTCCATGCCCGCTATGATACCGTTGGCAAGCGCTACTGGTATCGGGCCTACCAGAATGAATTTGTCGACCCGTTTAAACGCCACTATACGGGACACTTCAAATTCCATGCCGACATTGAGCGGATTCAACAGGCGATTGGCGATCTAGAAGGACGCCATGATTTTTCGACCTTCGTGGCATCTGGGTCGCAAGCGCATGATCACGTACGGGAGATTTATTCTGCCAAAGCGTGGGCGCTACCGGATGAAGATGAGATTCAATTCGAATTTTGTGGCAGCGGCTTTTTATATAACCAGGTGCGTATCATGGTGGCCGTCCTGATGGAAATCGGGCAAGGCCGCCGCGCAGTCGACTGTATTCCAGCCTTGCTAGCGACTAAGGATCGTGAACAGGCCCGCGGAACGGCACCAGCGGCTGGACTTTATATGAAAAAAGTGTATTATGAACAAAATGAATTACAAGCAGATTTGATTAAGTATTGACTTCTATGGCTAAGTTAGGTAAACTAATCGTTGGTATTGTTTGCCCCACGATAAGCCCCGGAAATCTTATTGAGTGTCAAACAAACACAGAAAATGGAGGAACACAACGTGCGTACAACATATATGGCTAAACCAGGTGAAATTGATCGTAAATGGTATGTAGTTGATGCAACCGATGTACCTTTGGGTCGTCTTTCAACTGTCGTCGCATCAATCTTGCGTGGTAAGAACAAACCTACCTTTACCCCTAACGTGGATACTGGTGATAACGTTATCGTTATTAATGCAAGCAAGGTCGCTTTAACTGGGAAGAAAGCAGAACGGAAGATTTATTATCATCATACTGCTTATGCTGGTGGTTTAAAGGAACGGACTGCCGGTGACTTCTTAGCAAAGGAACCTACTAAATTGATTGAAACTTCAGTTAAGGGTATGCTTCCTCACAACTCTTTAGGCCACAAGATGGGCTTGAAGTTGCATGTTTATGCTGGTGCAGAACATACGCAACAAGCGCAAAAGCCTGAAGTTTTGGACATCACTAACTTAATCTAAGGAGGAAACTACATTGGCTCAAGTACAATATCGCGGCACAGGCCGTCGTAAAGATTCAGTAGCCCGCGTACGCTTAGTACCAGGTACTGGTAAAATTGTTATGAATGACAAATCTGTTGAAGATTACATTCCATTTGCAGATATTCGCAAGGAATTGTTACAACCATTCGAAGTAACTGAAACAACTGATCAATATGATGTTTTAGTTAACGTTAATGGTGGTGGCTTCCATGGTCAAGCCGGCGCAACTCGTCATGGGATCGCTCGTGCTTTGCTCGAAGTTGACCCAGATTTCCGTACTCCTTTGAAGCGCGCGGGTCTCTTAACTCGTGATGCTCGTATGAAGGAACGTAAGAAGCCAGGTTTGAAGAAAGCCCGGAAAGCTTCACAATTCTCAAAACGTTAATATTATCCAAAAACGTTGGTATAACAACATTTTCTGGCTATATGAGAAAGCACCTGTCTGCGGACGGGTGCTTTTTTTGGCGGAAATCGTAATCCGTGAACACAAAAAAAACACAAAAAACACACATGATGTCGGAATAACAGATTGTGTCTGAAGTCAATCCTGTGTGTTCAGCCATTCAATCACTCAAAAATACCAAATTCGGAAAAATTATTCTGCCCTTTTGTATGAAATAACCTCTTCAAAAAAGAGTACTTCCAGCAATGCCATTATCCGCTATCGTTAATGGGCCAAAACTTGATCAACTTCACTCTTGGCTGACAATTGCCATTACACTTAGTAACGTACTGTTAGGATATAAGTTGTTTTTGAGCTCAGTTAATGCTCTGATTTGTGCTGCAGCAGGTGGACTGGCCAAATATCTTTGTCGGGCATCATTTTTGATGTAGGGTTGGAGTTGCTTTGATTCCCAAACATCGAGTAATGTTCGCTCTTTAGAATAGACATTAACCGTACCGCCATTTTCGGTTTGGCGGGTTGTGATGCCAAGCAAATAACGATTCTTTGAAAGGTAGCGCGCATTGAGATGGTATTTGGTGATAGCTGACGAGCTTGGGTGATAGCCTTGTGGAAAAGTGACATCATAATGCAGCGGTATTTCATCAGTTAACTCATAAATAATCAAGGCACTAACTAATGACAAGATACCACGAGAGAATTTTTGACTGATTAAGCTAAATTCATCAAGTAGATAGCCGGGAAAAACATAAATACCACGGTCAACCTTTTCGATAGACCCATCGGTTGATAACTTCCGAATTTGCTCTTTTGATAGTCCGTATTCTCGCGCAGTTTTAAAAGTAAATGTTGAAAAATCACGTTCAAGTCTCCTTAAACTATCCATGATTGTGAATATCTCCCTATATACTATGTTTCATGATATTTATAGTATATAGGGCAGGAGGGAGACATGCCACTTTTAATGTGTTTTCTGAGGATGGACCTAATTATTTATCCAAAAAACATAGTGTCTGCAGTTAGTGCGATGCTCCACATCATCATGTTTAAAACTGCGCGATCAATAGTTATGTACTAACAATCAAGTTGTACTCGCAAAAGCTTGCATACTTGTCCGTAAAATTGTCTAATGAAAGTTAGAGAAAGGGTGAATGCCATGCGTGCGATTCCATACAACCAGTTTCAACGGAATCTCAGTACCTACATGAAACGAGTTAATCATGATTCTGATCCGCTGCTGGTAACGACGAAACAGCCTGAGAATGCAATAGTGGTTATCGGAAAACGCGATTACGATGCCATGCAAGAAACGATGTATCTGTTATCGAGTGAAAAAACGCGCGCTGAGATTAAGCGCGGCGCCGCACAGTTCAATGATCATAGTGGTGGATAGTATAATCTCGTCCTTGAAATATCATTATTAATCATTCTGACCAATGAACAGACATGGTCGCAGGGCCCAACGCACCAGTACCGCTGGAAAGTGGCAGTATGAAATTTCTACGGCCGTTCTGTCAGTGAGTGACGACGATAAGCGATTATTGAGGATATAGGACTGTTGAAATGAATTAAGGACGTTAATTTTGGAGGAGGGATAGACCGATGGATGATGAATCACTAAGTTATGCCAAACAACACAAACTGGAATTTTGGGAGATGCTCGTTAAAGATAGTCCAGTCAATCAGCGGCAAAAAGCGATTTTTATGGCGGGAACACCTGGAGCGGGGAAGACGGAAGTCGCTGAAGAGTTTGCGAAACTTGGCACCGGACTAGTGCGACTGGATGCGGATTGGTTCAGGCAATATTTTCCTGGTTATACTGGTCAGAACGCTGCCGATTTTCAGCGAGGATCAGCCTGGTTAGTGGACTGGTGTTTCACACGCCTGATTAAAAAACACTATTCGTTTATCCTTGATGGGACGTTTGCTTTCTCGCGTGCCACCATGAATATTCAGCGCGCGCTAGATCATGATTATGACACGACCATCTATTTTGTCAGTCAAGATCCAGTGGTTGCCTGGGATTTCACTAAAGCTCGCGCGATTAAAGCCGGCCGGGTTGTCCCTAAAGAACGGTTCATCAATGCTTATGACAAGTCTCAAACCAATGTCGCGGAAGCCAAGCGCTTGTTTGGCGACAAAATTGAATTATCTTTAATCCTGAAAAATTATCAAGATGATATTGAGGATATCGTGGAAGATGTTGAGAATATTGACCTGATTCTGCCCACCTTGTTTAGCAAAACTGAATTGGAGGCCCGTTTAAATGATTGAAAAAAAAGAAGTCGATACCATTATGGCAAAATATAATCATGATTTTGCGTTATTTTCCCAACAAGCGACGCGTCAGGAATATAAAACGGTACTTCATTACGTGGCCCAACAGGCTAACAAGAAGCAACGTCAAGTCGCCGGACTAGAATAGCGATTATGGCTGAATGGTTTACAAGCAACGTTATGTTGTCCTGAAATTTATGCCCTGCAAAATTCCAAACGAGTGCGCCGCTAGCAGCATCATTTGAAATCACCCGTCGCTCAGTCGCCTAACTGCACGGCATTGCACTTGCATCCGAACTAAAAAATCACGTTCACCCACCAACACAACTGTTGGATCGGGCCGAACGTGATTTTTAATTTATTGACGTTTAGTTTTTCCAAATGAGAAGACGGCGACACAACCCAGGCCAGTGTGACTCGTAATGGTCGGTCCGATGTTGGCGAGAATGATTTCGGCGTTCGGAAGTTTGGCTAGGATCTGGTCACGAACTGTTTGTGCCGCATCATCGGCATCGCTAGTTGCGACAATAATGCGCGGGTCGTCCTGATTACGACAATCAGCCAGCGTGTTTTTCACGAGGGCTGATAATGAACGACGCCGTGAACGCACTTTTTGAACTGGGCGCAAATGGCCTTGGGGATCGACATCCATCACCGGCTTGATTTGCAGTAACGAACCGACCGTAGCCGATGTCCGGGAAACGCGCCCGCCATGATACAGGTAGTTCAAATCATCGACCGTGAACCACTGATGGTAGTACAGACGGTTGGCCGTCAGCCAGGTTGCGAGTTCGTCAATTGGCATCCCAGCGTTGCGTTTGTCGATGGCGTCGAGTAACATTAACCCTTCACCACAACAAGCCGCTAAGGAGTCGACCAGATAGATTTCCGCGTCCGGGTAGTCTTGCAGGAGCATTGTTTTGGCTTGCTCAGCGTTGTTAAACGTACCACTCAAGCCGGATGAAAAGCCGAGGTACAGGATTGGCGTTCCGGCTTGGACGTACGGTTTGAAGAATTCGACAAACTGGCCGATGTTGATTTGGGCGGTCGAGGGCATGACGCCGTTACCGATCTGTTGATAGAACTGAGCTAGATTAAAATGGTGTCCCAGATCATCCACGTATTCCTGGTTATTAATGGTGACGTTCATGGATACAAAGTGCACGTCATTGTCCTGAAGCAGTTGATATGGTAAATCAACGGTTGAATCTGTTAATAACTGATACATATGCGTTCTCCCTTAAATGTACTTACCGTTATATTGTACGCTTATTTACGGTGGCGTGTGGGATTTATCATGAAAATGAATCGGTTATTTCTGAAAGCCTCACAGGTGATGTGCACGAACTGTTGTGGCAAACGAAAAGTGACAATGCGTGCCGAAACAGGCTATGCGACGGCTGAAGCTAGTCGAGGAGTCGCGACAAACTGATCGTCAAAACGCGGTCGATGGCGTCCGGTTGTTGGTGGCGATAGGCTGCGGCCCCGGTTTCATACAGCAAATGCAACCGATGACCGTGAACGGTGATTTGTTCCAGCTGCGGTGGTAACCGATACGTGGCCATGACGGTCGGAGCCGGCACTGCTGAAGCGGCGGCCATTTTGAGTATCACTAATTTTGATGCGTGCTGGCCGTATGATTGTGAGCATAAGGCGTACTGACGATAAAACGTGATGCCTTGGAGGTTGGCAGGTAAATTGCCTTGCCAGTCGCTGACAGCGCGTTGCAATCGGTGTGTGTGCGGTGCATTTGAATTTGCGGTTGGTGCTGCGGCAATCGGGTGACCAGCCGCGTTTAATGGAAAACGGGCCATCAGGGTGGGCTGGCCAGATTTGAATTGGCCAACGTACAGCGCCTGGTGATGATATGTCAGCATCGAGGCGTTGGATAAGTTCGGCAGTAGCCAGCGTTGTTGGTAATGTACGGCCCGCATCGTCACTGGATTAAAGCGGTGGACGGTGGCTAATGGCAGACTGGCGATGAGACCGTGATTACGACGATGACTGCATAGCCAGATCCGGCGGTGACGCGGGTCGTACGCGATACCACCAACGTGTGGTTTACCGCGTAATAGGACGGTGTTTTCCAAGCGGTTGGTGCGACGATTTTGAACGTAAATCACTGATTGCGTTTGACCAGTGGCATCGTACGCGGTGATGAGGCGATAGCGACCGGCGAGTGTCATGCCTTGTGGAATCATATTGGGTGACGTGACTAACGCACCGTTGTGCAGGTTACGCGACAGGGTAGTTTGCAACCCCGGCTGAACGGTGGCGGTAGCCGGGGACAGCGGTGAGTCGGATGAAATGAGCCGTGCTAAGTCCGGATAGTGCTGAATCGTTTGATTCAAGGTCGTGGGTGAAAAAACGGCGGTCGTTGACGTGGTGCGACTCGGATTAAACGGGGTCGGTAGAACAGGTCGGACCCGGCTAGCGTCAGCGGACGTGACTGCTAGCGTGATGATTGCAACTAGTGTCAACCAGCCTAAACCCCAATAGTGATTCTTTCGCATAACCTCGCCCCCCAAGCGTTGTTTAGTCATACTATAGCATGGGACCCCGGAGAGATTGTTCACGAGCAGAAGGTTAGTTAAATAACAAAATGAGTGATGAGGCGAAATCAAAAAGTTGTTAAAATGAAACCAACTCACATTTTGATTTAATTATATTTACATATTCTCTTGAAATTCTTAATTAACAACCGGATAATAGTCGGTATAAAAACGACCGGCAACTCATCTGGTATGCGGCCTTAATTATGGAGGATGACATCATATGCGAATTAGTGCGGAAGCAGAACGACAATTTTTGGAAGCAGTGTTTAAAGCGCAACAGTTTAGTGCTAAGGATGGGGCGTTACTAGCCGACACCTTAGTGGACGCGGATTTGCGGGGAATTTCCTCACATGGGATTCAACGCTTGGCTTGGTATACGCGGATGATTCAGGACCACACGTTGGAACCGGCACACCAACCGAAAATTTTGAACGAAACCCCGACCAGCCTGCTGATTGACGCCAATCAGAGCATGGGGCAGATTGCCTCTGCTTTTGCGATGAACAAATTGATTGAAAAAACGAAGAAGCTGGGCGTCTCCTTAGCCGTCATTCGCAATTCTAACCATTTTGGTACTGCGGGATATTATTCGCGGATGGCATGCAAAGCTGGTTTGATTGGGATTTCGACGACCAATACGCGTCCATTAGTAGTACCGACGAACGCGACAGAAGCCTTTTTAGGCTCAAACGCCCTAGCGTTTACTTTCCCGGCTGACCCGCATCCGTTCGTTTTCGATGGGGCCACGGCGGTCGTGTCTAGTGGGAAGATTCAAGTGCTCGCTAAAAAGGGCGCACAAATTCCCGGTGATTGGGCGGTTGATGAGCATCGCAACGTCTTACACGACGCACAGACGGTCGAGGATAATTTAGCCAAGATTGCCTTTTCAGAAGACCGTCCTGGTGGGGGCGTCCTGACACTGGGTGGTCCAGATGAAGTCAACTCCAACTACAAGGGCTTCGGTAATTCGTTGATCATTGAGTTACTGACCGGAATCCTGGCGCAGGGGTCGTTATCAGCGGACACCAATACCGGGAAACATGATTTCAGTCAGTTCTTCATGACGATCGACCCGGCACTGTTTGGCGACCCAGACGTGTTAAAGGCCAACGTGACGACCATGTTTGACCGGATTCGGCATTTGAAACACTTGCCAGGAACGAAAATCATGATTCCAGGTGACCGCGAATACCGGCATTATGATGAAAACCTGGTTCAAGGAGTCAGTATCGATCCTC
>NZ_JAGYGU010000069.1:0-3610 GCF_018991255.1 Lactiplantibacillus sp. 30.2.29 | reverse complement strand
AAAACATGATAGAGACTATCATGGAACCCTCTATCAAAAGGTAAATGAAAAATCTTGAATTGCAGTCAATAGGTGAGATTGCTCCTTGAACTTCAATTGTAAATCAACCAATGCAATGTTATATTTGATGATAGATTGTATTTAATAGCGTTAGTTAAAACGTGTTTTAATCTTGTTAATTTTGGAGAGTGAATGATGGATCAAACAGTAAGTTTTGACTTTTTTATCCGGCTTGTCCGTAAATACTGGCGCGCAATTGTCAGTTTTACGTTGGTGGGATTGATAGTTGCCGCAGGGTTGACCTTTTTTGTAATTACACCTAAGTACCAATCAAGTGTCCAGATTTTGGTTAACCGTAAAAATACTAACGCCGCTACTGAGTATGCTGGGCAGCAGGCCGATGTTCAGATGATTACGACCTACAAAGAATTAATTGCTGGACAGGTGGTTTTAAAACCAGCTAAGCAACAATTAAGCAAACGTTATGGTATTGAGCGTTCACTGAATACATTGAAAAGTGAAGTGAGTGTGACAAGCACGACCAACTCACAGGTTTTCTCGATTGCAGTGACTGATGCTGATGCAAAAGCTAGTGCGACGATTGCTAATCAAATTGCTCGTAGTTTTAAGAATCAAGTACAAAAGATTATTAAGGTCAACAACGTCACGATTGTTGCTCCGGCCGAAACGCCAAATGGCGCAGTATCGCCGAAGAAGCCGCTGAATATGTTGATTGGGCTAGTTGTTGGCTTGCTATTAGGATTTGCTTATGCAGCGATTCGGATGCTCACTGATCGCCGCGTTCACGATGCTGATTTCTTAACTGATGAATTAGGATTGACTAGTTTAGGCTTGGTTAACCATCAACATCACCATTCAATGAAGAAACAGGCCTTGAATCTGAATGGTGGCTATCATACGCATAACGATCGAACATCGTCACAAGCGATGAAACGAGTTTAGGAGGGTGTTAGATGTTTAAACGTAAAGGACAGAATATAACGACTACGGCCCCAATTAATCTCACGACGATTAATGAACCTATGTCGGTCATTACTGAGCAGATTAAAACAATTCGAACCAATATCAACTTTGCGGCCACCGATCACAAGCTACGAACTTTGATGGTGACCTCGGCCATGCTTGGTGAAGGTAAGTCGACAGTAAGTGGTAACTTGGCGGTGGAGTATGCCAAGGAAGGGATGCAAGTTTTATTGGTCGATGCTGATTTGCGGCGACCAACCATTCATAAAACGTTTGGACTTAAAAATCATAAGGGATTAAGTTCATGGTTAGCCAACCAAATGGATGATGTGAATGATGCAATCCATCCCGTCATTGGTAACCTATTCGTGATGACGAGTGGTCCGAAGCCACCTAACCCAGCCGAACTATTGGGTAGTAACAAAATGACTGAATTTTTGACTTCGGCAACGCGTAACTTAGATTTGGTGATTGTTGATGCACCAGCAATTTTGCCGGTGACTGACTCACAACTGTTAGCAAATAAAGTAGACGGCACAGTTTTAGTTGTTCGCCAAGGTGTAGCCCAAAAAGCAGCGGTTCGCGACGCTGTGAATTCGTTGAAAAAATCGCAAGCTAATATTTTGGGTGCCGTCTTGAACGATGTCCGTGATGGTTCTCATCATGGTTACAACAGTGGCTACGGGTACTACAGCGATGAAGATAAATAATTTAGTTGACTTACATTGCCACATCTTACCGGCTATTGATGATGGTTCACCTTCCTTAGAAGCGTCATTGGAATTAGCACGGCAGGCGGTTGCTGACGGGATTCGCTATATTTTAGCGACACCACATCATATGGATCGGCACTATCTCAATCATGCCGGCGATGTGGCGGCTGCGGTTAAGGCATTTCAAGCAAAGCTAGATGCAAATGATATTCCGTTAACCATTTTTCCTGGTCAAGAGGTACATCTAAATGGTCAGTTGATGGAAAATGTTGATGATTTGTTGGGCATAGATGCCAGTAGACACTATTTACTGTTGGAACTTCCCCACGAGATGGTACCAAGTTACTTGGATGAGATGATTTTTCAATTGTCTTGTGAGGGGATTACCCCGGTCATTGCACACCCTGAACGGAATGCTCAAATTATTGCCGAACCGCAGCGATTATACAAGTTGGCCGAAGATGGGGTCTTGGCACAGGTTACGGCCACGAGTTTAGTTGGCACTTTTGGGGACCAAGTCCAGCGAACTGCAAAAGAATTCGTTAAGTGCGGTTTGGTGCAGGTGGTCGCATCAGATGCACATACGCTGAAAAATCGGGGCTTTGCAATGACGAAGGCCTATCAAGTATTAAATGAAATGGATTCGAAATATCCTGAACGTTTTGCAACCAACGCTCGGAATTTGTTGAATGGTGAACAGATCGATACTGGTGAGATTGTGATGCCCAGAAAACAGCGAAAACACTGGTTGTTTTAGACCTAGCAAAAGATAGAAAAGTCATTTAATTTACGAGGAGCTCAGAGCTATGGAAATTTCTAAAAAAGGGTAGTATGCGTCAAAGTATGCGAGTCTATATGGTGTCAAAGCGTATTTTGGATATTGTGCTTTCTTTATGTGCATTGTTAATTCTAAGTCCAATTTTTTTGGCTGTTTTCATGATTGATTGTTTTGGGGAGAACAAAGGGCTCATTTTTTACAAACAGGTCCGAATTGGTCTCCATGGAAAACCATTTAAAATTATCAAGTTTCGCTCAATGATTATTGACGCTAATAAAAAATTGCGTAAAGATCCAAAACTTTACCATGAGTACAAAAAGAATAATTATAAACTTCCTGAGGGTAAAGATCCACGTGTTACAAAGGTCGGTAGCTTGCTGCGGAAATCATCTTTGGATGAAATTCCTCAATTTATAAATGTACTAAAGGGTGAATGGCACTAATTGGACCACGACCGGTTGTCAGTGAAGAATTGTCCGAATATGGTAAGCGCACATCTGAACTTTTATCAGTCAAACCTGGAGCAATGGGTTATTGGCAAGCGACAGGCCGCTCTAATATCGGTTATCCAGAGCGGTGTGATATTGAACTTTATTATGTGGAAAACCAGTCGTTTTGGTTTGACTTTAGGATTTGCTTTAAAAATATAATTAGTATTTTCAAGAGTGATGGAGCCTTCTAAAATATTTAAGAGCAGGCGGCGAAACAAGCGTAGTTGTCTTATATTAAGGAAAGTATTTTATGTGCCGTAAGTTACTGGGATTTAGGTGCTATCCTATCTTTAAAACTGATATATGATTTTGAATGGGTTGAAAAATACCTTAGATTTTTATTCTGAAGCAAGCACCCACCAGAAACTGTTTTTTTGTGTTTTCTAATTACGTGGAGGATTAGTATGGTTATTGAAGAACCAAAAGTTGGATTAATGATACCAACACTTAATGCAGGTAAATGTTTTGAAACGATGCTAAATTGTATTGAAAATCAAAAAATGGCTAATTTGCGCAAAATTATTATTGATTCTGAATCGGATGATAATACAAGAATGATTGCAAAGAAACATGGTTTTGAGGTTTACAACATTAATCGTAACCAATTTACTCATGGCCTTGTAAGGCGACAGGCTGTTGAGATA
>NZ_JAGYGU010000068.1:0-3914 GCF_018991255.1 Lactiplantibacillus sp. 30.2.29 | reverse complement strand
GGAACTATTTGTGCACTCAAAATCTAAAATCAAAGTCAAAATCAAATCCGTAGTCAACAAGGGGGGAGGCCCAATTAGTAGCTGGCGAACGGTATTGAATAATTATTAGTTTAAGACAAGGTACTTTTGACAGTACCTTATTGTAAGAGAGGTAATAAAATGTGTACGATTATAGAGGAAAACGTAACGTTAATAGAAAAATAAATCAAGATTGGAATCAAAGTGTATATTAGAAGTATAGAGAAGAAGGGTAATTAAAGAGTACTTTTGGATATGAATGTAAGCGGATTCTTAAACTGTGTGAACTTAAATTAAATACACTATTCTTGTTTGTGGTCTGGCCTAGCGGTTGCTAACAATATACGAAAGGGGGTGTAAGAGTTGGAATACTCAGGGAGCATTGATAAGTTTGTTTGCATTAACTAAGAGATACTGAATGTGGAATTAACACATGTGTTTTACATCGTCAGTAATATTGATATAAGCTAAATCGGCAGTTGGCGTTGATTCCAAAAATAATCTTATGGTTTTTGTCAATAATTGTTGGAGATCCGTCTTCAGAGTAAAAATTGTGTAATTGTATTTTTAGTAAAAACTATAAAATATAAGTAATTGTAATAA
This sequence comes from Lactiplantibacillus sp. 30.2.29, assembly GCF_018991255.1. Lineage (NCBI taxonomy): Bacteria > Bacillati > Bacillota > Bacilli > Lactobacillales > Lactobacillaceae > Lactiplantibacillus > Lactiplantibacillus sp. 30.2.29. The sequence goes on along the minus strand of NZ_JAGYGU010000068.1, from coordinate 3,293 downwards.
GGTTTTGAAAATATTTACTATATGGTGTTGAATTTTTGAGAATGACAGTATTTTAATACATTGGGGAGATACATTATGAATAAATTGAATGATTTTTATATTTTGAATGAAGGCAATCTATCGCAAATTGAAGGTGGTTCGGGATTTTCTCTTGGTTTAGAAATTTTATTGTCAGCGTATAAGCATCGTAAAACAATCGAGAAGAGCTTTAATAAAGGATTTTATAACTAGGGAGCGGAATATTATGAAATTTCAAACTATTAGTGCATCTAATTTAGCGACAATTACTGGCGGGGACTTAACGACAAAGCTTTGGAGTTCTTGGGGATATTATCTCGGAAAGAAAGCACGTTGGAATTTGAAACACCCATATGTACAGTTTTAGGAGTGTTCAATGTGATTAATAAAAACTTTTTGAAAGATATCAATTTTTGGGTCTGGATGATTGTTCTGATTATTAGTATAAAGACGACAGTAAATATTGACTTGAGCAGCATGGATTGGATTATACAGACCATCTTCACAATTGTCAGTATTGTAGGAATCGTGAATATACTGTTTTTTAAGAGTAATGCCCAAAAATAATTTGATGACAGACTTTTTTTAAATTTAGATTAGCTATGTGAATAATTACAGCTAATCTAGTGTATTAATAGAGTCTATTTCAAGATTTAAAATGGAAACGAGATCTGCTTGAGTAGTTGTATTCATGCAAGTCTCGTTTTTTTTGATGCTGAATCAATTAAAGATGCATAGCTCGTATTGAGAACTATTTTGTAGATATCCACCTGGATGAACAAACAAATCAAAAACAATCCGTGAATCCGGTAATAAAACTCAAATTTCCTCTCATATTTTTCAGTAAGAGTCGTCAAAAGCCGTTATTATTACTGAATTATAGAATGAACTTACTTGCATTCGGAAAAGTAACACTGAAATTTGAAATAGGCGTATACGTAATGTCACGATTTTTAAAATCACATTTTTCCGATGCAAAAATGGATTGTTTGAAATTTGAAAAATATTGTACTGCGTTATTCAATATGAAAAACGTATGGTTATGTAATGATAACTGTTGGTTTTGTCAAGGAGGAAAATAGTTTAGTTTTTTAACGTTATTTTCGACGATGATTCGTTGATTGCAGGCATTGAATAAATCGGATGCAGTGTTAGTATAAGAGCCTCGAGTTGGTATCGATTTACAAATTCAGACGGATTGTCTCCTGCACCAGATATAGCGGTTTTAATACCCATAGGGTCGCCTTTTTTGTGGGTATTGGTCGTGATTGTCGAATATTAAGTGCGAATTTACGTTTGAAGCCAAAAAGTGTACGTTAATAAGAATAACAATATTTCAGATCAAAATTGCTCTATCATGGACATGTGAGGTGATTGTTGTGAAAATTAAGATTAAGCATGTAAAGCAGTGTGAGTAATAACGAAATGCAGAAAATCGCTGGTGGGAAGAGTAGCACGTATTCGTTACAAATGGGATTGGTTGTACGTACGGCAACAAAAATATTTAAAAACTGAAATGGTGAATTGATGTGTTGAGTGTCTACTCTGCTAAGGTGTAAATTGTTCGAATATTGCTAGTTCAAGCTGGTTAATGAGTCACAGCTCTTGAAAAGAATACTGTAAAATGATAGCTTGCTAATAAAGTAAATTAACAAATATTATTTTATATTAGCTAATGAGACGATAAAACACTTTAGGGGGAGTACTGTGATTGAAGTTAGCATTTTGGATGGCATTGCACAATCGTTTTTTATTTATTTTGGGATAATTGTGGTATACAATTTTATTTTTGGTAATACTGGTGTGAAAAACATCGTTTATTCATTGATTTTGTTATTGATATTATCTTTAATAGGAATCTTTTTAGGCGACATTACATCATTTTTCTTAGCCTTAGGAATGATAATTAGAGAAAGACGAAAGCCAAAAATCAATTATTACCATTTAAATGTTTTTTTGATGTTGTTATCAAGTCAAATCGTAGTTTTAGCACTGGCAGCTTATTTCAGTAGGGGATTGTTGTATCTTTTTCTTGACCTTCATCAAATCGCTGATTTATCAACACACAGCCATCTTTTTACTGGAGTTGAGATTGTTACGATGTGCATCATTGATCTTTTAGCGCTTCAATTTGGTCATGTCATGATAAAGCGGTATGCTGGATCGCTAGACATAAGTAATGACGGAGAAGTTAATAAGCATCTATTTACTATATTGTTGGCTGTTTTTGGATCAATCGAGCTGCTACTACTAATTAGTAATTTTCAAGGAGTTACAGCTACAATTCAGTTAACGCTGTTATTAACATTTGTTTTAATGCTTGGTCTCATCAGTTGGCAAGCTTTAGAAACCACAAGAGTGTATATTTTGCAGAAAAAAGTCGCAACTGAGAAGCTCCAAAATGAACAGTTAGATAATTATCTTAAGAGCGTAGAGCACCAGTATTTGGAATTAAGAAAGTTTAAGCACGATTATAAAAATTTAATTGCTAGTTTAAATGCTCAAAATGATATTGGTGAGATTAAGGACTACTTGACTGATTATACAAATAGTAAAGCGTTTAAAATAACTTTAAATGATGGGAGTATCGCACGTATTCAGCATTTAAAAAATGATACATTACGTGGGTTAATCGTCCAAAAGTTTTTTTATGCTAAACAATGTGATGTCAAGCTAAATATTGAAATAGGTGACACTGATTTTTATCTCAGTCATGGGGTTGCTACAGCAATGCGTATCGTGGGTAACTTGTTGGATAATGCAATTGAACAAGCAATATTAATGGCCGATAGAGCGGTGACAGTTGCTTTTAATGTAATTGAAAATACATCGGAAATTTCGATTAGTAATTCTGTTGGTTCAGATTTTGACCAGCACAAGCTCTTTGAGACTGGCTATTCAACCAAGGGCAGCAATCGTGGCTTAGGCCTCGCAAATGTGCAAGAGCTTGTCGAACAGCAGCATGGGTTCTATATGGAAATTGAAAGCACCAAAGGCTATGTCACAATGACTTTGATTATTACGGAGGATAACTAGGTGTTACCGGTTTATATATTAGAAGATAATGAAGCTCAAAGAAGCGAATATACAAGTATCATAAACAATACCATCATGATTGAAGAGAGCGTAAAATATCTTGTGTAAATGCATAAAAGATTTCTGAATTGTATAGAAATAGGGAATGCCTTCCCTTATGATATTTAGTAACTACAGAAAACATCACAGGAGGCATTCCCCATGAATGAACTTACCACAGAAATTATCGCTGCACTAGT
>NZ_JAGYGU010000067.1:0-4072 GCF_018991255.1 Lactiplantibacillus sp. 30.2.29 | reverse complement strand
CTATTACAAGTAGCCGGTGCCCAAGAAATTTTCCAAGAAAAGTATACCGGCACAACTACTGAACGACCGGAGTTTCAAAAACTATTGCAAGCTCTAAAAACAGATGATACTTTGATTGTGACTAAGTTGGATCGGTTTGCGCGGAATACCCGCGAGGCTTTAACTATCATCCAAGAGCTGTTTAACCGGAACATCAAAGTTAATATTTTGAATATGGGCTTAATTGATAATACACCAACTGGCCAGCTCATTTTTACAATATTCAGTGCTTTTGCGCAGTTTGAACGGGATATGATTGCCACGCGCACACAGGAAGGCAAGTTGTATGCCAAACAACATGATCCGTTATTCCGGGAGGGTAGACCAAGAACTTATTCTGATGAACAGATCAGATTTGCCTACGAATTACGAAAACAGGGCATGACCTATAAAATGATTGAACGAAAGACGGGGATTAGTAAACGCACGCAACAGCGACGATTTAAATTAGTTAAAAACAATATATTTTAAAACTGTTTACACCATACCAAAAGGGGCTTCGAATACGAGGCCCCTTTTAGATTTAGCTAGTAATCCGTATTAAAGTTAATGGCTAGCTCCCAGTTCAACTTTTTAAGGGCTTACGATCTGTCAACAAAGCAATCGGCGACAGAATCAAGACAATCACCGCTCCTACTAAGTAGGTATGACTGAAGGCCTGGCTGATTTGTCGATTCTTAGTATGCTTAATTTTTCTCAAAGCTGTCGTTAAAGCTTCTTTTTGTGCCAATTGTTTGAGACCTACTAACAATTTTTTCTGGCCCTTGCTTATTTTCTGATTACCCAAATTAATTTTTTGAGAAGCTACTGATAGTTTAGATATAGCGGTATTTTGATTTTCTAACTTGGTTAAGGTAAGTGCTAGTTGCTGGTTGCCCGCTTTTAAGTTGTCAGTAGCTAGTGCTAGCTTCTTCTGGGCTTGGTAGACCTGGTGAAGATCGGTTCCCTTTTGGGGCTGTGGTAAATCAACTTGAGATTTGGCCGCTTGTTTAAGGGCACGTCTTAGGTTCGTCTGTTTGTTTTTAGTTGTTAATTTGGCTGATCCAGTAGTGGAAAATAGGCTGTTCAATTGTTGATGAGCCACTTTCTTTACTTTAGGTGATAATTGCTGTCGATCAACAATTTGAATGGTATCTTGATGCATATGCTGCTTAGCTGTATTGACATTATTATCAAAGACCATTACTAGAATTGCAATTCCTAAACAGGTGCCAATTTGACGCGCTGCATTAACAATTCCTGAAACAATCCCACTTTTATTTTTGGCAAATGCTTAACCAAGACCACTAACGAAACCGAAGAGAACCCAAAACCAACACCGTTGATCACTAGGAAAGTAATGATAACAGCTTTAGGCGTTGTGGTGGTGATAAACGACAAGAGTAGTAAACTAGCTGCCATGACTAAGAGTCCAATCAAAGTAACCGAAACTGCGCCAACTTGATCAAATAACTTAGTTCCCAAAGGCATCGCTACCATGATTGTTAAGGAAACTGGAATAATAATTAGGGCTGCATGTAATGCTGTATCGTTCAGAACGTCTTGTAAAAAGTAATTTAAAATCAGGGTGGGGCTAACTAATGCAAAGCCGGTTAAAAAGTAAACTAAACTAGAAGCAGTTAGGGTTTTTTCACGGAACAAATCTAATTCAAGTAGTGGGTGTTTGACTTTACTTTCGATAAAGATGAATAATCCAATAGCTAATACGCCGCCAATGAGTGTTCCTAAGATGATACCCGATTGCCAACCATATTGGCGGCCTTCTAGTAGGCCAAAGGTTAAACCGCCCAATCCTAGTGTTAAAAGAATTGTTCCTGGTAAATCAATTCTCCCTGCCAAGGATTCGTCATATGATTCCCTTACCCCCATAGCAACAATTAGAAAGGCTACAATGGTTAAGGGGACATTAATGCCGAATACCCAGCGCCAAGAAGCATATTCAATAATCACACCACCAATCGGTGGCCCTCCGGCAGCAGCTAAAGCCGTTACCGCGCCCACAACGCTAGCAATTTTGGACATATGCGCTTTGCCAAATATTTCAATTCCCATTGGTAAGACAATCGGGGTGATAATGGCACCGCCTAATCCTTGAAAAAATCGAAAAGCAATCAATTCTGGTAACGACGTTGCCAGCATACAAGCCGCCGAAAAGCCACCAAATAAGGCTAATCCTAATAACATAATTTTTTTACGACCATAACGATCGGCAATCTTTGAACCAGTGATCATAAAAACGGCTAAGGCTAACGTATAGATGGTGACAACCCAACTTGTATCAGTTAGACTGGCATTGAAATGGGTCATAATTTTGGGTAAAGCAATGTTGACGATAGTACTGTCTAAGGTGCCCATAAACATCGCAATGGTTAACCCGATAAAACTGATAATTTTAGTAGCTTTTGACATCTATCAAGCGCTCCTTTCGGTAACAGATGAATACAAAGGAAACATTTGTTACCTTTATTTGCGACTTTTAGTATAATTAGTCCTAAGCATAAAAACAATCCTTATTGGCTAAGTGCTACAGATTGCTATAATTTGTTACCGATAGTAGAGGAGATGTTAATAAAATGAACGGAAAGCAGCGTATGGTTGAGCAGTCTAAGCAATGGTTATGCGACGCCCTTATAAATTTAATGACGAAAGAGAGCTTTCAGGATATTTCTATTACTGAAATTGCCCAAACCGCTGAATTATCGCGAAAAACGTTCTATCATTCTTTTAAAAATAAAGAAGCGGTCATTAATTACCTGTGTGATCAGTTGTTCGATCAGTACTTTGAACAATTACTCCAGCAGAAACCGCAGGTAGGGGAAATGATGTTAAAAACTACTTTTGACATTTTTTTAAATTTTTGGTGGCGAAAACGGGATTTAATTCAATTATTGATCCGCCAAGGCTTATTTGATCACATGAATGAAATTTGGCAACAAAAAGCAATCCCCCGTTATCAACAGTTTGCGGCTCCCTGGCATGTTCAGGGCACTCCTACCCAAGTGAATTATGTGATGGCCTTTCAACTAGGTGGTTTTACCAATATTCTACGCGTCTGGTTAGGCCAAGATCAGCCTGAGCCACCAGAACAAATTAAGGATTTAATGTTATTGGCTGCCCAACAATTAGCTGATAGTTTGAATACAAATTAGATTAGTTAGACAGAAATAATCAGGATTTAACTAAGATTATGAATACCATTCAAAATGAGGGGCTACCCTATATGTATTAAATTTGCCGTCTATGACGGGACTTGCTGATTCTAATTTACGGCAACTGATGACAAACCTTATTATTGAACTATAGTAAGTACCAGGCTGAAAGAGCGTAAGCGGATTATTAACCGGCATCAACAGGGCATTGTCCTGGCTAACCAGCAGGGCAAATATCATGGTCGTAAACAGCAATATAATGAAGATGATCCCCGTTTAAAACACGCCTTTAACTCTATCAACCAGGCATGAGTGACATAGACATTGCCCGGAATACCGAAACGAAACAGCTAATAAAAGCAGGTACTACAAATGTAATACCTGCTTATTTTTTCCTACTACTGTCAACACGATCACCTAAGATTCCAACTAATACGCCAACAACCAGAATACAACCAACTAAATCATGATATGGAAAATCGTAGTGATTACTTGCCCACAGTATGATTAAAAAAATTACAACTAGGGTTGTGCGAAGCAAAAAACTTTTTCTCACACTATTTGGCTGCCAGTGGTAATTTAAAGATGATAAAAGTCGATACAGCGTAAATAATTAAAATCGGAATCAGTAACATTCCATAGGTGATGGGCCACGTCAAAATGGTCATTAAGGCAGTGCCAACGGTATTTAAAATTACTAACGTTTTCCTGGTTAGTTTAAATGAATGCCACATTAAAAACCACCAGTAGACCAATGAGATAAGCAGTATAAAGCTTCCCAATTCAGTTAATGACAATTTATATTCCTCCTAGACGTTGCTTATTTGTATTAGCACTATGGAACATATTTTAGACAGGCTCTCTAAATTAATACGTTTTGATTT
>NZ_JAGYGU010000066.1:0-4985 GCF_018991255.1 Lactiplantibacillus sp. 30.2.29 | reverse complement strand
ATCAATTAGCTACCTTACCTAAAATATGGCATCAAGTCTATGACTTAGTTTTAAAAACGACGTTAGCGATGTTTGCTGATCCTTACGAATATGAAGAAACCACCATTGTTACCCAAGTCGGCGATGCTAATTTTAAAGCAACCGGTAAGGCCCCAACTAAGCAAGGTTGGCAAGCATTATTTGATGAAAACAAAGCCGACCAGCAAGAAGCAGCCACCCTACCGATTGTTCACCAAGGCGACCAAGTTCCAGCGAATCTGCAAACGCCGCAAAAAGAAACGACACCACCGGTACCCTTTACCGAAGGAACCCTGATTACGGCCATGAAGACTGCCGGCAAAACGCTTGATGATGAAGCAGCCCAGGCAATTCTCAAAGATGTGCAAGGCATTGGGACAAGTGCGACCCGGGCCAATGTGCTAGAAGTGTTAAAGCAACGCGGCTATCTCGTCACTGAAAAAAATAAGCTGCACGTCAGTGAAGCTGGGATCACACTATGTAAAGCAGTCGAACTCGAACCCTTGCTAACTAGTCCAGAAATGACGGCTAAATGGGAGCAAGCGTTACAGCAAATCAGTACCGAAGAACGCACCCCGGATAACTTTTTGAGCCAAATTAAGAAGTTCGTAGTGAAATTGATCGCTGATGTCCCAACACAATTAACTGGCAGTGCAGCCATTAAGCAACAAATCAATCACCAACAGCAAGCGCAAAAAGTTACCGAGGAGTTCTTAGAAACACCACAAGTAACTGTCATAAATAAACAAAAGTTTTACATTGTGAAACCCAAGCAAGGCGAGGACTTTACCCTACCCAAGAAATGGAGCAACAAAACATCACGATTGAAGTATATCGGAATCATGGGGAACCGGTTATGATGTCGTTGATATTGAGAGCGCACAACAGAACAAGGTTGTGGTGACTAACATTCCCACATATGCAAGTGACGCAGTAACACAATTTACTTTCTCGTTATTATTAGAAGTGACTAGTCAAGTTGGATTACATAATCAGGGCCAATACCATAGTAACTACTAGGACGAATTTTTACATTTCGTCCTATTGTAACGGAGTTTCCCATTGTCACTTCTGACTCAGACAGGCCTTGAACTTCCATCATAATCTTCAAACCTAACCAATTTGCCTGCTCTGATATGTTGAATATTCATTAACCTCACATGATTCCCAACGAATAGAATGCTATGTCCTTTGATTCTTGAACGCTACCAAATTCCTCGTATCATTTTTAACAAGGCGCCCATGTATATCGCAATTTTGTCTCTTGATGAGACCGAAGAATTTACTTTCACAATTTTCTCCTTTAACTGTTTAAATTTTACAATTTTGTTGTGCTAGCTCCTTCATGCGCTAATTATCCGAGACTTTTTAGGAATGCACTCAATGCTTCCTGCCAGGTTAGTATCTTATAACCAGTTGCTTTAGCCTTATCCAAATTCATCACTGAATGCTGTGGCCGGTAAGCCTTTTGTGGAAATTGTTCAGAAGTAACTGGTGCTACTTCAACATCAGTATCCTTCAAAATTTCCTTCGCAAAGTCATACCAAGTAGCTGTACTATCGTTACTTAATTGATAGGTCCCTGAAGCGGCTTCAGTTTTCACCAGGTGGACCATAAATTCTGCTAATGTTCGCGTCCAGGTTGGCCGTCCAAGTTGATCATTGACGACTGTCAACTTGTCATGCGTCTTTGCTAAATTCTGCATTGTGAAGACAAAGTTATGTCCAAATTCGCCGAAAACCCAGCTAGTCCGAACAATATAGTAATCAGCACCGCTGTGACGAACGGCTTCTTCACCAGCCCACTTAGCACGCCCATACTCATTCTTGGGGTTGGCGGGATCATCTTCTAAATATTCGCCTTTATTAGTGCCATCAAAAACGTAGTCAGTAGAAACATAAACCAATTTAACACCCTGTTCAGCTGCTACTTGGGCTAAATTTTTTGTTCCATCAACATTTACCAGCCAATTGAGGGCTTTGCCTTCATCTTCGGCCTTATCAACTGCTGTGTAAGCCGCGCAATCATATAAGACCGCTGGTTGTAATTCGGCAATCTTAGCTTTGACTGCGTCCAAGTCTGTAATATCCAATTCTTTTTCAGTCAGCGCGTCAAATGCAATTTCTTGTTCATTTAATAGTCGTTGTAACTCATGACCTAACTGACCATTGGCACCAATAATCATTACTTTAGCCATTTTCATTTCCTCCTAAAAAATAAGCGAACTGTCAATCGACACTTCGCTTATTCAAAATCTTCTGTGTTTTTATTGCCCGTTCTTGGCGTAGTTTGATTCAACCTTGTTCTTATCTGCTTGCCACCAGTCTTGATGGTCCGTATACCAATCAATCGTTGCTTTCAAACCAGACTGGAAGTCAGTAAACTCTGGCTGCCAACCTAATTCCGTGCGCAACTTAGTTGAATCGATTGCATAACGTAAATCATGGCCGGGACGGTCCTTAACAACATCATAAGCATCTTTAGGCTGACCCATTAATTCAAGAATCATTTCCAAGACGTCCTTATTATTCATTTCACCATCGGCACCAATCAGGTAGGTCTCACCAATCTTACCCTTGGTTAAAATATCCCAAACGGCCGCAGAATGGTCGTTCGTGTGAATCCAGTCACGAACATTTTTACCACTACCATATAATTTTGGCCGAATACCACTTAATATATTAGTAATTTGGCGTGGAATAAATTTCTCAATATATTGATAAGGACCATAGTTATTTGAGCAGTTTGAAATGGTGGCTTGTAAGCCAAACGAACGCATCCAAGCCCGAACTAAGAGATCACTGCTGGCCTTAGATGAAGAGTATGGGCTGGAAGGCTTATACCGACTAGTTGGTGTAAACTTCTCGCCAACACCCTCACCATGGCCCGGTAAATCTTCCCGTAATGGTAAATCACCGTATACTTCATCAGTGGAAACATGGTGGAAGCGTTTGTTAAACTTATGTGCGGATTGAATCAGCGTATAAGTCCCAATAATATTCGTTTCGATGAATGGCCATGGATCCTTCAATGAATTATCATTATGGCTTTCAGCGGCGTAATGGACAACCGCGTCAGTTTGTTGCATTAATTCATCAACTAAGGGCGCATCACAAATGTCACCCACAACTAATTTAACCCGGTCGCCTAGAATTTCTTCCAAGTTGGCCCGATTACCAGCATAAGTTAACTTATCTAACACGGTAATCTGGACTTCGGGATGATGATTATAAACATAGTGAACAAAGTTAGAACCAATAAAGCCGGCACCACCGGTAACTAATAAGTTTTCCATGACGTCTCCTTAAATTTCGCCGTAAACAAACAGATTATTCTGTTCAAATTCTTTGAAGGTCTGTTGTTTAGCATCCTTTTCAGAAGTAATAGCTTGATCGTAATCAATAGGCCAGTTAATATTTAAATCTTTATCCATAAAGGTGATTCCACCATCAGCTTCAGCGTTGTAGTAGTTATCACACTTGTATAAGAAATTAACATTATCAGTCAATGTCACAAAGCCATGGGCAAAACCACGGGGGACTAACAATTGACGGTGGTTACTTTCAGAGATAATGTAGCCTTCCCATTCACCGTACGTAGGTGAGCCAGCACGAACGTCCACAATAACATCAAGCACGGCACCAGTCACCACGCGAATTAATTTAGTTTGCGCTGCCTTGCCACGTTGAAAATGCAGTCCCCGCAAAACACCCGCTTCAGCTGACAATGATTGATTATCCTGAATGAAATCAAAATCAACTCCAGCTTCTTTGAAATCACGGTCAGAGTAAGTTTCCGTAAAGAACCCGCGCTTGTCACCAAAAACTGCTGGTTCAATAATCTTAACATCTTGTAACTTAGTCGTTGTTACCTTTAATTTGCCCAAAATTTAAGCCCTCCCAATTAATCTTAATAAGTATTGACCGTAATCATTCTTCTTCAATGGTTGCGCCAATTCATACACTTTATCAGCATCGATATAGCCCATCCGATAGGCCACTTCTTCGAGACAAGCCACTTTTAGGTTCTCACGTCTTTCAACAGTTGCAATAAAACTGCTTGCTTCTTGTAATGAATCATGGGTCCCAGTATCAAGCCAGGCAAACCCTCGTCCCATGAGTTCAACATCTAACTCATTATGTTCTAAGTAAACTTTGTTGATATCCGTAATCTCCAATTCACCACGTGGTGATGGTTGAATATTCTTCGCAATATCAACGACTTGATTATCATAAAAATACATTCCCGTGACAGCATAATTACTAGCTGGGTGTACAGGCTTTTCAACAATGGACTTTGCATGCATATTTTCATCAAAGTCAACGACACCAAACCGTTCCGGATCATTGACATGGTAACCAAAGACCGTGGCCCCCTCCGGCTTAGCGCTAGCATGTTGAAGCATCTTGGATAAGCCGCCACCATAATAAATATTATCACCTAAAATCAGGCAGACTGAGTCGTCACCAATAAAATCAGCACCCAAAATAAAAGCTTCAGCTAAACCGTTCGGCTTTTCTTGGACAGCATAGGATAGATTCAAGCCCAAATCATGACCATCGCCTAACAGTTCTTTGAACCGTGGTGTATCATCCGGTGTTGAAATAACCAAAATATCTTGGATTCCTGCCAACATTAACGTCGACAACGGATAATAAATCATTGGCTTATCATAAATCGGGATCAATTGTTTTGAAATCGCCCGTGTAATTGGATACAGCCTTGTGCCAGACCCACCCGCCAAAATAATCCCTTTCATTCTAAAATTAATCCTCCCTAAATTTTATATCTTTAGCAAATACAGTAAATGTACCATGGCCTTGTCATGTATTATTAACATCATAATCACGAAACAAAGAAGTGCTCCAATGGAATTTAGGACAAATGAAAGATATAAATTAAAACCGTCAAAATTAACAATTTTAAATACAAACAATGTGATAACGAAAGCCAACACCATTTTGTAG
>NZ_JAGYGU010000065.1:0-5074 GCF_018991255.1 Lactiplantibacillus sp. 30.2.29 | reverse complement strand
GGTGTTGACGTTATGGGTGTGAAACAAGCGGGATAACTGCTAAGCAGGTCGACTGCAGAACTCAAGTGATTCTAACCAGCAAAATTGGTGCTTAGGGTCGCAAGGCTGATGCTACGGGTAAGCTTAGTCCCGTTATCGCTACTGTACCCAATTGTTCCCTACAATGTTTCACGTGAAACATTATTTGTTTACGCGGTGATAGTTTTCATCAAAGTACTTACCAGCACGGATTTCATCTGGTAAACCAGAGTAAGGCGCTTCGCTGATGACGTCTTCGTTATTTTGACCAGCATCACCCATGTAAGTGATGTGGGCAAATTCTGGAACAACTAGTTTTGGATAAGTCGCGTACTTTTCACGAGACTGTTCCATTAAATCAATGTGTTCGTTTTGGAACGTGACCGTGATTTCAGGATGGTCTTGGACCCACTTAGGGAAGAAAATCGTCCCGTTTAATTTGTTTTCGTTAGGCAAGAAGTCAAGGGCGACATCGGTACCAGTTGGTTCTGTCCAGGCAACTTTGTAAATGCCGGGTGTCAACATGACGATGTTCGCTTCTTGATCCTTGACCCACCGACCGGCGACCATGCCACCGTGAATCCGGTAGTCAACGGTGTGGTCGTTTTTCGCGTACCATTCATATTCCCAACCGTTGTCGTAAGTGTAAATAAAGTGGGTGCCGAGGAAGTCATCTAGCGTTTTAAATTCTTTCGTCATTTAAATTACCTTCTTTTAAAAATATATGTCATTTAAAACGTGTAAATTATTACATGTTTTAATCAACAAGGTTAGTGTATACTGTTATCAAAGAATCGTCAAGGAGGAATATCCAATGGCGCAAAAAAATAAGTTGCAATTTATTATTCTAGGGTTGTTAAATCAACAACCGTTAACGGGTTACGACCTGACGAAGGCCTTTGATGATGAGATCGGGGAATTCTGGCAAGCCCAACATAGTCAAATTTATCCGCAATTAAAACGCTTAGAAGAGCAGGGCTACGTGACCCATGAAATCACCGTCAGTGGCGAAAAGTTGGAAAAGAAGCTCTACCACGTGACGACAACTGGTCGCGATTTACTCCATGAGTGGATCAGTATCGGCACGCCGGATTTGACGGCCACTAAGGACGAATTTATTTTAAAACTCTATTTCATTCAAACGAATCAAGATCCGCGTTTGCGCGAGATGCTTACCGAACAACTGACCTTGCACACAGCCAAGCTGACTCACCTGCAGCATCGACTCGAGAGCGTGTTTCCAAAACCAGCGACTGCGAAGCAACACTATGGTCATTATTTGATCTTGCAACACGCGATCGGCCGTGAGACGTACTACGTTGACTGGCTTAAGCAGACACTGCAGGCATTACCGAAGAAGTCGGAATAGGCGCATACTGGCGTGACGGTGGCATCAGGCGACTAGTGTGATTGGTACATTGACGTTCGCGTACCGTTTGGTTTGGCAGTCGATGGTAGTTTTCAAGCAGATGTCGCGGGTCAACCAGGGAGTAGCAGGCGTGTGTTGAGCCGCGGCGATGATTTAAGCTGCCGGCGAGTGTGCCTCTGGTGAGAAATCGTCCGTTAGGGGTGTGAAACTGGTATAATGACAGTGGTCAATATCAATTCAACTCAATGAGACGAGGAGATTACTATGGAAAACTCAAAAATGCAAGAACCACTCGTTTATCGACGAATTCTGCTTACCGTTGATGAGGACGACAATACTTCATCTGAACGGGCCTTCCGTTACGCAACGACATTGGCCCGCGATTACGACGCACCGCTGGGGATTTGCTCGGTGCTGGAAAGCGAAGATATTAATATTTTTGATTCACTGACCCCGTCGAAGATCCAAGCCAAGCGTAAGCACGTTGAAGAAGTCGTCGCTGAATATGTTCAGCTTGCTGAACAACGTGGCGTCAAACGGGTCGAACCACTGGTTTATGAAGGTGGCGACGTGGATGATGTGATCTTGGACCAAGTGATTCCAGACTTCAAACCTGACTTATTAGTCACCGGTGCGGATACGGAATTTGCTCACTCTAAGATTTCGGGCGCAATTGGGCCCCGGTTAGCACGAAAAGCCCCAATCTCCGTTATTGTGGTCCGTTAAAGCGGTCCAACAGGTGGCATCGACTGATGTCATGGTGACGCAATTTATATAACTAAAAAGAATCGTGGTCCGACAGGTTAGTCGTCGGTGACCGCGATTCTTTTTTAGTTTGTCTTGTTCATTAATGAACTTAACGATCGAAAAAACTTTATTGGTGACAAACGCCGTTAAATAGGCAATTTCATTATTATTTATAGATTTAAAATCAATTATTTTATAATTTATTGTTGCATTGTGAGCAAGGATAGCTATAATGGGGTTTGTAAATTAATTCACAAAGGATTTGAAATGGAGGAAGCACTTCATGATTAAGACAGAAAAGAACCAAACCACCAAGGTTACCGACGAAGTAGACCAGTTAGTTCAACGTTCAAAGAAAGCATTGGCCGTTTTAAAATCGTATACACAAGAACAAATTGATGATCTATGTGAAAAAGTTGCAGTCGCTGCACTTGATAATCATATGAAACTCGCCAAGTTGGCCGTTGAAGAAACTGGCCGTGGGGTGGTTGAAGATAAAGCCATCAAGAACATCTACGCCAGTGAATATATTTGGAACAGCATGCGCCACGACAAGACCGTTGGCGTCATCAAAGAAGACGATGAAGAACAACTAATGGAAATCGCTGAACCAGTCGGGATCGTGGCCGGGGTCACTCCCGTTACGAACCCAACTTCAACGACAGTCTTCAAGACTTTGATCTCCTTGAAGGGGCGTAACACGATCGTCTTTGGTTTCCATCCACAAGCTCAGAAGTGTAGTTCCGCGGCCGCTGATGTGATGCGTGAAGCCATCAAAGCTGCCGGTGGTCCTGCCGATGCCGTTTTATATATCGAACATCCAAGTATTGAAGCGACGGATGCGTTGATGCACCATACCGACGTGGCAACGATCTTAGCCACTGGTGGTCCAAGCATGGTTACCGCGGCCTACTCATCAGGTAAACCAGCCTTAGGTGTTGGCCCTGGTAACGGCCCGACCTACGTTGAAAAGACGGCTGACATTAAGCAAGCCGTTAACGACATTGTGTTATCCAAGACGTTTGATAACGGGATGATCTGTGCCTCTGAAAACAGCGCCATTATTGATAAAGAAATTTATGCGGAAGTCAAAGCAGAATTTATTCGTCTCGGTTGCTACTATGTTAAACCTAAGGACGTTCAAGCTTTGAGTGATGCCGTTATCGATCCTAACCGGCATACGGTTCGGGGGCCAGTCGCTGGGAAGACTGCTTACGAAATTGCCCAAATGGCTGGATTAAAGGATGTTGCTAAGGATTGCCGCGTCTTGATTGCCGAAATCAACGGTGTCGGGGTCAAATACCCATTATCTGGCGAAAAATTATCACCAGTTTTGACCGTTTACAAGGCTGATTCACATGAAGCTGCGTTCAAACGGGCCGATGAATTACTTCATTATGGTGGTTTAGGCCATACTGCTGGGATTCACACGACTGATGATGATTTGGTCAAGGAATTCGGCCTTCAAATGCCAGCTTGCCGGATCTTAGTGAATACACCATCTTCAGTAGGTGGTTTAGGAAACATCTACAACAATATGGAACCTTCATTAACACTGGGCACGGGGTCATATGGTGGCAACTCGATTTCTCATAACGTTACGGATATGGATCTGATTAATATCAAAACTGTGGCAAAACGGCGTAATAACATGCAATGGGTCAAAATGCCTCCCAAAGTCTACTTCGAACGCAATTCCGTTCGCTACTTGGAACACATGGCTGGGATTAAAAAGGTTTTCCTAGTTTGTGACCCTGGGATGGTGGAATTTGGCTACGCTGACCGTGTAACGGCTGTCTTGAACAAGCGGACGGATCCGGTCGATATCGATATCTTCTCTGAAGTTGAACCTAATCCATCGACGGATACGGTTTACAAAGGGGTCGCACGGATGAAGGCCTTCAAGCCAGATACGATCATCGCCCTTGGTGGTGGTTCCGCAATGGACGCGGCCAAAGGAATGTGGCTCTTCTATGAACATCCAGAAGCTTCCTTCTTAGGTGCTAAGCAGAAGTTCTTGGATATTCGGAAACGGACCTACAAAGTTCCCGTATCTGAAAAGGTCACCTATATTGGGATTCCGACGACTTCTGGGACGGGTTCTGAAGTGACGCCATACGCCGTTATTACGGACTCCAAGACGCACGTTAAGTACCCAATCACCGACTACGCAATGCAACCAGACATTGCCATCGTTGACCCACAATTTGTTGAAACGGTGCCAAAGCGCACGACTGCTTGGACTGGTCTGGATGTCATCACCCATGCTACTGAAGCGTACGTTTCAACGATGGCCTCTGACTACACGCGTGGCTGGTCAATTGAAGCCTTACAATTAGCCTTCAAGTACTTGAAAACTTCTTATGATGGCGACAAGAAGGCCCGTGAGAAGATG
Source organism: Lactiplantibacillus sp. 30.2.29 (assembly GCF_018991255.1). Taxonomy (NCBI): domain Bacteria; kingdom Bacillati; phylum Bacillota; class Bacilli; order Lactobacillales; family Lactobacillaceae; genus Lactiplantibacillus; species Lactiplantibacillus sp. 30.2.29. Next base: position 545 of record NZ_JAGYGU010000065.1, on the reverse strand, counting down.
CACAATGCGTCAACCTTAGCCGGGATGGCCTTTGCCAACGCCTTCTTAGGAATTAACCACTCCATCGCGCATAAATTAGGTGGGGAATTCAACTTACCACACGGGTTAGCGATTGCCATCACTTACCCACAAGTTGTGCGCTACAATGCTGAGATTCCAACCAAGTTAGCAATGTGGCCGAAGTACAACCACAACACTGCCTTAGCCGACTACGCCAACATTGCCCGGGCCTTAGGGTTACCAGGTAAGACGGACGAGGAACTCAAGGAAAGCTTAGTTAAAGCCTATATCGACTTGGCTCACTCAATGGATGTCACCTTATCCCTGAAAGCCAACCGGGTTGAAAAGAAGCACTTTGACGCCACCGTCGACGAATTAGCCGAATTGGCCTATGAAGACCAATGCACGACCGCAAACCCTCGCGAACCTTTAATCAGTGAATTAAAGGCGATCATCGAACGCGAATGGGACGGCCAAGGTACTGAAAAATAGCCCTTTGTGAATTAAGGGAGCCCTCGCTCGGGTGAGCGGGGGCTTTTTTGAGG
>NZ_JAGYGU010000064.1:0-5090 GCF_018991255.1 Lactiplantibacillus sp. 30.2.29 | reverse complement strand
TTGATCAGTGGTACTGACCCGCGCATAGCCATATTTCATCTTTTTATCTCCTTATTTATGTCATTAAGTAATGACACGGTTCTAACCCTTTAATTATACAGCATCAAAAAAGAGGCCACAACTGTTAAGTTATGGCCTGATTTCACTCTATCTAAACACTTTACTCATTATATATAAAAAACGTCAAGAAAAATTTTTATCTAATCCCTTTTAACAGGGGAACGCTTAGCCACTTGTAGTGCCTGATTGATTACTTGGTTATACAAAATGATTATTGTCACAGGCAAAAATAATCTTAATGTTTAAATTTGCTTCACTTCAATAAAAGACCGGCCTGCTCAAACCCAAGGGTTTTAACGGACCGATCTTTATTTACATTAAGGCATCTTTACTTACTTTGAAAAACTTTTAATTTATCTTAGCCAGTTGTTGTGACAAAGTTTCCACTTGTTTAGTCAACTTCTCCAAATCGTGACTTTGGTTGAAAGTTTTTAAATTTTCTTGCACTTGCCGAACGCTTTTTTGGACAGTTTCTTGGCCATTAATAGTCAAAGTCAGCCGCACAATTCGTCGATCAGTTTGATTTACTTGTGATTGAATTAAATCATCTTGAATCAGTCGCCAGGTATTCCTGGAAATTAGTGTGCGCGTAACCATGAACGCATCAGCTAATTCACTAGCAGTAGCTTGTCCGTGTTGTTCAAGATAGACTAATATTTCCCACTCACGCATTGAGAACCCAGTTGTGGCCAGCCCTTGCACTAACATCTGGTATGCCTGTTTCTGAATAGCTTGCAGGGTTGCTAAGCTCTCAAACTGGTTCTTAATTTGCTGCTGATTTAGCATATAATATCATCCTATTCTTTGCGCTGCCGCTTAGTCATTCCGAAGAGTCCTAACAAACTACTCATGGCTAATAGTAATAAGCCACTCAGCGTCATGTGTTGTTGATCAGTTTCATCAGTTTGAGGCAACCGTTGATCCACAAAATTAGTAGCCGCTGCTTGACCAGCCTGAACCGGCTTAACAGGCGTCGTTGGTTGACTTGGGTTAACTGGTTTTGTTGGCGTCGTTGGTTGACTTGGGTTAACTGGTTTTGCTGGCATCGTTGGTTGACTTGGGTTAACTGGTTTTGCTGGCGTCGTTGGTTGACTTGGATTAACTGGTTTTGTTGGCGCATCCTTGGTATAAACCACCGTGAAGTCAAGATCACTGGAGTCACCACTCACAGTTTGTGACCCAATTTCAGCCTGGTCTGGCGTGTAACCCTTAATAGCTGGGCTAGTTACTGCCGCAAAGCTTTGATCTGCTGACCAAGACCCATAGGTCTTTTCACCTGTCACCGCATCAGTTGAGACTTCACGCGTAAATTCAACCGGCTTGGCCACATAATCATCATGAGCTGTCGTACCATCTTTGTAGACGTAATGGATAGTTTCATTAATCGTCTTGCTTTCAGTTGTAATAGTTGGCGCATTCTTAGCATAAACCACCGTGAAGTCAAGATCACTAGAATTAGTGTAGACAGTTTGAACTTCAACGCTTGTCAAATCAGAATTTGGGGCATCATTACTGATTACCTTATAGCCATCAACTTCTGGATTAACTACTTCTGCGAAATCGGTACTGTCTGCTTTTGTCCATCCAGCTTCTGTTGGCACACCATTATCATCCAGCGTTGCAGTCTTTGCTTTAGTTGAGTAATACGTTGTTGTTGTGTTATCAACTGGATTAGTTACTGTCACAAATGTAATTGGATCTGCCGTATATCCTATTGCTACTTCTTTACCATCTTGGTCAATATACTTAATGGTTTCACTAATTGTTTTGCTTGTTTGTGTGTACGCTGGTGCATAGACATAAATAACCGTCCCATTATCTCCAGCTTTTGTTAGAGTACCCGTCGCTGGCAAACTTTTTGCTCCAGTGGCAGTACCATCATCCATTCTTACAAACTTATAATTGGGAATTTCTAATTGTCCTGTAGTATAAGTACCATTAACATTAGCGCCATTTGGATAAGTAACCTCACCTTGAGCAATTTGATTACCTTTTGTATCAACATACTTAACATTAACTGTCGCTGCTTGCTTAAAATCAAAACTCATTATTTCAAATTGCTGTAAATTCTTAGCACCACCAGTTGATGCACTGACAATCATTGCCATTGCTTGATTAGAATTCGAGACAGTCGTAGTCCAAGTTAATATCTTACCGCTTATTTGGGTATACTTGATTGTTAATGTTCTTGTATCTCCATCATAATCAACTGTAAAATCATGAAATTGGCCGTTTACGTCAGACTTACTTAACGCTTGGGAAGTTCCATCAACATCTTTAGCCCACCATCTTTGAACTTTTATTCCATCCTTAGTAGCAACTTCTTCATTTTCAGTATCAACAAATGTGCCATATGGAGCATTCATAGAATCCCCATTCCAACCAAAATCATTAGAGTTAGTTGAATCGATTTGGCTACCATCTTTATCAGACTGTGGAGCTTGATAACCATTTGACCATGTATCAAGCTTAAATCCCAGAGCATTTTGCAAGCCACCAATACCCAAGTTGCCACCAGCATTACCAATATCTGTGGTATTACCGTTATGAAAAGCAAAGCCAATACCGTCAGCTCCATTAGGATTGGATCCTAAATTAACCTTACCAGTTAAAGTAAAACTAGTATTCATATCAATTTTACTCTTGAGAGAGAAATTTCCAACTTTATTATATTCATCTGGTGTAATAGTCACAATACCAGTATTTTGATCATAAGTGGCTGATCCGTTTAATGAAAAGTAAGCAAGAAAATTCTCCTTAGTAACATGTGTTAGAGCTTCTTTATCAGTCGCCAAAGCCTTACTTGTACGTAATTGTTGCAATAATGTGTTGTAAGATATCTTAGTTACAGTTTGGCGTGTTTTAGCACTGGTCGTTTCAGCCTTTGCTGCACTGCTACTACTTGCACTGGTCGTTTCAGTCTTTACTGCACTACTGCTACTTGCACTGGTTGAACCGGCCTTCGTTGCACTGCTACTACTTGCACTGGTCGTTTCAGCCTTTACTGCACTACTGCTACTTGCACTGGTCGTTTCAGCCTTTACTGCACTACTGCTACTTGCACTGGTTGAATCGGCCTTTGTTGCACTGCTACTACTTGTACTGGTCGTTTCAGCCTTTACTGCACTACTGCTACTTGCTCTGGTTGAATCGGCCTTCGTTGCACTGCTACTACTTGCACTGGTCGTTTCAGCCTTTACTGCACTACTGCTACTTGCTCTGGTTGAATCGGCCTTCGTTGCACTGCTACTACTTGCACTGGTCGTTTCAGTCTTTACTGCACTGCTGCTACTTGCTCTGGTTGAATCGGCCTTCGTTGCACTGCTACTACTTGCACTGGTCGTTTCAGCCCTTACTGCACTACTTGAGGTACTAGTAGCTGCCACATCAGCTGACACTGGCCGACTTGTAACTAGCATCCCTAATCCCAGCGAAAATACTGAAATCCCCATAACAGCCCAATTCTTACCGCATTTATATAATTTATAATGCGTTTTAGCCTCTCCAAAGTAATTATTCCTTAACATAAAAACCCACCTTTCACACTATTTTTAAATAAAAATGTTGTTATTAAAACCCCAGCTTATCAAGGTTATCCAACCATTTAAATTAGAACAGCAACTACTAATAATCTCTGATATCCCTTAAATTGGGCCTATCTTTCGCACGAAAGTATTTAAAATCATGCAAAAAACGCATAACTAAATTAAACAGTCTCAATAAACCGCATTAATAATAACACACTTAAACTTTAAATTGAATTACATACAAGTAAACATTGCAAAACTAGTTCAGCAATTATACATAGGCCTTCACTATTTAGCTATTAATATTTAAATTTTCAAATTAAAACAACAAATAAGAATCAATTGTGTTTTTTTAATTTGAGCTTGTTGCTGTAACTTGTGCGTAAAGGCTTGTTTAGTTTTGATGCCAATCATCAAAAAGATCATGCTTGTTGGTTTCAAAATCTAAATCCATAAAGCCAGCCTCCTACCCAAAATCAATGTGATCCAGCATCGTTTCAGTACTAGCCTGGTCTCAGCCTAAATAAGCTAAAGTCATCGCTTCACTAGAATGATTTAATAAGTGCATGACTAGGCCAATATTGTAATTAGATTGCGTGTAGACGCGAGAAGCCCCGGTTTTGCTCATGGTATGGGGACCTAGATAATCAATTCCTAACAGATCGCCAACCTTGCTCATGATTTTGTAGAACTGTTTTTCCGTGATATGTCGCTCGGGGTGCTGAATGGAAGAAAAAAAGCCATTCAGAATCTAGCTTATGATCAAGCAGCCATTGACGGTACGATAAGATCTCTGTTTGAACTGGTACAAGGTATTAGGTTTACCCGTTTTTCGATCGTGAATGAACACGTTTTGGTTAATAGAACCGTCTGGATTAAAAATATCGGTCTGTTTTAACCTCATAACGTCACTCACTCGCAGCAGTGTCGCTTTGCCAACTTGAAAAATCGTATAGTTACGCCGGCCGGCTTTAAAGTTATTGAGTAACGTATCTTGAACCTCTTTAAGGACATTGGAATCTTTAATGGGTAAGACAACTTGTTACATAAGTCATAATCTCCTTTGACGATATAATAGTTTATAATTGACGTACGTTATCATGTACGCTTATAATATTAGATAAGTTGAGGAGGGAAAACATATGGAAAAAATTATTAACCCAACTACAGCACGAACAAACCTATTTTCACTTATCAAAAACGCTAATCGGGACTCCCAACCTGTTATTATTGCAGGATCTAATGACAGCCGTAGTGCCGTTTTGATTGGAAAAAAAGACTATGATGCATTACAGGAAACCATGAACTTAATGATGAATGGTCAGATTCAAGCCACCTTCAGCCGTAAAGATGATGAATCAGTTGATTTAGACGAAATGATCAAAGAAATTGATCATGAGTAATCGTTGGAAAGTAAAAATAAAATCATCAGCTAAAGGTGATTTAAAAAAAGTTTTAAGAAGCCCATTACGTCAGTCATTTGAAGAAATACAAAATGTATTG
>NZ_JAGYGU010000063.1:0-5518 GCF_018991255.1 Lactiplantibacillus sp. 30.2.29 | reverse complement strand
AGAGTAAAAAAGGAAAGTCGTTTGACGCCAAGTTAAAGCTTGACGGCCATAAATTAAGTTTTGATTTTGATTAGAACCTGCCTACCGCCCTGCACGTTGTTTCGGTTGGTGAACTCGTCATTTAGGTTTACTTTTCAAAAACCAAAAAGTGAACCTAACCAACGAGTGTAATTGTAAAAGAAGGAGGATATATCATGAAAAATGAACTGGAAGCATTAGCAAGCGAATTACCTATTTTGACGGATAAAAGCAGTTATAAGTACCTATCAGAAATTGCGGGTAATGGCAAATATATTCAAGTTGCGTGGCAAAAAAAGAATGCTGAATATTTAGCACTTTATGGCACACAATCTATCAAGTTACCCCAAATTGATAATTCTGTAGAGTTTGTAGACGCCGAGGAGGTTTAAATATGCCAACTAAAGAAGAATGGAAGAAACAACTTGTAGATAATGCAGAACAACAAATTTTGAACTTAACTGATAGTGACAAGTTCAAGAACTATCTTAATACTGTGGCAAAATTTCATCGTTATAGCGCTAGAAATATTGATTTAATCTACTCTCAAAACCCAGAAGCTACTCAAATAGCAGGTTTTAAACAATGGAAAAATGATTTTAACAGATCAGTTAATAAGGGAGAAAAAGGGATCAGGATTGCGGCCCCTATGATTAAAAAACTAACTCCAGAGGATCAGAAAAGGCTTGATACGACCAAAGAAAAAGCCATAGTTGGTTATCGCTATATTCCAGTATTTGACATATCACAGACAAGCGGCGAACCAGTCCTAAGTGCTAAAGATTTTGTCAAAGAAAATTTAGCGGATCATAAAAACGTTACTAATCTATACAACGAACTCAAAAATTATTTGAATAACAATACTGATATTAAAGTCAGTGAAAAGAGATTGTCAGAACTTGGTGGCGCTAAAGGCTATTTTCAACCCCGCACTAATGAAATCGTCATTGGTGGCGATGAGCCCGACAATGCTTTGAAACTAAAGACGTTATATCACGAATATGCGCATAGCCAGCTACACGGCCTAAAATCAGCCTTTAAAGATCGCCCGCGAGCCTATCAAGAAACGCAAGCCGAAGCGGTCGCATATGTTGCCATGCAAAATATTGGCGTTGATACCAGCAACTACTCACTCGGTTACGTGGCCACCTGGGCCAAAGATAAAGCCGTAATCCATAGCGCTTTAAGTGAGATCCAGCAAGTGAGCAACAAAGTGATTGAACTTAGCGATGGCTTAACCAAACAATTAGGCTTACAAGAAGCCCCAAAAGAGCCTGCGCATGATCTAAAAAAGCTATCAGCCCAGGATCTTAATAAGTCCTATCAAGGCTTGCAACAACAAGTTCAGCAAGCAACTAGTCCACAACAAAAAGCGCAATTAAAAAATCAGTTAAACGATGTGCACCAAGAAATTAGTGATCGAACTCAAAAACAACTGAAAGCATTTGCTGAAGAAAATCCGGAAATCAAACAACCTGATCCTGAATACGATCAAAGTCTGAAACGTTAGCCAGCTTTTAAAGGACATGCTATAATGGAAACAGAAAAGGAAGCCCCGCCGAAAACAGGACTTCCCACGCAAGCCGCTTCAAAGGCGGTGGCATTAGTTAAAAAATGATAGTTGAGTCACCCTGTAACCTAGCCAAAGTTACGCAGGGCGGCTTTTTTATTTGTTCCTTTTGTCGATGTATGTTAGCAACGCTAAAATAAACATTGCAAGCAGCAACATCAACGAGAGTGTCTGGAAGACGCTCATTGACTGTGAAACCTTCCTGAAGATTATTCCATGTTCCCATGGGCCTCACCTCGCAAGGGAAAAGACAGCCACCGCCCTTAAAACTTCCTGCTTAATCTATTATACAGAAACTTTGACGAGGAAACCAAATTTCATCTTAATATTGTTATCAACTGTTTCAGTGAAAGTTGCGCTTAATAAGGTATTTTTGTTTAATACTACGATCAAAGTTTAGCAGCAACTAAAAACAGCTTAAAATCTCTTTGTCGGTAGCAACCAGAGCTTATTTGTATAATTCTTTAAGCTTTTTTATTTAATTCAACTTTTAACAACTTCAAATATCTCTGCCAACCATTCTTTAGCAATTTTTTCTCTGTCGTTTTCATTTAATTCAACAATTCCCTGATTTTCTTCACCTGAAATGTCTTTTTGTAGTATAACTGCCATTTCAGCCTGTGTTAATTGGACGTAGGAAGCTAATGTTGATATAGAGTATGTGAAATTAATTGCGTTCCCTGAATTTGCTAGAATAACAGTCCTATTGCTTTTAGTTTTTAAAATTTTATACCCACCATTGTGTCCATAGTGGGGTAATTTGTTGATCATTTGACTATTTTTAAAAGTATCGTCCGCTGAAGTTACAGAAAAGCTATATAAAGTATGTTTCAAATCCAATTTTTTTAGTTGAAGAGTATCAATAGACTTCTCTCCATTAGCTATATACACAATATCAACGTCAATTAGCTCAGTATATATATCATTAGTTATTTGGTACCCATGGGCTAATGCGTTAGCTAATCGTATTGCCCTTTTATCAGCAACTATGACTATTGCACCACGTTTTCTTAAATTACCCGCTATACTGGAGCCAACTTTACCATAGCCAATAACTAGTACTTTCTTGCCTAAAAGCGTCGTTCCATAATCTGCTAAAAAGATTTCGGATTTGACTACAATCTCATGTCCAACCAAAAAATCTTCCTCAATTTTTAAAGAACTTCTTGCCACTGATAGTATTGGGACTGATATTGAATTATTGGACAGCTTATCTTCATACTTTTGGTAGCCATTTTCCGTATCCTCGATTATTTTAACCAATTGACCTTTAAACTGTTTCTGAATGTCACTTAATCTTGGTACAAAATACCCACCAATATCAATAATTGCAAACGTGTCCTGTCCGACAATTTCCTTTATCAAGTTAGGTGTATCAACGCCTGCTAATTCTTTCCTAGAAACATCTAATATTGTACAAGTCTTTGATAAATGTTTAAGGACTTTACGATCAATACTTTTGGGCTTGGGTATAAAGTACACTTCGTAGTGTTCACATAAATAGTCTATAAAATCCAAACTGTTAATCACGGCGTGCTCTACGACAAGGATTTTTTGGGGATCAGACTGCCCTTTATTAAAAAGCGCAGCGACTTTTTCGAAATACGATTTATCTAATAGATACTCATTATGTCTCATCTTTTACACCTGTTTCCATTTGGAATTCAGATAAGAAATCACGCATATACTTTGTTCGACGACTGGCTTCTTGCTTTCCCGTTCTGGTATTCATTGAACTTGCTAATTTCAGTAGCTTTTCATAAAAGTGATTGATGGTTGTACTTTTGTGATGGCGATAATCATCGTGTGTTTTGATTTCCTTCACTGATATTTTGGGATCGTATATTTCCTGTCCAGCGTGCCCGCCGTAAGCAAATGCACGTGCTATGCCGATTGCACCTAGTGCATCAAGTCTATCAGCGTCCTGAACACATTTACCTTCGTTAGAAAGCTGGTAATGGTGTTCAATGTTGTCAGAATATGACATATGTTGGATAATATCTAAAATGTCTTCTCTAGCCGGAGTTGCAATATTCTCATGGCTAAGTATAATTCGTACTTCTCTCAGTCTATTCTTTTTATCTGCAGTGACTTTTTCGTCTATGGTGTCATGCAAATAGCTAGCTGCTTTCACAACATACAGACCAATATCAGTTTCATCTTTTTTAAAATCTTCTGTATATATTTTCTGAGCTAACTTAGCCACTCTTTGGGCATGAAGAAAATCATGCCCAGTTGGATCAAAGGCCATATTTTCTTTAGAAAATGATTTTATATCATCTAAACTCATTACTCTTTATCTCCTTTAATTACTTTATTTCGTAAAGCTATCAAGCATAGAGAAATTGTGAATACGGCAACAAAAAACAAAATCAAGAAATTGATTGCTAACCCCCATTTTGTCCCTGAAATTACACTCCCTTGTTGTTTCTGCAATAAAGAAACAATAGAGGACGATATTGCAATTCCAACTGCTCCTGAATAAGCTTGAACCGTCATATAAATCGAATTACCATCATTTACTAACCCAGCAGGTAATTGAGACAAACTATAGGTCATGATGTTACTGTAGCTAAAGCTCAATCCCACCATAAAAAGCATATATATTAAAACCAGCCCGCCAATACTTGGTGTAAATAGGTTGGCGCCCAAAAAGGTCAGTCCAATGATTATACAGCCACTTATAATGGGTAAGCGGGGTGCAGTTTTATCGTAAATAATACCAGCAACCACCGATAGCACTGCATCAATCACAGCGGCAGGAGCAATTAGAAAACCTACCAAACCAGGTGACTGGGCAAAAAGTATTTGTAGCACATTAGGGATTAAGTATGACATACTCAAAGAACTGAATTGCAATAGAAAAAAAGCACTTAACAACTGCAAAAAGCGTTTGTTTTTAAAGAGACTTAATTCCAACAATTTATGGCTCTTATGCTTCTCATTAAGAAGGAAAAGTAAGCCACTAAAAAAAGCTGTTCCTAGTAAAAATAAATACAATTTAAAAGAGCTACTGTTAGCAGTCAAGTTAACAATAAACATCAACGTCGTTGTCAAAAAAATGGCCAAGAAAATGCCCCCACGGACATCAAAGGGAACGTAATGAACCGGTGAACTTTGTTCAATGCTAAGCTCACCAAGCAGCCAGGTAACCATAATAATTGGTATTAAAATTATAAATAAAAAATGCCAATTGAATGTGTCCTGAATTATGCCACCATATATGGGACCCACTGCTGGTGCAAAGGCAATAACTAAGCTACCTAGCCCCATAAAAGTGCCAACTTTTTTCTTTGGCACTTGATCTAGTATGACAGCAAACATCAACGGTAACGCGATTCCATCAGCAATGCCTTGACATAAGCGGCCTAGCAAAACTAAATTAAAGCTGTTGGAAAAGCTTGCAATCAACGTACCGACTAAAAAGCTTAAGCACGAAACTCTAAATAAAGTTACCACACGAAACCGTCTTAAAAAGAATGAACCCAATGGAATCAAACTAGTTGAGACTAGCATATAACCAGTAGTCAACCATTGAACTTGACTGATAGGTATAGAAAAATACGTTGTTAATTGTGGGAAGGTTATGTTTAACGCTGTTTCAACCACTATTCCTAAAAAGCTTAAAAGACCAATCGAAATTATTGCGCTCAATAGTTTGTTGTGTTTCTCTTGAACCAAGAATTGCACCTTCCAAACACTACATATAGTTTTTATTACATATTATACCACTATATATGGTTCTTAGGCCGTTGCTCCTACATATTTTCAAGAACGAACAATAGTTTCTCTAGCCTTTGAGAAACTACACTTAAAATAGTCGCAAGTCCGTTATAGCCATGCTATAATGTAAACAGAAAAAGGAAGCCCCGCTAGAACAGGGCTTCCCATGTAGAGCCGTTTAAGACGGTGGCAAAGTTTAATAATAGA
>NZ_JAGYGU010000062.1:0-5586 GCF_018991255.1 Lactiplantibacillus sp. 30.2.29 | reverse complement strand
GTATGAGGAGGTTTTTGTTTGGAATTTTTAGGTACCTTGGTGATCATCTTGATTGCAACTAGTCTATTTGGCCATCTAGCCTCTAGGGTTGGTATCCCAGCAGTGATCGGTCAATTATTTGTTGGAATTATTCTTGGCCCTGCGTTGTTGAATTGGGTTCGCGCCAATGATTTTATCCATATTTTTTCAGAGATTGGGGTTATCATCTTAATGTTTATCGCCGGACTTGAGAGTGATCTTACATTGCTTAAAAAATATTTGCGTCCTAGCATAATTGTCGCGTTGTTAGGAGTTTTGATTCCAATGGTACTGATCTATCCAGTTGGTATTGTTTTTGGCTTGACACAATTTGAAAGCTTGTTTTTGAGCGTTATTTTTGCCGCAACGTCGGTTTCAATTTCAGTTGCTGTCATGAAAGAACTAAATTTACTTGATAGTAAGAGCGGTTCAACAGTCCTCGGTGCCGCGGTGGTTGACGATGTGCTAGCTGTCGTTTTACTTAGCATTATGGTCAGTTTAATAGGTACAAAGGCTGGTACGGATACCCAGATACCGCTAGCTCTGACTTTTTTAGAGCAGCTAATTTACTTTGCCGCAATTTATTTCGTGATGCGTTTTATCGCCCCTCTCCTCGCTAGACTAGGCACCAAATTATTGAATCCAGTGGGACCTACTATAATGGCGATGATTTTGTGTTTTGGTATGGCATATATTGCAAATCTGATTGGACTGAGTGCAGTAATTGGGGCCTTTTTTGCAGGAATTGCGATTGCACAAACTCATGTAGCTCATGAAGTTGATCAAAGTATCGAACCAATCGGTTATGCGATTTTCATTCCTGTATTCTTCGTTTCAATTGGTTTAAGTATGTCACTAGCTGGCATAGAACACGATTTGTTATTAATTATCGTATTGACAATTGTGGCAACACTTACGAAACTATTAGGAGCGGGGAGTGGGGCTAAATGGGCCGGATTCAGTCCGAATGAAGCTTACCTCGTTGGTGCAGGGATGGTCTCGCGTGGGGAAATGGCCTTGATTATCGCTCAAATAGGCTACCAATCCAAACTAATCAGTGATGATTACTATTCGGCAATTATCACTGCCATTATCCTAACAACGTTATTAGCACCATTACTACTCAAACATGCGGCTCGTCATATAAACTACTAAAACATTTTAGCGGTATGACACCCCTTCTCTGTGAAAAATAACTACTAGATTTCATCGAGATATTGCCTAGTTTAATTAAGTACTAAATTATATAATATTGGTTATAATGGAGGATTAGTTATTTGATACAGCTTGTAAAAGAAAAATTTGACGTTACTCGTTTGCGATTTGTTTTACTCGGCCTGCTTGTGGGTTTAATGAGTGGCACCGTTGTTAGCTTATTTCGCTATTGTATTGAGATAGGGCTGCACTATAGTCGATTGGTATATAGATACTTACGAATCGCGCCGTTTGTTTGGTGGGAATGGGCATTGTTGATAGGCATCAACCTTGGTTTAGCGTTAATTGTGGCTCGACTTCTCAAGAGAGAACCTTATATCGCTGGTTCTGGAATTCCGCAAGTTGAAGGTCAATTGGCTGGTGAATTGGAAATGCACTGGTGGTCAATTCTTTGGCGAAAATTTATCGGTGGTATTCTGGCATTGGGACCTGGATTATTTCTCGGACGAGAAGGACCAGCGATTCAATTAAGTGCGTCAGTTGGTCAAGGTTTCGCTTCTGAGTTTAAGTTATCAGGAACTGATCGCCGACTACTAATTGCATCAGGCGCCGCTGCTGGATTAGCAGCAGCGTTTAATGCCCCCATTGCTGGAACTCTATTTGTCTTAGAAGAGATTTACCATAATTTTTCACCGCTGGTTTGGTTAACAGCATTAGCCGGAGCAATTGGTTCAAATTTTATTTCGCTGAATGTTTTCGGACTTGTTCCCGTGTTACATTTAAGTTATTCACGTAGTTTACCAGTATCAAATTATTGGCACTTAATTTTACTCGGCATTGTTTTGGGATTATTTGGTTACTTATATCAACGGGTCTTGTTAGTTATGCCTAGGTGGTATCATCAATTGACACATTTGCCACGCCCAATACAAGGTATCGTACCATTTCTGCTGGTAATTTTAGTTGGTTACTTTTCGCCAAATTTACTCGGTGGTGGTAATGGCTTAATTTTGGGATTTGGCCAGCATGTTCCACCTTTGTTTGTACTAATTGCAATTTTTATTATACGATTCGTCTTTTCAATGATTTCATATGGTTCCGGATTACCTGGCGGTATTTTCTTGCCGATTCTTTCTTTAGGTGCTGTGATTGGTGCGGTTTATGGCGTCTTAATGAATCAATTAGGATTATTATCGCATGTCTATATCATGAACCTAATCATTTTTTCCATGGCCGGTTACTTTGCTGGAATCGGAAAAGCTCCCTTCACAGCTATCTTGCTGGTAACAGAAATGGTTGGCAATTTAACACATTTAATGCCATTAGCAGTCATATCGTTAACTGCTTACCTTGTTGTTGATTTATTAGGCGGTGCACCAATCTATGAAGCATTGCTTAAGCAGATGACAATGCCTAAAACTGTTCAGCAACTTCATCGACCTGATCATTTGGAAATACCGGTTTTCTTTGGCAGTCCCTTAAACGGCAAAATGGTCCGAGACATGCCATGGCCTAAAGAAGCACTGCTCATTGGAATCCGGCGTGGCGAACAAGAAGTGATTCCACATGGTGACACCTTGATTCATGAAGGTGATACGTTAGTACTGTTAACTGATACAACCCAACGACCCCAAGTTAAACAACGGATTGATGCATTATTAGCAACCTTAGAAAAAAAGCACCAAGACTAAGTTAATAGGTAAATTGGTTTATCATAATGGTAGGTATCAGATTAAGTGGGTCCGTTGGCAGACATAAACATATTGGAAAACTATATACAAATACGGTGAAGTACGAAAAACGCTGAAACAGAATTAGTTGAACCTATTTTGAAAAATACAAAGATAAATAATATGCCGAAAATGCCTTGCTACCCAATTTTTCATAGTCATGCTATAATGTAGACAGAAAAGGAAGCCTTGCGCTAACAAGACTTCCTACGCAAGCCGCTTCAAAGGCGGTGGCGAAGTTAATAAGACAGCATTAAGCTACCTTGTAACCTACCAAAGTTACGCAGGGCGGCTTTTTTATTTGTGGTGCTTGTCGATATAGCTGAGTAGCGCGATTAAAAACGTGCCAAACAGCAACATCAACGAGAGTGCCTGGAAGACGCTCATTGACTGTGAAACCTTCCTGAAGATTATTCCATGTTCCCATGGGCCTCACCTCACAAGGGAAAAGACAGCCACCGCCCTTAAACCTTCCTGCGTAATCTATTATACAGGTGAATTAAGTATTGACCAAGCACAATAAAAATAGATCATGGAGTTTCATGGGATCCTAAATTTGATCAAATTAAGAATCAGCAAAACATCTTTTGTAGATACCCTTTTTTGAGTTCCTGGAGTTTTTCAAGCTTACGCTGATGAAGAGCTATAGTATCGTCTAGCTGTTTGAAAAAGGCAAATTCTATAATTAATCCGAACAGAAATTAAAAAGCCCAGAGCAATCACTTACAATGGTAGTAGCTAATTCCAACCAATATAGGGAGTGATTACTTTGGGTACATCTACTTTATCACGTTTTCAACGTGGCGCACTAGCACAACTGGTCAATGAGGGAAATAAATCTTACCAAGTAATGGCTGACGCCTTAGGCGTCGCCAAAGCTACGATTAGCTATGAGTTGGACCGGGTTAAACCTTATGATCCAGAATTAGCTCAGCAAGATGCAGATCGCAAAAGGCGGAATTGCGGTCGTCGTTCGATGCTGACGGCAGCATTAGCGACTTTAATTACCAATCACTTACGATTAACCTGGTCACCAGAAACCATTGCGGCCGCTTATAACTTGAGCACTGCGTCAATTTATAATTGGCTTAATCGTGGCTGGCTCCCCTTCAAATTAACTGATCTACCCAATCGGAATGTCCGCCAGCACCGAGTGAGCGAAAATCGTGGGAAATTTACAAGTGGGACTTCCATCGAACAACGGCCAACAACTGTTAATCAACGGTTAGCTTTTGGTCATTGGGAAGTAGATACGGTGCTTTCTAGTCGAAGTGAGCCACGATCATGTCTGGTTACATTCGTAGAACGTAAGACCCGACTTCTATGGGCCATCAAAGCCCCTAATAGAACGGCTAAGGCTCTAAACACCGCCTTTGGCAAGTTTATGGGGGCCTTCGGTCCCCAAGTAAAATCCATTACTGTTGATCATGGTAAAGAGTTTGCCAATTATCAGGCCTTAGAACAGGATTATCAGATCAAAGTTTATTTTTGCCATCCATATTCACCATGGGAGCGAGGTTCCAATGAATATTTTAATAGACGGTTACGCTGGTTCTTCCCGAAAAAGACCAATTTTAGCCAAGTAACGACTGATGAGATCCTAGCAGCACTTGAACTAATTAATCAACGACCATTAAAAATACATCATCAACAGACTGCCATTGAAAGATTCCGGGCTTGTTCGGATTAAACTTGTAATTTGCCAACTGAAAAATTAATTTTACCTTGACCCAGTTACCTGGTGTGCATCAAATAAGTAGTGATTGAGCACCAAACGAAAAGATTTATTAGATTAATAAGTAAAGCAAACCCCTGAGTTGGAGTAAATCCAAACTCAGGGGTTTTACTGGTCTAACTGTTTTTCAGACCATTCTCTGTAAACTGCATCTGGCCACTAGGGTATATCCTAGTGGCCTTTCTTGTTTCTGTGCTATACTAGGAATTACAAGTGTTCATTAGAGCTGTCCAAAATGAGAGCTAAAAATGGCTAAAATCGGTTATGCTCGCGTGAGTTCCAAGGAGCAACATTTAGATCGACAGTTAGCGGCTTTAAAAGACGTTGATAAATTATTTACGGATAAATTAAGTGGGGCTAACATTAATCGGCCAGAACTGCAAAAGATGCTGGCCTATATTCGTGAGGGTGATATTGTCCTGGTCACTGAATTAGATCGCTTAGGCAGAAACAACCAGGATTTAACCCAGATCATGAACACCATTCAAAATAAGGGAGCAACCCTAGATGTGTTGAATTTGCCGTCCATGACAGGGATTGCTGACCCAAATTTACGTCAACTGATGACCAACTTGATTATTGAACTCTATAAGTATCAGGCCGAAAGTGAACGTAAGCGAATCATTGAGCGCCAGCAGCAAGGGATTGCCTTAGCTAAGCAGCAGGGTAAATATCATGGGCGTAAACCCCAATACACCCAAGACGATCCCCGCTTGCAACATGCTTTTAAACTTTATCAGGCAGGCATGAGTGATGTCGATGTTGCCCGTAATACAGGAATTAAACGGACAACCTTTATAAGGTATCGAAAGAAATTTAATGTTAAGGTAGATTGTAAATTAAGAGCTTCTTTAAAGTGATTTCATTATGATGTATATGGCATAGTTGCTTTTCTTCGTGTTTAGGCTTACTATTTTGCAGTGCTATATTTCAATAATTAGCGTTGGA
>NZ_JAGYGU010000061.1:0-5623 GCF_018991255.1 Lactiplantibacillus sp. 30.2.29 | reverse complement strand
ATTCAGACGTTAATTTTCGATTTGATGTGGCAAGTAATTTAAACGCAACCGTGCAGGTTGCGAAGTGCAATGAGTTGCATCGATTCGAAGTCATACCCCAACGTTGAGTAGTAGAACGATCCTTTAGTTGATTAGAGAATTGTCGGCGACTTTGGAAAATTGTGAGCGTCAATTAACCACCAATCTGCAAATGGTCGTTTTGGCGTTTTTAGCACTATTACTTAAAAGATTTTAGACATCCTCTTAAAACAAATAGACATCTGTTTTTGGACACCATATCGTAAAAATATGAAACAATGTTCAGGTGATGAGAGCTTATTAAAACACCAACGGCGTAGGATAGAGGATGTATTTTCACAATTATGTTGTTTATTTAATATCGAGCAAAATTCTGCACGATCATACATGGGTTTTCAAACACGTCTAAAACAATGTCTTTTTATTGGTACCTGGTTAAAAATTAACTAGCACCATGCGTATTACGTTATAATTCTAAATCTGATTAACTCTTGATTAAATGCATCTTTATCAATATCGTGAGGAACCCTAGCTATTATACCCATTGTTCAGCACTATACTCATAGTAAAATAATTTGAGGTTAACTAAAATTATACGCCCAGAGGTTTACCATCTACTATCGAGTGGGAATAGGATTGTAATGTAAGATAGAGTTGGAAGCGCGATATATCGGCATTTTGGCAGTGTTAAAACTTGACTAACTCATTAAAAATAACATGTTTGTTTGCCAAAATGTTTGCCATATAAAGAAAACATCCAGTATAACAACTGGGTGTTTTTATTTATGAAAGGTGTAAGGATAAGGTTGAAGGTTCGAATCTTTAGTCAGCACTAGATAGAGTCTAATAGCCTGCTATAACGGCATTTATGGTCGTTATAACAGGCTATTTTACGTTAAAAAACGTTATTTTTCATTTAATACAAGATTTAAAGCATGTTAAGAAGTAGTACATCTTATATTTAGTGAAAGAAAAGTTATTATCTAGATTATTAAGGATTGTTTTAATTAAGAGCATTGTAACCGTTTAAGGTAAAATTGTTAATAATCTGTACATCATGATACCATTTATTATTTTTTCTAAACTGGTTAGCACGATTAACCGCAAAAGAACCATGGAGAGTGTATAAAAACAATGTTTCTGCGTCTTCCTTGGATAATCCAGTCTTTTCTTGAATTGCAGGAACTACTCGGTTGCGCTCACGGATCATAATTCGCCCGACGATATATTCTGTCAATTCAGGGTCCAGAAGTAATTTACGATATTTTTCACTTGAACCTACCCTTTGGCAGGCCGGTATCAAAGATTCGTTTTCTTTAAGATAATCAATGCTAAAATTACTGATCTTAAGATAATCTGGTGAGGTCATCTTGATTGCATCATCAAGAATAGCGTTCAAAACATCATTAATCGATTTAAAATGTAAATAAAAAGTTGAGCGACTTATGTCAGCAACTTTACAAATCTCTTTTATTGATATTTTTGAGTATGGTTTATCCTGGATTAGCTCCAAGAAACTATCTTTAATTACATTGACTGTATATATTGTTCGCCTGTCTATTCGATTTGAATTTTTCATTACTAACTTCACGATCCCTTTACAGATTATTAATTACTATATTTTATTATTGACAATTTCATAACGGTGTCCATAAATGAACAGCCTCGGAAAAATGTTATTCACTTCAAATATATAAGCAATTATAATTAATGGCAGATTGCAAGAAATAACTTGAACGAATTTAGTGACGTAGATTAAGCAAGAAGATCTCGATTGGTGTATGCCAATTAAGACATTTAAGTGGCCGTGAATTCAGATACCAATTGATTTGAACCAGTTGGTAATCACTTAGTTCTTCAATGGCTTGTCCCTTGGGAATAAACCGTCGCAAAACTCGGTTACGGTTCTCATTACTACCGCGTTCATGTGGTGAATAAGCATGGGCAAAATAAACCTGAGTACCTGTTAGCTGTTCAATTGTCTGGTAGTTAGCGAACTCTTTACCATGATACACAGTAAGCGTCTTGAGCTTGTCTTGAAGTTGACTAGCTAGTTCAAGTACGGCTTGAGTCATGGACTGACTGTCGCGACCATGGAGCCGTTTAACAATTGTCAGGCGACTTTTACGCTCCACAAAAGTAGCCACAGCTTGACCTTTACGTTTACCAGAAAGTACGGTATCAGCTTCAAAGTGGCCGAATTCCTGGCGAGTTTCGACTTTATGAGGCCGCTCCTCAATGGAGCGGCCGTGATTGAACGTACCACGCTTTTCTTTAGCACGATGACGACGAATTCCATGATCAGGCAAATCGGGCAACTGTACATCAAGCCAGCCTTGATTAATCCAGTTATAGACCGTCTTGTAGGCAATCCCCACCACATGGGCAACTTGTTCAGGGGACCACTTCTGGACTTGAATCTTTTCCTCGATCAAGTGTTTAAGGTTTTTAGTGAGCGAAGACTTCCGCCCCCGTTGACTAACCTTTCGTTCAAAGTCAGTTTGCGCTAGCCCAGCCTGGTACTCACTATTTAGCCGGTGAAGTTCGTTAAAGATGGTGGTCTTACTAAAGTCTAAGTAGTTAGCGATGTATCGCAAGGAACGTCCTTCATTATGAAGCGTTTCAATGACAACACGGTTAAGGTCCTTCTTTCTAATGGATTGTGTGGTAACACCATTAAAGACCTTGATGGGTTTTTCTGTCCACTTAAATGTTCAACTTAAATTTTACAATCTGCCTAATCATATCATTTAACTACATTATGTTCAAAAATGGACATAGTATTCAATAAGGAGGAATAAAATGAATAGACTTGAAAATGTAGTAGCTCGAATTAATGATGCAGATGCAATTTTAATTGGAGCTGGTTCAGGAATATCAAATGCCGCGGGAATGAATTTTTGGTATGAAGCTAGTCCATTATTTATGAAGTACATGAGTGACTTTTACCAAAAATATCACTTTGAAGGTATTTTTAAAGGATTCTATAACCGTTTTGAATCTCAAGAAGAGCGATGGGCTTATTTATTAAAAATGTTAAAAATGGTTTCAACCATTCCACCTCAAAATAGGGTATATGATTATCTAAAGACAATCATTGACAATAAGCCTTACCATATTATTACAAGCAATCAAGATATGTTGTTCAAGAAATTCTTCCCAGAAGAACATGTCAGTGAAATCCAAGGATCATGGGGATTCTTTCAGAGTAAAAATACATTAACAGATAAAAATTTGTATCCTATCGATGGTTATTTAGATGAATTAATACCTAAAATCGTTGATAATCGTCTTCCAACTGAATTAATTCCTAAAAGTGAAGTTGATGGTACTCCCCTTATCCCATGGGTACGTGGTCCGGAATTTCTTGAAGATAAGAAATACTATGAAGAATACGAAAAAGCAAATCAGTTTCTAGGCAAATACCAGTTAAAGAAGATACTTTTCATTGAAATTGGGGTTGGTCGGATGACACCAATGTTTATACAAGAGCCATTCTGGGAAATGACCAACTACATGCCACAGTCATTCTATATTAATTTCAATCCTCGTGATGTCTTAACAAATCTAGCAATAAAAGATCGTTCACTGTTGATTAATAGTGATACGGCTAGGGCTTTACAAAATATTTCTGAATTAATCAAAGGAGGACAAAATGACTAACACGGTAAAAACAGCTCAACAATGGTTAAGTGATGCTGATGCTCTTTTAGTAACTGCTAGTAACGGTTTTTCAATTTCTGAGGGACTAAACTTATTTGCAAAGGACAGTAAATTGTCAACGGTTCTGGGTGACTTAGTAGAGAAATATAATTTACCAAATTTATTAGGAGCACTTAACTATAATTATCCCAATGAACTTGATAAATGGCGAGTTTATGCACGAATTGCAGAATACTATAATTATAATTACTATCCTGGTGAATTAATGGATAAATTACGACAGGTGATTGGTAACAAGCCTTATTTCATCTGGACATCGAATATCGATCACCATTTTGCGTTAGCTGAATTTGATCATCTTCTCGAAGTGGAAGGAAATTGGCAGACTGGCATCTGCTCTAAACACCCTAAAGAACACCCACTTGTTGATTTGAAGTCAACCCTTCATGAAATTTATAAAAAAGACCAAACTGGTACATTAACAGAAGATGATTTACCAACATGCGCAACTTGTGGAGAGAAACTATCACTTAATATTCCAGGTCCTGTATTTAGTATGGACCAAACACAGGTCAACGGCTTTGAGAACTTTTTAAATAATTATCAAGACAAAAAAATTCTTGTCTTAGAATTAGGAATTGGCCCACAAAATCGAATGATTAAGGCGCCAAGTATGCAATTAGTTGCAGGCAATAAGAGTAGCCGTTATATAACAATTAATAAGGGGCAGTTAAATATCCCTAGTGTTATTGCAGATCGCTCCATTGGTTTCTCATCAACAATTATCGAAGCATTTAATGCTTTAATAAGTGGTAAAGGTGAAGTTGAAACACAGGGGCCTGCTAAGCCGGCACCGCAATTATCTCCAGAAGATCAACAAAGACAAGAAAAAATCTTCAAAAACTTTTATCCATCTTATAGTGTAAATAAGGGTTATCGTCCAGGGGAACTTGTTATGTATACGACAATTGACCATGAACACCCATCACATTTGCATATGGTAAAGTACGGTAAGTCACTAATGTATTCATATGGTGATCCGGTTAATGTGCATTACTTTACTCAAGATGGTCATTATCACTTGGTTAAACTAGGTTTGAATAAGGATAATGATGAAGTTCACGGCTTTTATGTAGAGCCTAATAGTTTTATTGCAATGGAAAGTGTGAAGAGAGCAACTGGATTTTCTCAAATTAGTGTCACGTTACCGTCATCATCTTCGAATGAAATTTTGATTCCGAAAAAGGAGCAATTAAAAAAGATGTTTCCACAGCAACAAGCATTAATTGAACGCTTGTCGGCAGACAATTGATTTTATAAATTATAGCCCCCAGATAGTAAGTTTTTGCGTAAGTACCGAATAACAACACGTATTGAAAAAAAGCGTCATGCACGACATCGGTTTTGATGTTACGCATGACGCTTGCTTATTTTAAATATGACATTGAGCCTGGGCCTCTTTTGCCCATGGCAAAAAGCCCTCAAGATCTTTGTTTTCACGATTCGGTAAGTGATCAAACAGATACTTGAAGTATTTATAGATGTTCAAATGATTCATTTTAGCTGTGCCGACTATCGTGTAATATATGGCACTAGCCTGGGCGCCACGAATGCTTTTCGCAAAAAGACTATTTTTACGAATTAACGTTGATGGCCGAATGGCCTGTTCCACTGGATTATTGGTCAATGGAACTTGGCCATTTTCAAAAATCCGATAGACTCGTGACTTTAACGCTAACGCGTTTTGAATGGCATTCTTTAATTTGCCTAGGGGCCACCGGGCCTGACTAATGTAGTCATAAAATGAATCTAATAATAGCCTGATTCTTTTCCTTCGCTCTGCGGCTTTTTCTTCTTGAGTATGATATACTAAGTGCTTTTCCGTATGGAAAACCGACCTTAATAATGATACTGCCTGTTGGGCAATCGAAGATTTGGCAGG
>NZ_JAGYGU010000060.1:0-5878 GCF_018991255.1 Lactiplantibacillus sp. 30.2.29 | reverse complement strand
GATCCCGACTGGTATTCTGACAGGCCTTATTTTCTGGTTATTGACCAAGTATTTCGGTTAGTTCAAGTTAAGCTTTCAGTTTTCCGCGTCCTCAATTGCTGACAATTTTATTCCAGGGTTAAACCAAATTGGCGTTTTATTGGCATGAATTTAGGATTTTGAAACCAAGTAGCGTATTTTTCGCTTATTATTGGCTATATTTATCGTTTCTAAGCCATTTTAAATCAGCTCTGGTGTATTTATATGCCAGTTAACCAAAACGGCTGAGAAACGATTTTAGAGCTAATCTGAAATGACCCCTTGATTTTTGAATTCTTCTGAGTGTTGCGCCCGATATTTAGCCCCAGCTAGTTTATTCCAGTAAATACCGAACAGATTCGTCATGGTCCCGTACAAATAGTTTTCCACGTCCTTAACATGCTTCTCGTTACTTCTGAGCACGTTAAAGTATCTTCTCAAGGTCTTAGTTATCAGTGGTTTAAGCGTATCGTCACCTAAATTAATTTTGACTCCTAAGGCTTGATGTTCTTTTTCGAGGTTGTTTTTAGCATTCAAAATGATGCGGATAAAGCGTCGCATTTGTTGTGGTGTTCGACACCAGAAACTGAGCAGTTGAATGGCTTCGGGTTCTAAGAAGACTTCCCAGCCACTTTCTGGATCGGTTAAAAACTCGTCAGCATGTTTTACTAAATCCCGGTTTTGGGTTTCAATTTCAGCTGGTGAAAAGTTAGTGCAAGAAATGCCCCACAATCGTTAGACTTCTTGTCTAACAATTGTAGGGCACTTCAAATCGGCTGATCGAGGACTTTTTGGTATTCGTCCAGCACGTCATTCGGCAAGGGCGTCAGTAAATGCAGGTCATCGATGACATCGCTGACATCGCTGGCCGTGTCGGTGCTGGGCAAATCAACGAAAAGGTCGATTTTACTGAGACAATCACTTAGTAGATCGGTCAGCTGCGAAAGCGGCTTGCCGTTTTCATCGGTGATCACGACCTGGCGATGATTGAGGGGCTGGTGCTCGATCTGAATCATTTTCAGCGCATGATAAACATTCAACTGGCTCACCTCGATATGGTTACCCCGATTGTAGGCAATCTGGCCCGAAAAAACAATCTTTAATCATGCTCTGGGGCTACCGGCGGGCGATGCCAACGCAGCCACAGTTCTTTGATTCCAGACAAAATGAGGGTCGGTAGCGCCGGGATAAAGACTACCGCAGCATACAGCGTGCTAGAAAGTGGCGCGGTCCCCATCACTTCGTTGAAGAACGGCATGATGGTGACAAGTAATGAAGCCACCGCCGCGAAAGCCACTGCCAGCAGCAACTGATAGTTTTCAAACGGGTTGCGGGCGAACAAAGTGCGGGTGCTACGCGCGTCGAACACATGCCACAGCTGGCCAAACACCAGGGTCAAAAAGGCAAGGGTTTGCGCTTCTGCGCCGCTCATGCCTTGACTGGCAGCCCAGATAAAGGCGACATACACGAGCCCACCCATCACAATACCGCGCAGGAAGATGCGCCCGAGCATGCCATGCAAAATGGATTGTTTCACATTGCGCGGCGGCTGGTTCATGAGGTCGGCTTCTGGCACATCATAGCCGAGGGCAAAGCTCGGTAAAGCATCGGAAATCATGTTCACCCACAGCACCATCAGCGCCGTTAATGTTGGGGTGGTGGCCGCCACTTGGCCGACGGGTTGCGTCATCAGTAGCACGCCGAGCAGCAGCGCCAACACCTCGGCGACATTGGTGGTTAACTCATGCCGCATAAAGTTTTTGATATTGCCAAAAATGGTGCGGCCGGCGCGGACACTGCGCTCGATGGTGGTGAATTTATCATCCAGTAAAATCAGATCTGCGGCGTCTTTGGTGACTTCGGTGCCATTAATGCCCATGGCAATGCCAATGTCAGCAGCGCGTAAGGCTGGCGCGTCATTGATGCCATCACCAGTCATGGCCACGGTTTCGCCATGCCGCTGCAAGGCGCGCACGATGCGCTGCTTGTGTTCCGGCGACACCCGGGCGTATACGCGGATGCTTGGCGCGAGCCGGAACAAATCTTCATCGGTCATGGCTTCCAGCTGCTTGCCTTCCACTACCCGGGCGCTAGGGTCGGTGACAATGCCCAGCTTTAAGGCAATCGCGCGGGCGGTGACTGCGTGATCGCCGGTGATCATCACGACCTGAATACCGGCTTGGTGCAAGGTGGTCACACTTTGACGCACTTCCGGCCGCGGCGGGTCAATGATGCCGGCAATGCCTAGTAAGGTCAGGTGCTGCTCAAGCTCAGCGGTGCTACCATGCAACGCCAGGTCCTCGTCGATGTCACGCAGCGTCACCGCCAGCGTCCGCAGCGCCTGTTCGGCAAAGCGGTTGACCTGCGCTTCTACCGCAGTTTGACCAGCTGGCAATGTTACGAGTTGGTCGTGGTCCAGAATGGCATCAGTTTTGGCTAAAATCACGTCTGGCGCACCTTTAGTCAGCACCTGATACTGGTCGCCATCTTTAATGACGACACTCATCATTTTACGGTCGCTGTCAAACGGCAGTTCGCGAATGATGTCGATGTCCTGCGCCTGGTCTTTGCTCAAAATCGTATCGCGATCGATACCAAATTTGTGGCCCATCACTACCAGCGCTACGTCGGTGGGGTTGCCATACGGGCGGCTGCGGCCTTCGTCGTCGGTTTGAATCGCCGCTTCGTTATTCAGGACAGCGGCCATCATGAAGCGCGAAAAGCCGGGGGTGTCGGCTTCGTCATCAGGGATGATTTCGCCTACTGGTTCATAGCCGTCGCCTTCCACCACATAACTGGCGCCATTGGCATAAAACCGGGTGACAGTCATTTCATTTTTGGTCAAGGTACCAGTTTTATCTGAGGCAATGTAGCTGGTGGCCCCTAAGGTTTCCACACTGTTCAGGGACTTGATCAGACCGTTGTTTTTGGCCAGCATCGTGGCCCCGACCGTGAGCACAATTGACAGCACCGCCGGTAGCGCATCGGGAATCGCGGCCACCGCCAAGGCAATCGCCGTAGAGAGGGATTCGGCCAGCGCAGCGAAGGAGAGACTGCCAGTTTGCTGATAGGCTTTCAAGAGCTCCACCAGCAACGTGAACGCCACAATCACCATCGCCACCATCATCAGTTTGGTGGTCAGGCGCGCAATGGTGCGTTCAATCGGGGTCTTTTTGTCCTTGACTTGATCCAGCAAGGTGGCGATTTTGCCCAGCTCGGTTTGCATGCCGGTCGCAACCACCACCCCGAGGCCGTTACCATGCGTCACTGTCGCACCAGAAAAGCCCATGTTGGTGCGGTCACCGATTTGCACGTCAGCCGCCCAATGCGTGGGTTTGTTTTTGCACAGGTTCCGCTTCGCCGGTGAGGTGGGCTTCGTTGGTTTGCAGCTCGGCGACATGGAGCCAGCGAACGTCGGCTTCGATGAAGTCGCCGGTTTTGACACTGACAATATCGCCAGGCACCAGCTCGGTGGCTGGCACCGTCAGCCAGTCGCCATCGCGCAGGACCTTGGCGTGGTGATCCGCCATCACCTTCAGGGCGTCCAGGGATTTTTGTGCGCTTTTGGCTTGCCAGAAGGAGAGGCCGGCATTAACGAAAATCAGCAGCAGAATCGCAATGCTTTCATACACTGCCGCCATACCATGGCTGGGGTCGTGGCGCACGAAGAAGTCATAGCCGGCGCTGGCCCAGGCCAATAGCACGGCGATGAATAAAATAATCACCAAAGGTTCTTTCAAGGTGGCCAAAAACTGGCGCCAGGCTGGTAGGGGCTTGCTGGCGGCCAAGGCGTTGGGGCCATGCTGGGTGAGCCGGGCCTGTGCTTCTTCACTGGTGAGGCCGCTTTGCCGGCTGGTGGCCAAGCGCTTTAGGACATCTGCTTTGTGTTCGTTGTAAGGGGTCATAAGTTTCCTCCTATAAGAAAAGGCCGCACCCAAGAATCGCTTTCCTCCCCGAGAAAGCTTTCTTGAGCACCGCCCAACCGAATTTTTTGAATTAGTTACCTTTTATTGCTAGTTTAAAGGATACCTAATGTTGCTGTCAAAAGATTTGGCCCGGGCCGCCGGTGGCGTGGGCAACGTGCACGTTTTCTAGTCGCTAAACTGTGAACAATGCTCGTGCTAAATGCAAAACTGAGCAAGGAGATGAACTATAAGCGGGGGACCCTTTGCTATTGAGGAGGAAGGCGAAGTAGAGAAAGAGCGGTGATTTGAACTCGAAACAGCGGTGCCGCAGGCTAGCAGCACTGTTAGATTAATCGCCAACAGCAGATACTAGACAGCTTCTTATATTTTGAAAAAAGACAAGAAGCTATTATTAATCGTCCTGGCTTCGTTATTTAGCCCTCTAAGAGCCTGTTGAGGGCTTTTTGTTTTTGCTTTGGTATAAATATATATAAACAGTCTCAAAACCGCTAAAAACGAAAAATAAGACCCTTAAAAACGAACACAGCCGCTAAATTCTTGTTAAGATTCAGAAAAACTAACTGTTTGCTGTCAATGGTAGCGGACGAGCGTAGCGTGGGAGCATAAGGAATTGACAGCTCTAAATCAGTCTTAACACTGAAATGGCGAAAGCCAAAGTTTTATAGAAACTTTGCTTTCCTGCCTAACGGCGAGTGAAAAAGCGGTCAAGCTGGTTCAGCTTGGACGGGGTTCGGGGCGTCAGCACCCGAATAAACGTGGCTTGTTACACCTTATCTGGCAACGAACAGAGTAAGGCGCAAGGAGCGTAGCGACTGGAGTTGAATGTGAGCCTGTTTTAGCTCACTCCTTTGTGTTTTTTGTTTCTAGGTTTTGGTCTCGTACAGTAGTGCCTCTTTTATACCTCTTTTATAAACCTCTTTTAAACCTCTTTTAGACCCCTATTGAGCCTTACTCTCCCAAGGATCACAGAAGGTTATCAAGTACCTTTTGTCTGTTTATCAAGTACCTTTATAAGTTCTGTACTTGATAAAAAGGTACTTTTATTTTAATATGTGTTTGAGGTGATAATCATGTCTAATGAGTTAGAATCTGTTTAAAATCTTTTTAAGAGTAATATCAAGAAAGCGAGAATAATCATTTGGCGACTTGAATTAAGGTGCCGCTCACAATTTTTCCAGAGCCGACGACATTTATCTAACCAACTGAAAGAACGCTCAATAATCCAGCGTTGTGGTAACACTTCAAATTTATGTAGCTCATTGCGTTTAGCCACCTGTACGGTGGCTTTTAGAACTTGTTTAAAATCTAATATATTTGGTATGATAGTTCAAAAAAGGTGATCAGTAATGAATTATCCCAGTAATATTTCTCGCCGACAATTTGAACTAGTCCGTCCCATTTTAGAAGGTGCACGACAATCAACCAGACCACGGAAATATGATCTTTACGACTTATTTTGCGCGGTGGCCTATGTTTTAAAAACCGGCTGTCAGTGGCGGCAGTTACCAGTTGATTTTCCTCGTTGGCAATCGGTTTATTATTATTATCGAGTATGGTCTGAAGAACAAGTCCTTGATGAACCTTCTATTTTGGATCAATGCTTAAAAAAATTGTCTTTACCCTACGGGAAAAACAGTCACGCTCGGCTAAAACATCTTTTATAATAATTGACGCCCAAAGTGTTAAAAATACTGATACCGCCAAGCATCATGGTTACGACGGTGGTAAACGAATATCTGGAATAAAACGTCACTTAGCTGTTGATATTAACGGTTTGCCACAAGCAATCCATATCACTACTGCCAATGTTTCTGACCGTGATGGGGCTAGTGCCATGCTAGCGCTAAACTGTGAACATTTACAACAAGTTAAATCAGTTCTTGTTGATGGTGGGTACACCGGGGACAACTTCGCCGCCACTGTTCAATCCAATT
>NZ_JAGYGU010000006.1:0-133054 GCF_018991255.1 Lactiplantibacillus sp. 30.2.29 | reverse complement strand
GATTTTCATAAACGTCCTTGATTGTGAGTTGCAATTGAGGGCGTTTTTTTGCGCTTTTGGCGGATAATGATGAAAAAGCGAAGGTTCGTTTTTCAAAAATCAGGAAAATTTGTGAATGGAGGCCCCAGTTACGTAAAAAGCCGAACAAACTGGCCGAAAGCCGTCAAAGCATTTATCGGGAAAACGGCGGGTGTGCAAAACTGTGGACAACTTTGGTGATAATTTGAGCCGTCAAAAATTGAAATTTATTAACAGGCGCAACGACGGGATTGAGCCTTGTTTAAAAGTTATCCACAAGCACCGACTTACCCTGTGGATTGAATTTAAAAAAGTTATTTTAATGACGGGGGATTCTTGATATAATGGGATTTGTAACCGGAATCCACGAACAGATGTTGCTGTGCAAAACTGTGGATAAGTCGGAAGGGTCTTGACAAAAGCGGACTAAATAAATATTGTGCCGAACTAGTGTTCACCACAATATGTTGATTATTGAGTTATGCACCTGTGGATAACTATGTTAATAACTTGTGTAAAGGCGGTCAATTATGAACATCAAAATTATCTGTGTTGGTAAATTAAAGGAGAAATACTTCAAACAGGGAATTGCGGAATATGCGAAAAGAATGAGTAAATTTGCAAAATTCCAGATCGTTGAGGTTCCCGATGAAAAGGCACCAGAATCATTAAGTAACGCAGAGATGGAAAATGTGAAGCAAAAAGAAGGTCAGCGCATCCTGGAAAAAATCAAGGATCGCGATTACGTCTACGCGCTGGCAATTTTAGGCAAGGAACGCTCCAGCGAAGAATTCGCGGCCGAAATCGACAAGCTGACGACTTATGGTCACAGCGATATCGATTTTGTGATTGGCGGATCGCTGGGCTTGTCGCCAGAAGTACTGAAGCGCGCAGATACCCAGATCTCGTTTGGACGTTTTACGTTACCTCACCAGCTAATGCGGTTGGTGCTGTCGGAGCAGGTTTATCGAGCGTTTATGATTAATGCGGGGTCGCCGTATCATAAATAGGTGCTATCGTTGAAAATGATGGCCAATGAATTTTGAGGTAGGAACAATGCAGAAACTAATTTCTGGGTTAAAGCGTTGGGTCGCACTAGGAATCGTAAAGAATAGTAACTTGAATTGTCCAAAATGTATGAGCTCGCATGTACGTCGTATTGTGTATGGTTTAGTCTCAAGTTTAGGCCTAGCAGGTAGCCAGGCCTACTATCTCGCAGGTTGTGATATTCCTGAAACGGGTATGAAAGCATTTCACTGTGATAACTGCCAGTTTGAATTTGGTGATGTCGATACTGATGAATTGGTGCGTAATCGGGAGAAACTTAATGCGTGCTCTGAGGATTGGCGTTTATTTGCTGAAAGCCAACCGCTCACACTTTATGGCAGATTGCCGGTAATCAATCTAGACAAGTTTAGTTTAGATGACATTATTGCTATGCGGGAGCATATTCAATATCACCACAAACCGGATACAATTATTGACCATTTTTATTGTGATTGGAAGGAAAGCCACGGTGTTTGGTTCTGGCTATATCGTGATGGTGATGTTTTTCGGATTGATACACATGATCATTGTCTGGTACGCGACACAGAATATTTAGGAACGGATTCGTATCTTTATGATGATCGAAATGAGACGGTGTATTTTAACAGTAACACCATTGTAGAAGTGACGGCTGATGAGTTCTACCAACAATTGAGAAAACAGCTGCTGTCAGTGCCGCATCGATACGGACAAGTTGCTTTAGCACAATATAAAGGAAGTACTAGCCCCTTGTGGCAGCATGATGAGCTTTATTCAGCGGAAGTGCTGTTTGATCATACGTTTCGAATTCAAGATGGACAAGGTAAATCGCATTTTCTGACACTTAATCGTGAATTAGCTCGTCAAGACGCAGTAGTCGTCTATGCTGATCGTGATTGGCGCGTGTCCTACGAGGCGCTGATGGCAGTGGATGTTGCGACGATGAGAGCTTAGTAAAAATGAATATGCGACTAGCAGCCACGACTATATTGAGGCAAAAAGATTCGCCATGGAAGCAGCCGTCTTAGACGCTATTTTTGATGAATTTATAAAAGCCTTACCAAGTAGTCTTGGAAAACTGCTCAATAAGGCCGAAAAAGTGAAAATGACTAATTTATGTAACCGTAACTCAATGATATCAATGAGTACGGTTTGTGTTGGTGCTTTCAACCTTTAGGTAAGAATATATTTGCCTATTTTTCGTAGTGGTACCGGCATTGAATGATGTATAAGGTATCGGTACGACGGGACCAGCAGTCTGTTAACTGATATTTTAATGGTTCTACCGAGACTTGTGAACGGATGACTTAAAGTATCATCAATTAATCGATTGATGGATTTTAATGTTTTCCAATCTTGTGTCTGACAATACCGATATTCTGAAAATGCTTGTAAAACTGATGTTTTTAATCTTTTTCATTTAATTTGCGCCATTCTTCTGCGCTCAGCGTCTTAACATCCTCAGTATTCAATTGTGATAATGATTTATCTAGAGCATGTCGATTTTCTTTTGAGTCCAGTAAATACAGCGTCTCTTGGGTAGCCCGATATTCTGCTTCAGAAATTACGACAACGTTTTTGGCGTGTGGTTTTGTGATGATGACTGTCGTATTGTTAGTAACAACATCATCCGTAATTTTCTTAAGGTTTTTACGAGCATCGGTAATATTGATTACTGTAGTAGCCATTTCAATCACTCCAATTGCTTTTTCCATGATTATAGCGCCTTTTTCAAAAAAGCACAGAATAACAAGCCTCTTCTTCGATGACATAATGGCATGGAACATCAAGCATCAGTGAAGCTAGTTCTAATGAATTGGTGGCGTTGTTGCCACCCCAACAGAATTGTAAGCCATCGTAGTCTTAGAACCGCACAGAACCTGTGATACGGTTACTCGTATCATGAGTGAAGCCGTTAGTATTATAACCTCTTTACATATTTTGGAAGAATGCAAAGTCCAAGTGTTTTTAGAAAAGTGGAAATACTAGAAAGTCTGTACCATAAGTAATTCAAATTTGACTACCTAAATGTCGGTAGTTAGAAGTAAAGTATGCTAAAATTTGATGCAAGATACTTTGACGAAAGGTGGCGATTTTCATGGCAGTATTACGGATTCCTGTAAACCCTGAAATTATTGATTGGGCCATCAGTAATGGTGAAAAGAATGAATCAGAATTATTAAAGAAGTATGCACTTTCCAACTGGAAAAACCCGCAGACTGACCATGATTATCCCACATTTAAGCAAATTCAAAACTTTAGTCGTGATACGCGAATTCCGTTTAATTACTTTTTTAAAACCGAGTTACCAAGAGAAAAAAATGAATTTGTGAAGTTTAGGACGGTTAATAATCAGGGTGTTCAGCCAAGTAGGCGTCTAATTGATACGATATATGATATGGAAATGCGACAAGCGTGGATGAAAGACTATCTACTTGATCAAAATGAAAGTACGAAATTTCAATTTGAGCACATATTTAACGATAAGATGGATCCGGCTGCTGTATCTAAGGATGTTATAGGGATTTTAGATTTGTCCGACACACTTGGAATAGCTATGTCAGATGATGATTTCTTTAATATTCTTAGAACGAAAATTAGCGCTCTAGGTATTTTGGTCATGCAGAATGGTGTTGTTGGAACAAATACGCGACGGCCGCTTGATGTTGATGAATTCAGGGCGTTAGTATTAATGGATTCTGTGGTTCCGTTAATATTTATTAACAGCCGTGATAGCAAAAAGGCGAAGATTTTTTCACTCATTCATGAACTGATGCATGCTTTTTTGGGAAATAATGAAGTGTTGAATGTTTCACCGGATCTAGATCTGGTAAATGAGCGTTGGATTAATCAAGTTACGATTAATGTGCTGATGCCTGCTGATAAGGTCAAGGAATTGCAATCTGATAAATATTCGCCTGAAGACAACTTAACCCATTTATCCAAAAAGTTCCATACGAGTTTAGTTGCGGCGGCCATTCGTACTCAGAGTTTGCGACTGTTTGAAAATAAGTTGGTTGATTGGGCGAAGCGGCGGCAAGCAGAAGAGCTACGCTTAAAGTCAGAGCAAAAGGCCCCTGGCGGTGA
Organism: Lactiplantibacillus sp. 30.2.29; assembly: GCF_018991255.1. Taxonomy (NCBI): domain Bacteria; kingdom Bacillati; phylum Bacillota; class Bacilli; order Lactobacillales; family Lactobacillaceae; genus Lactiplantibacillus; species Lactiplantibacillus sp. 30.2.29. Next base: position 128,923 of record NZ_JAGYGU010000006.1, on the reverse strand, counting down.
TTTTTATAATACCGCAATATCGAGAATAGACCGGTATTATGCGAATGCGGTTATTAATGCTGAATCTAGTGGTGATATGGCGATTGCGAAAGCGGCCTCGATGCTAGGTGTGACTTTGAAAACGTATCACAAAACGGTCGATAAAATTTTGGAAATGGCGTGATATTATGGAATATTTAATTGACTCTAATTCATTAATAGATGCGCATGAAAAGTGGTATCGACCACAGGTTTTTGGATCCGTTTGGGTTTGTCTAGCCACTCATAGTAATGTCAGGATGACCTCTTTTGTTTATAATGAAATAAAGTATCCTGATGAACTAGCATTGTGGACAAAAAATACATTTCAGAAGCAAACCATTGTTCCCACTTTAGAAATAACGCGTGCTTATAATGATGTGATGAATTGGATAACGCAATCAAAGCGATGGAATGCAGCCGGTATTTCAGAGTGGCAGAGTCCGGATAAAGCCGACCCGTGGCTGATTGCTACTGCAAAGGTGAACAGTCAAACAATCGTGACTTTAGATGGAAATGGTCGTGCGACGATGCCCAATATAGGTAGTAACTCCAAGAAAGAGCCTAAAATTAATGCGGTTGCCACTCAGTTTAACGTTCCCACAATGACCATTTACGAACTACTGGAGAAGCTAGATTTATCAATTTAAATTGATGATAGAAAACAGGTCGAATATGCCTTGGACATAGTTACATTCCGGATAAATCACTATTGGATAAATTTTTCCATGTAAGTGTCTGATAAAACAGAACCAACAAAGCCAGCATCACGACAAAATCCACCTGGATTCCGCCGTGATGCTGGTTTTATGTCTAGTTATTGAGATTTCAGTAGCTCACAACCTGTGTCGTTTCATTAAGTAGATGGCCTAAGTAATCCGCCAAGTGCTCGTGGGCAAAAATGTGGGCGCTAGTTTCGGCTTGCTCATTATAGTTGGTATTCGTGTTGACGTCATACACAAACTTTTGGTGATTTTGATCTTCCACCCATTCAACGGCAGCGACGTCTAGGCCGTTAGCGTGTAAAAAGCGCTCATAATCAGTCTGTTGTTGGCTACTTAACGGGTCAATGATTTTAAACTTAGATTCAGCTGTATTTGGCAGTTGGCATTCATCTGCTGGACAAAGTTCGAATCCCTGGCTGGAATCAATTGAGACGGTGTAAAGAAACTTTTGACCAATAAATTCTGATCGGCGGATCCGACCATCGATGGGGCGAATATATTCTTGGAGTAGTGTAATGCCATCTACTGGTTCCTCAAAATCAGCGCTAGCGACGTACTCCTCGAGCTCTTGATCGTTATTGAATAGATGAACACCAGCGCCTTTACCAGCACGATTATGCTTAGTAATTAACGGATAAACGTTGAACTCCTGAGCCGCTTGCACTAAATTATCTTTACCCAGAACGGCGACTGTTCGGGGTGTTTTTATGCCAGCCTTGTTAAGTGCTAAGTATTGTTTAACTTTGCTAATTTCCAAATCAATTGCGCGAGAACCGTTTAAAACGACGCGCTGATTGTTCTCTAGCCATTGAATCACTTGTTGTGCAAATTCGGGTGCAAAACGGTGTCCACGGGTATGAGCAGAGGCGGACATCCGGTTGTAAAAGATGCCTTCAGGAGGGACGGACTGCAGATCAATGTGACCACTTGATAGGTCCCAGAGTTCATAGGGAATCTGTTTTTGTTGCAACCATGTCACAAGGTGGCGGGTCCAGTCGAGGTTTTCGTGTAAAATATAAACTTTTGGTTGTGATTCTGACATATGATTAGCTCCAATCTTTATTCGTTGGCGAGTTTTGATGAAATTGGTTTCGTCGCAGTGGCTTGTAATTGTCCTTCGATGGCTTTAGCCGCAATTGCGTTACCTAAAACATTGAGTGCAGTTCGGCCGGCGTTGGCAAAGAAATCAACGGCGAAGATTAATGCGACCCCTTCTTTGGGCAATCCAAGTTGAGTCGCCGTGGCGAGTAGGACGACAATGGCACCAGAAGGAACCGTCGCAATGGTTTTACTAATAAATGTTAGCAGCAAGACAATCATAGCGAGTGTTGCTAACGATAGAGACAAGTTATAGCTGTTAGCCACAAAAGCGACGGCCAACGAAAGATAGACAGTTGCACCTTCCAAGTTAAAAGTATAGCCTAGCGGAATCACAAAATCAGTGACCGTTTGAGAAGAACCATTTGCTTTTAGTCGTTCTAGTAATTTAGGAAGTACAACGCTAGAACTACCAGTGAAAAAGGCGAGGGTGAACAAATCGCGTATCTCGCGTAAAGTGGCAAGGTAAGGAACCCGGTAGATGCTTGCAATGATTGGGAAAACAATCAAAAGTAGTGCTGCATAACCGACATATAGGCCTACGATGAAAGTGACTAAGGAAACTAACTCGCTGGTACCAACACTGCTGACATCGTGGGCAATGATGCCGAAAATCCCAATCGGTGACAGCTTGATAATGAAATCAGTGATTTTATACAGTGCTTCAATCCAGATATCAAACAAATTAAGTAGTGGCTTGGCTTTTGCTGGTCCATAGGCACCTAGACCAAGTCCAAGCACAATCGCAAAGAAAATGACAGAGAGCAAATTGTTGTCTGAGAAGGCCTTGATGATATTAGCAGGAACGATTGAGGCTAAAAATGTCCATAGATTGATACTGGTTCCAATTCCTTTCAGAGAACTGACGTTAGCGCTAGCATGTGTCCCAGTACCAAATCCAAAATAGTAAGCTGCTAATAAGAATAGGGCGATGATAATTGTGGTAATCACAAAGAAATAAACAAAGGTTTTGAGAAGAATATGACCAAAAGATTTCTGGTTAAAAATCTTAACGACAGCCGTGATGACTACCGGGAAAATCAACGGTAAGATGATCATCGTAATTGCATTAATGAAAACTGTGCCTAATAAATTGTAAAAAGAATCTGCGATCGGTAAAAAATTGCCGAAAATAACTGCTAATACTAAAGCAATCAGCAGTTGGTATGGAAATCCAATCCGTTTGATCGTTGCCATGTATAAAACCTCGCTTTTATATGTTTTCGAGCTTCAGTTGCTAGTGAAAGCATCATGTACATGGCAGTTTCACCCAAGGCACAGCCGCGCCAAAGGGTCAACCAACTATTGACCTTGTGAATTCTAAGACGACTCATGGCACGACCTCCTTTGGGTGGTAATTAGCAGTTTATAACGCTGACAAGTCAAAACTTTCTTCTGGCTGGAATTGATTGTCAACGATTATTGATGGCAGATTGGTAATTCTAGCGCTAGCGACTTCGTTTGCGGTGAGCTTGCTAGCTGATGCGTTCGCTTGGGTCAGTCCATAGGTTTGTGCTAGATAAGGGCCAACCTGTTCTTGAGATAATTGATTCAACTTTGCTTGGTCCGTGAAAATATTATGGATCAGGTCGCGGGCCTGTTGAGGCTGATGATAATCAATATACTGATCAGCAATACCGCCATTTCTAAGGTCATCAACGGGCTTGTCCCACAATTTGATATGCAGCTGAATATTGCCATTAGCAACCTTGCCAAAGAGTAGCGGTTCATTCTTAAGATACCAGGCCCGGCTATCAGGACAGCCGAGATTGATAATAAGTGTGACATCGTGTGTTGCGTGTGCCGAACCGTAATTAAGTGTGTTCAATTTTTGAAACTTCCAGATATATTGCGTCATTGTTCTAAACACCTTTCGTTATAATTAAAAAATCCGTCCCTGCAATTGCTTGCAGGGACGGATTAGACCGTGGTACCACCCAGATTTACAGTCATCATTGACTGCCTCAAAGCACACAACTATGTGCCGGGTGATTAACGCACCCACGCGTAATAGCAGCTTGCACTACCATTAAGACTCAGGACTCATCTTCCGATTGACTTTCAAGCCAGCCTTTCACTAACACTGGTCGCTTTACATATACTCATCAACCGTACTCTTTCCATCAATGTCGTGTAAAATTGTTATGGTTAAGATACAGCGTCGTGTATGACTTGTCAAGTGAGAGATTCGACCAACGGGACTAATGGCTAGTTATTTTGGCCACTACTTTTTTGAATGATAATCTGTTATTACCAGTCTTTAGCCATCATAAAGCTCGCAGTGTATAATAAATTTGTTAGGATACAGATTATTATACGAGGTGCAGCGACTAAACACGCACTGCACCCAAAAATCACAAACGAATCGCAGGTGCATCCCTATCACAACTATCGAAGAAATCACACAAGCCATCAAAGCCGATCCAGATAACGCCGAGTACACAGCAAAAGGCTGGGACCCGCTGTTTCACGTCCTACCTTCCGCCACGATTTTGGTCATCAGTCAGGCACCGGGGCGTATTGCACAGAATACTAAGACGTACTTCAATGATGCGAGCGGCGACCGATTACGAGACTGGATGGGCGTTACCCGGGAGCAATTTTATCAGAGTGACCGGATTGCAGTCATGCCGCTAGATTTCTACTATCCGGGGAAGGGAAAAAGCGGTGACTTGCCACCACGCAAGGGCTTCATGGACAAGTGGCACGAACCGTTGTTAGCGATGATGCCGAATGTTCAATTGACGTTACTGGTTGGGCAGTATGCGATTAAAGCGTACCTCGGTCGGTCACGGCAAAAGACACTTACGGCAACGGTCCAGAATTATCAGGATTATCTACCGGACTACTTCCCACTAGTGCATCCATCACCACTTAATTATGGCTGGCAGAAGAAGAATCCGTGGTTTCAAACGACAGTTGTGCCGGACCTGCAAAAGCGCGTTAAAGCGGCACTACAATAAGCGGAGATATGGTATATTTGAGATGATGACTGGTTAGAAAGTTATCTAGCTACAAAAATCCACTTGTTTGCCACTGCGTACTTGAAACATCAATAATCATGAATTGGAAGGTCAATACGATGCAATCAAAGCCAGCAGAACCAATCGTTGCAATGGAATTAAAAATTAGATTGATCCAAGTCAAACCATCCGTCTCACGAACAATCTTAGTCCCAACGACATTGCGGTATCGTCAGTTACATGAGTTAATTCAAATTGCATTTGGCTGGGAAAATGCCCATCTGCACGAATTTCAATCGCAACAAATATCGGACAATCGGAGTCTAATGGATGTTCTTCGAAACATACAGCCTGAAGGGGCGATAGATGAAGAAAATGATATGGTCTATCCAGAAATCTTAAATGGCTCACTCACCTATACTTATGACTTTGGCGAGGATTGGAAACACAAGATTGAACTTGGAAAGGTGTACACCTCTGCCGAGCTAACGCGTCATGATCTCCCACTATGCATACGGGGACGAGGCAATAATATGTTGGAAGATGGCTTTGAAGAACCCGGAGCCCCATATAGTCGTGACAATATTAATCGGCAGTTCTACTATTGGCGTATGCGGAACGCTAAATAATGGTTCATCAGCCTGCTAAAGACCCGTTTAGATGAATACTGGTGGTCTGAACGTCGTTACCGGCGCTAAATTTCTAAGACGAAATGCAAACCAATTCTTGATTCAAATGAGTTGGAATTGCTTTTTATTAACGGTCACGCGTGAGTTACAAAGCAGGCTATGGTTTGTGGCGAGCGCCGGCTGTTTACCTACCGCAACTGTTGCTATCCGCCATCGTTTCAACTAAGATGGTAGGTAACTTGAACCAGACGGAGGTAACGAGCCATGACGACCAAACAACGTTCTTACAAAATTAAATCCTATGTGAATGCGAGCCACGCGATTCGATGGGCGACGGGGTCCGGGAAGAAGCACACGCACACGTGGGAGATTGTTTGTGAGTTACACACGGTCGATGCGATGGTGGCCTTCTATGACATCGAAAAAAACTTACATCAAGCCCTAGATGAATTGTCAGGGAAATTTTTGAACGATTTGCCGGAGTTCAAAACGGTTAATCCCACCGTTGAAAATGTGACGGAGTACTTGTTCAAGAAAATCGATAAAACATTACGTGAGAACGGTGCGCAGTTGATGCGTATTGAAGTGAGCGATTCGCCAACCCGGGCTTACTGTATTAGCGTGACTGATTAGAAACGAAAGGACCACCTGGAAGCAGCTTGTTAGCTGTTCTGGGTGGCCTTATTTAGTAGCAGGGGAATTTTAGTAACTTAGTGTGTCGCCGGCTGTCGGCGGTTAGTTACCCAAGAGTTTGACTCATAATGTTTCACGTGAAACATCGTGTGACACACAAGCGCCACCCAATTCAAATTGGCATCATTTGAATCGGATGGCGCTCTAATTATTCAATTTGTCACGGAATTCGTTACCTGTTTCAACGCATCCTGCACCGCTTCTTTGATTGCGCGACTGGAGGCAGAAGCGCCTGAGACGGCATCGACGCTGGTTGAATTGGCTGCAACGATTTCTTGTGGAATCTCTTTAATAGCAGTCAGGCCGACATCTTCGCTTTCGTGATGCTGGATGACATCCACGGCTTGAATCTTGTGATCACGATAGGTGACCCGGACGATGACTTTACCACCGAGTCCAGCATTGGAGCTTCCCAAGTATTGGTCGGCACCTAGTTTGACATTGGCAGCTGTTTCACCGTCCACGAGGTCATTAATCCCATTGGCTTCGTCTGCATCGACAGATTCACTATCGGATTTAGGACGAGCCGCGTTTTCACCAGCTAACTTACCAAAAATCAGGCATTCAGCTAAATTGCCACCGCCTTGGTAGCAGTTGGCGACGATGCCACCCAATTCGCCTGCACCAAACAAGTGAGGAATCGGATCGTTGTTGACGTTGAGAATCTGGGCATGCTCATTGCGCTGAGGACCGCCCTGGGTATTGAGTACATCGTTAGCAGCAGCGATCGCATAGTACGGTCCGGCATCTAGTTGCCGCATCGTTTGTGGATCACGACCAAAGGCAAAGTCACGGCCAACTTCCGTGTAATGATTAAAGTCGGCGACGGTCTGCTGTAGGTTATCCGCTGGAACATCGAGCTTAGCGGCTAATTTTTCAATGGTTGGTGCGGTGATGAGTTTACGCATGAATTTTGGATAGGGGAGTTGTCCATCCCGCTGTTCTTGTGCTTTGAAGGCCTCATACTGTGTCTGGTCAAAAACCAAGTAGGGGTGCTGATTCTTCATTGGAATTAGCCAAGACCCATGGGTATAGACATGACCGTGGCGGTGTTTAGCGTCTTCTGGGAAGTACCGCGTCCCGTCATCAGCGATAACGAATATACTGCCGTTCTTGAGTAGTGACCAGTGTTCAATTTGGCGTCCACGCTCGTTAGCGTCTTCTTTAAACGTAATTCCGGGTAGGATGCCGTGTGATTCGTAGTTCGTCATATGCCACATCTTAGCATCGACTTCTTGCGCCATCTTTACACCATCACCCCGATTATAGAGGGTCCCAAGTGGTGTTAAGTGAGCACTATGCAGATAAGTTTGCGTCAGTTCAGCGTTATTTTCGAAACCACCCATCGCTAAGACGACCCCGTGATTGGCATGCAAATTGAGCAAATGTTCGCCACGCTTGATTTGAACACCCTGGATAATTTTAGAATTAGGATCCTGAATCAAATGTTGTGCCCGTGAATTTAGCCAGACATCGATTTTATCAGCACGATCGAGGACGCTTTTCCGTAGTAACTTCCATAGCGCCGCATCTTTATCCCGCTTGTGAACGAGCGCAAAGTCGATGGTCTCACTACCTGCTAGCTCGGGGTATTCCGCCATCGTTTTCTTAATTGCCACGGCATCACCGGGTTTAATATCGTGCTTTCAACTGACTGCTTTGATGCCTAAGTATTTTTCAAAGTAGGTTGGGATCTGACTCATTCCACTTAAATAGGCATTCAGCGTTTTCACGGGTGTGCTAAAAGGTGCCCCTAATGCTTGGTAGTAGGCGGTCAACTGGTCAAGACTTTCACCCGTCACAACGTGTTGTGCTGAGTAACGTGTATTACCACCTTCACGGCCAAACGGCGCTGCATCAACTAAGAGCACGTGGGCACCATTGTCGGCGGCGAAACGAGCTGCCGTGGCGCCCGCACCACCAAAGCCGAGGACGATTACGTCATAACTCCCTTGCCAGTCGATATTCAGTGCCGGCGTCCCATTCATCGTCTTAACAAACTGTTCAAAATTAGCAAAGCACCGTTCCAAGAATTTGATAGACGGGCCATCTATCAGTTCGCCAGTTTCGTCAAAGGCTTTGCCGGCGTAACTCAGCATGTATTCGTTGCCGGGGAGGACTTGGGCATCCACACCAGGCGAGTTTAAAATCCGCCGTAAATCCCCCTGAGCGCGGCACGTGCCCTGAATTCCAAGCGAAGTTCCGACTAACATTACTGGCTTATTGGCAAACGGGTGTAGTTGGTAGGAGAGCCATTCAATGACGTTTTTGAGTGCTGCCGGAATCGCGTGATCATACTCTGGCACGCCAATGATGACACCGTCTGCCTGGCTAATTTTATCGTTTAGCTGTTGAACGGATGCGGGGACGTCATTTTGATCTGGTTCGTTGAAGAGCGGAATACCGGTGATTTCATTGACCTCAATCGTGGCTTGGTGACTAAAGTGGTGCGCCATAAATTGTAACAAGTCGCGATTATAAGAGTGCTGGGCGGTCGTTCCCATCAATGCAACATATTTCATAACAAACAGTCCTTTGCTAGGTTTTAATTGGATAAACACACGTATTGTTTACGCTTTCAATATAAGTTCTTCGACTAGAAAAACAACCACAAATTTTGTGAACTGCTTCAAAATGGCCTTGTGACAACGATAACAATAATAAATTTGCTCAGCTACAATCCGACGAATTACAATTCAACGAATTAAAATCAAACTTTATTTTGGCTTTTTATAAATTTTATTTATAAAAAGTGAGACTATCAACGAGAAAACTAGCGTGATAAATCTAATCATTAGCAAAGATACTAGCTGTGAAAGGCTGATTTAATCCACTTTTAGTACCAGTCTAAACCCACACAGCCAATTTGCGATTGACAGACTCATAAATTAAGTTATGGTAAGCCTCGAAAAGCACAATAAGTAATCATAGTAGCCGTTATGTGAATTTATTAACAAAATATCGTTGGTCAGGAGGGACCTGCAATGTTGAGTACAGTAAAATGGAAGGGCTTTATTTTGCCGTTGGTATTTGGAATTGGCCTGTGGCTAGTTACGCCATTACGACCGTTAGCAATCAGTATCGTCGCATGGCGGCTGTTTGCGATTTTTGTGGCAACGATCATTGCTTGCATCACGAAGCCATTACCAATGATGGCGGTGACGCTGATTGGAATTGTCGTGGCGACACTCAGCGGTGTGGTTACAATGGACGAAGTTGCAACCGGGTTTGGCAATTCAACCGCCTGGATGGTTGCAATGTGTATGTTCATGGCGGCCGGCTTTATCAAGTCCGGGTTAGGTAAGCGCATTGCGTACCTGTTCGTGAGCTTGTTTGGCAAACGAACGCTGAGTCTGGCCTACGCGCTATCCTTTGTGGATGCCGTGCTAGCAATTGGGATTCCGAGCAACAACGCGCGGGTCAATGGGATTATGTATCCAATTATTGATAATCTGTCTCGCGAAATGGGTTCTGATCCAAAGCAGGGAACGCAGCGCAAATTAGGTTCATTTCTAGTCTTCAATGAGTATGAAGTCAACAATATTACGTCTGGCTTATTTCTAACGGGTTTGGCTGGTAATATGGTGGCGATTGGCCTTGCGAAAATGCAGGGCATCACCGTTACTTGGATGCAGTGGTTCATGGCGGCTTGTGTCCCGGGAATTTTGTCACTACTGATTATTCCGTGGGTATTGTATAAGGTCTATCCGCCAGAGGTCAAAGAGACGCCGGATGCGCATCGGTGGGCAACGACACGTTTGTCAGCCCTAGGTAAAATGACGGCCAGCGAGAAGATTATGTCAGTAACGTTCGTATTAGCTATTGTTTTGTGGCTCGTCGGTACCAAAATCGGCATTGACGCGACTGAAGTCAGTTTTATTGCCGTGGTTATTTTACTGATTACCGGGGTGCTGACGACTAAGGATTTGCTTAATGAAAACTTTGCTTGGAACATTCTGGTCTGGCTATCTATTATTATGATGATGTCGAAAAAGTTGATGACATTGGGCTTCTTCCCATGGTTTTCCAAAACACTGGGTCATTTATTAAGTGGTATGAACTGGATTAGCGTCTTGATTATCCTATTCTTAGCCTACTTTTACTTGCACTACATGTTTCCGAGTGTTTCGACGCAGATATCGGCGTTGTATGCAGGGTTCTTATCGATTGCAATCGGTGCCGGGGTGCCACACGTTTTAGCAGCACTGCTATTAGCGTTTGCGGGGCCAATCAACCTGTCGACGACGCCATACTCGGCAGGACCAGCCGCTCCCCTATCAAGTACGGGTTACGTTACGAGTGCAGAATGGTGGAAGTTAAGTGCGATTGTTGGCGTTATCTTCAACGTGATTTGGCTAGGCGGTGGCTTACTTTGGACTAAGCTACTGGGATTTTGGTAAAAATGATCGTTAAAGCGATCTCGATTAGGTTGCATAAAGGTGGCCTAATCGAGATCGCTTTTAGTGTTAAAATTAAGCATTAAGTAAAATCAGAATGGTTGCGGCTCACTTTTCATGAGCACGACCGAACAGAATGCGGGGGGAATCAAGGATGAATGAACGAGATTTAAGGTACTTTTGTTCATTGGTGGAGACTGCAGCTGGGCGGATCTTGTATATCAAGGCCAATCAGTTATTGAAGGACTTTTCTCAAATGGCGCTTGAAGTCCAGCATGCCAATGACAGGCAGGTGCGCCTGGGCTTCTCGCATGTCGCAGGCGGTATTTGGCTACCACGACTGATTAAAAAATTTATTACGGTTCATTTATTAGACCAAGTGACAACGACTGTTGCGGACTCTGAGCAACTATTAGCTGATTTGCGGCGTGGCAAGTTAGATGCTGCCGTATTTTCGAGCTTAGTCCCAGAGCGGTCTGCTGATTTACGTGTCAACATTTTAGAAGAGCATCAGTTGCAGGTGTTGGTCAATGTAAATAGTCCATTGAGTCATTTAGAAACGGTGCGGGCGACTGATTTAAAAGGGGTGCCAATTATTGCACGCCCCAAACACGCGCTACCACGATTGGCATTAGCGCAGTATTGCCAACAAAGCCACATTCAACCGAATATTATTTATGAAGCAGCGACTAATGCCTTGGTAGAGGGTTTGGTCGCACAAAATATTGGTGTCGGCTTAGTGATTGCTGATTCAGTGGTTTTAAGCGACCAGGTTGTGGGAATCCCGCTGGCCTCGCAAGCACAGTTACACTGCTATATGCAGCTTGCAGTCCGAAAATCTTTCTTGCCAAATGCCAACCAACAGCGATGCCTAGATGTGCTACGGCAAATCAGAAGGAATCCGGCATAATGGTTTTGATAATCAGCCAAAAAAATAACGCCCACCAACGTCCCCGTCAGTCCAAGCGTTATTCATTGCATTATTGTGCCAACATCTTTTGTGCGAATTCTTTAACGAGCTGAATTTGTTCGTCTTTGAGTTTGCCACCGGCACTGCCGATGATCTTCATGCCCTTGCCGCCCATGACTTGGTGGAAGTGGCCGATAACGGGGATACCCTTTTCGTCCGCGATTTTTGTGAGGGCCTTATCGGACACCATTTCTGGACCGCCAGAAGTGGTGAATAAAGCGATTTGCTTGACCTTAGTGGCATCCAAATTCTTCATAAAGGCGGATGCGGTCTTGTCTGGTTTCATAAAATAAGTGCCACCGCCGAAAAAGAGGGTGTCCGCTTGTTCGACTGGGGTGTCGATCGATTGGGCGGGCACGCCAGCTACGGCTGCGATTTGTTCGGCGAATGCCTGGGTGTTGCCATTACGAGTCTGATAACGAATTGCAATTGTCATGAAAAAAGACCTCCGATAAGAATAATTGAATTAAGACCAGGTGCCCACCATCAGTCGACCATGATAGGCAAGGGTCACTAGAATTGGTATACTAGTTGTTATATCAAGTCTAGTATAAAACGTTTTGGAACCGATTACAAAGATACGGGAAAATCCACTCTGATTGACCTGTAAACGATTCGTAGGGGGCACAAAAGGACGCAAGGAGGCGTTGTGGGATGAAAGGAAGAAAATGGCGGCTCATTAACGACATGGTGGGGATCGTGACCATTATTCTTAGCTTAATCATACTCATTCGGCCAATCGATGGGACGGGCCACGTTGAGACCTGGGGCTCGCGGTTGTTGGCGTTGGGGGTGCTGGCAATTTTTGTGCTGTTGCTTGCAGGAGTTGAAAGTCTTATTCGGCGAGTGATGCGGCACTGATTGGCGTGTGGTTTCAAGAGAATTCAGGAAAGTGGTGGCAGTGATGGCTAAAATTTATTTTTTGTGTACGGGTAATTCTTGTCGGAGCCAAATGGCAGAAGGGTTTGCGCGGCAATTATTACCAGCTGGTTGGGAGGTCGCGAGTGCCGGTGTCGAAGTACATGGCGTCAATCCACTCGCGGTCCAGGTAATGGCGGAAATCGGTATTGATATCCGTCAGCAGACGTCTAAGTTGATCGATTCAGAATACCTCGCGCAGTGTGCCGTGGTCGTCACGTTATGCGGCGATGCCCGTGACCGGTGCCCAGTTACGCCGCCAACGGTCACGCGGCTGCACTGGCCATTGCCAGACCCGGCGCAAGCGCCCGGCAGTCCAGCAGAAAAACTTCCTGTATTTCGACAAGTTCGTGACCAGATTCAGGCGCAAGTCGTCGCGCTCGCAAAGACGTTGAAGTAAGTGGAACGCTAAACCTGCGCCAAGTGTCAATAACAGGTAGCTGCGACCCAACAAATCAATAACGGCAATCAAATCGGCCAGCCTAGGCATTCAAACCTGGGCTGGCCGATTTATGTTGCTCGCGTAAGTCCGTAGCCACTGAGTTTACTGGCCGTTCGTTAACTTTGTGAACAATCCAGCATGTGCAAAAGCTACAGTTTGGCAGCTGTGAAACTGGTGGTTTCATCCCTTATCGCTTGTGAATGATTGCGTTAGTATGAAAGCGTAGTCAAGATGAATGACCGGTCATCAGGCGTTGAACTGCTTTTTAAGTTAAACAAATCACAATTAGATTTAAGGAGGAGTCGGACAATCATGAAGGATTTTAAAGATAAGGTCATGTTTATTACCGGTGCTGCTTACGGATTTGGTCAAGTTATCGCGGAAGGGGCTACCGATCGCGGCATGAAGCTGACGATTGTGGACATTGATGGCCCTGCATTGAAGGAAACTTACCAGCATATTCTCGACAAGGGCGCGGATGTGCTGATGATCACGGCTGACGTGACTAAGGAAGATAGTGTCGATGATGCTGTCGAACAAGCGATGGAGAAATTTGGCCGAATCGACTTGCTGATCAACAATGCCGGGATTGCTTTACCAGGGCGCATCTGGGAATTGCCAACCCGTGATTGGGAATGGATCATGCATATCAACTTAATGAGTCAAGTTTATGCGATGAAACGCATTATTCCAATCATGATTCAACAAAAGACCCACGCCGATATTTTAAACGTGGCATCAATCGCTGGCTTAGTAGACACCCCCGGAATGCCTTCCTATCACGCCAGCAAGTTTGCCTCAGTCGGGATGACGGAAGCCACGGCCTACGACTTACAGCGGGCGGGCATCGATATCGACATGCACGTCATGTGCCCCGGCTTTGTTCAAACGGACCTCTATCACACCGAGAATCACCGGCCTGCACAGTACAGTGACCCAACTGATCCGTACTATCAAAGTGAAGCTTATCTGAAGGGGCAACAATTTGCGAAGTACGTCATTACGAACGGTAAACCAATCGATACGATTGCGGACACCGTCTTCAAAGCCTTGGAAGCCAATCGGTTCTACATTTTGACGCATCCAGAATACAATCCATTGATTGAGGATCGGGTCAAACGAATCGTGACGGACGGTGCCCCTGACGTGCATATCATGGATGGCATTATGTAGCAGATATCAAGCAGACAAAGGAGTGTTTTAACATGGCAAGTTTTATCGCAAGTGATCAGGATGTTAAGAACTTTTTGACGGCTCCAAGTATGAATGACCAGGAAGGGATCGGCTTCGCTTACGCCACCGATGAAGCCGTCTTGAAAGCGTTGATTCCAGCGCCATTGAAATTAATGGCGCCAGTTGTTTGCGGCTACGTGGTGCATATGGGCAAACCAACGTTCAGTGCCCCTTACCTTGAAGAGAGCTTATTTGCACTCGTTAGTTATAAGGACAAGATGATGGGCGCCTATCCAATCAACCTATTGTTACACGGACCAGGTGCCGAAAGTGGCGTTATTGCTGGTCGGGAAGGGGCTGGGATTCCTAAGAAGTTGGCGGATGCAATTGAACTACGGCGTAACGACAACAGTGCGACGGCCACGGTTGAGCGGCACGGCAAGACTTTGCTGAATGTTTCCTGGACTGCCGGTGAGCTAAACGATCCGTCTATCATGAAACAATTTGCGGGCCAATTAGCGTTAGGCAAGGAAGCTGAAATGAACAGTTTCTTCTACAAATACAATATCGACCAGCACGAAGACGGTACCAACCACTTTAACAACGTCCAGTTAGTTGCGACCCAGTTACGGTCATTGGCAGACCAGGTTGAGCCTGGGAACTTGAGTATTCAACTCGATTCGACGGATGACGATCCATTCGGTGAATTGAAAGTCTTGAAGCCACTCGGGGCAGCTTGGTTCCACTTCAAGACGTCCGTAATGTTCAATACGTTGAAATTAGATGAGGTCGATGCGGCCACCACGATGCCAAAACTCTTAACGGGCCAGTATGACCGGAGCTTCTTCAATCCAAAAGCAGCGACTTATATTATTTAAGCATTCGGAAAGCGGGGAATAGCTGATGTCAGAAGCAGTAAAAAATTTGGTTAACAACGATTTAGCAGACGTGATGTTTAATCGGCACTCGGTTCGGCAGTTTGAACCGGATGTTAAAATCAGTCGCGAGGAGCTCCAAAAGATGATTGCCGAGGCCGCAACGGCGCCGTCAGCCTGCAATTTGCAGTCATGGCACTTTGTGGTCGTCGATACCCCTGAGGCTAAGGAAAAATTCAAGCAAGCGGTTATGAAGTTTAACTATCCGCAAGTCGACAGTGCCTCCGCCATCGTCTTCATCGCCGGAGATACGCAGTCGCACTACGTTTATCGCGACGTTTGGAACAAGGTCTATCAGGATGGCAATATTACCAAGGAACGCCTGGACCAGATTCTAGGAACCTTCCTGCCGTTATATGAACATGCGACGCCAGATTTCTTAAAATTTGATGCGACCATCGACTGTTCGATCGTGGGGATGCAACTCCTGTTGGTCGCTCGCGCTCACGGTTATGATGCTAACGCCTTCTCTGGGATTGATTTCGAGAAGATGATTCCAACACTCGGACTGGATCCAAAACGCTACGTACCAGTTATGGGAATTGCGATTGGTAAGGCCGCCCAGGAGCCACTCCACACGACTCGGTACGACGCCAAAACCCAGACGGATTTCTTAGCATAATTGAATTTGATTTGATTGAAGAAAGAGCGGGGCTGACCCACTCTTTTTGTGATTTAGGGCCGTTGTAACGATAGTTTAAGGTACAGATTTATCAAGCGGTTCAAGCACGACAGCAGCTTGAGCTATTTCCACATCACTAGCTTTATCAGCCGCTTCCCACACGACTGCAAATTGAGGCTCGCTCACGCTGACCGCTATTAGTATCTTCATGGCAGGTGCCAGTCGTGAATCGGCGCCCTGCCGCTTAGTCAGTGGCTCCGTCACCAATAATGTTCAGCTCCAGTTCAGGATGCACAACTGGCTGCCGTTTAAGCATGAAATCATTGATTTAGCCGCCTTTACAAAAGCGCT
This sequence comes from Lactiplantibacillus sp. 30.2.29, assembly GCF_018991255.1. Lineage (NCBI taxonomy): Bacteria > Bacillati > Bacillota > Bacilli > Lactobacillales > Lactobacillaceae > Lactiplantibacillus > Lactiplantibacillus sp. 30.2.29. Next base: position 112,989 of record NZ_JAGYGU010000006.1, on the reverse strand, counting down.
TACATTGCTTATGATGAAGGCGATAGGTGCGATGAAAAGGGGGACGGTTTTCATGAAATTGAACGCGATTCTACGGCAGCTAGCGCTGACCTTTGATGTCACTAAACAGTCGAGTTTTACCCATAATCCGGAGGTAGCGGAAGTCCAATTTGTGAGTGCGACTGAAGCGGTGGCAACGCATCGGCTGTATTTGCAATCCGCAGCGAGTCAGACGGTGCAACTATCCTACGACTGGCGCGGCCACCGCCAAATCGTGGGGACGGTCAGTCTTGGAGCAGGCCTGACGACCGTCATCGCGGCTCAAAATCAGCTGCTGAAATTATTGGTGACGCTTGGGCAGTCGCTGCATCATGACATTGAGCTCCAAAATATCATCAACCAGTTCGCCATCAACGCGATTACGGCGGATTTTGATACCACGCTCGCGCAGGCCGTTCGATTATTGGGCAATCCGTTGGCGATTATTGACCTCAACGGGGAGATTTTGTCGCGGTCCCACACGACGCAACTCAATGGTCCCAGTATCCACGCGGCGGTCGAAACTAATCGGGTCGGGCGCTGGCTATTAGACCACGGTTTCGCAGCGGATACGCCTGATTTTTTAACGCAGGTCTATGTCGCGGAGGACCGGCTTTCAGCGGGACCGATGCTGATTACACCGTTAGCGAATAGAGCTGAACCGATCGGGTACCTGGTCATGCCGGCACTCAACACACCGCTAAATGACCGCCAAGCCCTGTTGATTAATTCGATTGGGCAGGTGATTGCGGGTTCGCTAGTTAAAAATCAAATTATGCCGACTGCCGAGTCACAGCGAGACCGCTTATTAAACTTATTGTTGACGGAACGGCAGGGTGGCACATTTGCTGATCAGTTTGCTGAACAACATGTCAAGTTACCGACTGCGATGGTCCTGGTACGCTGTGAACCACTTGCCGACCAAGCGCCAATGATTTTACAGCAACGCTTGCAATATCTGATGTTGCCGCATTTTAAACAAGTGCTAGTGTCCATTTACCATCAGCAGTGTGTCGCGCTGATTTCCATTAGTCTGGCCGCGTATAATCAACCAGATTTTATCACCACACTACAGACCATCGCGCAACGGGCAGATTGCCGGCTGATCGTCTCACAACACTATGTGAATCCGGAAGACACCTACGCGGCCTATGTCGTGTGTCAGCGTACCGCCCAGTTGAAGACGAGCCGGGGCCGGGTGGTCTTTTGTGAAGATCAATTCTATGACCTCGCCTTAGCACGGGTCAATCATGTCGAGATCCTGCCATTCTTCATTAATCCCGCCTTGCGCCTGTTACTGGATTATGACCGCCAAAAACATACCGAATTAGTACCGACGCTGGATGCGTATTTGCAGGCGACTTGTCAATTGACGCGTACCGCCAAGCAATTATACGTGCATCCTAACACGCTCCGCAATCGACTTCAGCACATTACCAAGCTTACGGGATGCGATTTACGAGATGCCGAGACCTGTTTTAAATTAGCGGCCAGCTTTAAACTCCAGCACTTTCTGGTGCAACATCAGTATCGCTACCGAGCAGACGTCCCGATCCCCACGCAGGACTAGTGATCAGCCAGGCGTGCAACCGGTTGTTTATAACTGGAACTAACTAGCTTGGAAGCATTGGGAGCTAGTAACGATTAAAGACGAAGATTGTTGATGTGACAGCGTTTATCAGCTGAAGCTTCAGCCGTACCAGACCGATTAAGATTAAAATAGTTATGCAACCGGTTGCATTGAGGCTGAAAGCGTTTTATAATACTAAGTGAGATTGAACAGACGGCGTTAGTCAGAGATTGCGTGCTGACTGAGTTGAGCCCGTCTGCGAAGTGATTTTATACCGGTCAATAACGAGCGTCAAAACTAGTAGTCATTCACGAGGAGGAACTAGTAATGAGTAAATTTGCAGCAATTAAGGGATTCGTATTTGATTTAGATGGTGTGATTGCCGACACGTCCGTGTACCATTCACAAGCTTGGCATCAATTAGCCGATGAATTAGGCGTGGCTTGGAGCGAAGAACTCGCCGATAACTTAAAGGGTGTCAGCCGGATGGATTCCTTAAACCTGATTTTGAAAACTGGTGGTAAGGAAAACGACTATACGGAAGCCGAAAAAGTGGCGTACGCTGAAAAGAAGAACACCAACTACCTCAACCTATTGAAGGGGATGGATAAGACGGCGATCCTACCTGGAATCGAAGCCTTCTTAGCTGACTTAGCCAAACACGGCTATAAATTGTCACTGGCCTCCGCTTCTAAGAACTCACCATTAGTTTTGGAACAATTGGGCTTAGCGCACTATTTTGAAGCTCGCGTGGACCCATCGACTTTGAAGCATGGTAAGCCAGACCCAGAAATCTTTGCCCGCGGCGCTGAAGTGCTCGGACTCAAACCGGAAGAATGCGCGGGAGTCGAAGATGCCAAGGTTGGGATTCAGTCGATCAATGGTGCCGGCGAGACTTCGATTGGAATTGGCGACCCAGCCGTCTTAACGGGTGCTGACGTGAACTTCACTTCGACAGCAGAGCTAACTTTAGCAAATCTAGAAGCTGCATTAGGCTAATTCCAGCCGCAACTAAATAAAAGCTTACTTCACAATTACCCGTCAAACGGGCCACGATGAAGTAAGCTTTTTTGGTGCTGTTTAAATGATTCAATCGGTTAGCGTGCCGTGGGTAGTGTCGCGACATCTGCGGTCAGTAGTTGCACGTGCGGTGTCTGACTCAGCGCATATTCTAGCGGAATCGTCTGATGTTCCAATAATTGATCAGTCAGGTTGACTTGCTGAAGCACGCCGGGATTTTCATATAATTCCAGCGCGTAAGTCTGATGATTGAGGTCCATGTAGCTGCGGTATTCCGTGTAGGTTGCTTGACCAGTCGCGCTGACCTTAACGCCCTTAGGAATCGTGACCGCATTTAAAATGTGTTGAAGCAAGTTGACGGTCGCGGTGGTTGTTTCGGGGACCTGCGCGTAATGCTTGAGAAAGACGGTCCGTGCAAACCGAGACATGGATGTGTAGTCACCAGGCAGCCCGAGCGCGCCAGTACCGGGGCCCTGAGAACCAGGCTGATAGTTGACGAATTTATTGAGCGTCCGTTCAGTATTTGTCAGTGTGCCGTATTTACTTAGATTTTGGAGCTGCCACTTAAGGTTCGGCGAATTCGTCAAAACGCCAACGGGATTATTGATCAAATGCAGTTCGCCACTAGTCGGCTCCAAGACCGCAGTTTCACCGGAAGCGTCACTGACCATGAAGTGGAGCGGGGGAATTTCATTAATCAGTTCCGCCGTGCTACTAATTAGCTGCAGGTGTTTGACCCGGTCACGTAAATCAGCGACGCTCGAAATATTGCTCAGTGCCCAGGTGACAAAGTCGTGCGGGGCAAGCTCAATTTTAGCATGGTCGCTGTGTGGCTGATAAATGGCATGGTTAGGGAAATAGAGGGCGACGATGCTAACACCACATTCGTTGACCCCATCGGTAAAAATTTCGTGGTTCAATTGACGACCGGCGCCAATAAAGCCATAGGTCGTCTTAAAGTCGCCCAGGTCGCCGGCAATCCGATAATGCCGAGGCATGAACATGATGCGCGTGTCGAAGTCGACGTTAAAATCCATGGTACGGGCCAGAAAATGACCGCCGTGGCTATTGGTATAAGTTAGGCTGGTACACATACTAATCGCTCCTTTGCTAGATGATACCGTTAATTTAGCATGACGTAACCAGGAGATGCGATAATTGCGACATGCTCTGGCAGCATTGAACGGTCACCTTACGTTTGAGCGGGTAGTTGACTTAACAAGCGGACGGGTGGGGCGATTAAAGCAATCCGCTGGTCACGAGGGTCGTAACCGTCGTGAAAGCTCAAAGCACTTCTGCCAACTTGATGGTCAGTCGCCACGTAAAATTTCAATTTATTTAGGAGATGTTAGTTCAGGAGGGAAATTCAAATTGGCTTGATTACTGTTGATTTTATTAACTCATTTTACCCAGCTAGAAATTGCGTTACCTGTCTGATAGCCAACTTCATATAGGCTTTTAATAATTCCAGGACCAAAGTAGTAGATTATAAATAATACGACTAAAATCAGAATGATGGATATCATCTTTGGTGGATTTAAAAATTGAGAAAACAGTTTGTTCATCGTATTCACCTCGTTATAATTTGACAAGATCAAGATATGTTGCGACTTCTTAAACCGTCTATGCGCCGGACGAGCAGTTTCCGTCTGTAATAAACAGATTTGTAGAAACGATTCCAATACTGCGTCCAAACTATTCCGGTTCATTTTTAACGATGCTAGATAATTTTTGTTGTTTCCTACATATGATAACCTGCTCCATTATTTTAATAGTTGTACGTAATCGTATCTTTAAGTTAACATAAATTCACTTAATACTAAATACTTGTTTCCAAAACGTTTAATGGAATAGTCGGTAGTATCTTAAAAGCAATTCTTTACAAAGCTTGTATTCAACATAGTTAGGAGATAAATGCAGCGTACGAAGGATATTGTATAATTTTGTGTACTTTAAGAAATTGTCCATGCCTAACGATCCGGAGTGAAGAATATACCATTTCGGAAGAATGGGTATCGGATATATAACACGTATGATATATTAACTTTATGATATCGGCGTAGCAGGAATTATTATTGTAGATGTTGATGAACTTGCTTTGGGTGCATAACTCAATGCGGCAATAAGAAAAAATGGTGATTTATGACGCAAAAATTAGCAAATAACATTTTAATTGGTTGTGCGATTATAGCTTCGCTTACCTTGCTTGGTAGTTTGGTATCTTCAAGTATATGGGCGTATGGTTATTGGAATGATGGCACAAAAACAAGTGCAGTTTGTTTAATATTGATATGTATTTATTTGTACCATCATAGTTAGTATTTTGGACTTTAATCTTCCAAAAAGGTCTGAGATTACTTATTGCTTTAGCGATAAATAACCTCAGACCTTTGACTTTGCTTTGGAGTGGCAAACTAAAATTTAGAAGTGTCCGTTTCAACAACCTTATATTATTATGAAGAACTATCATTTCAAAAAATATTCTTCTATGTGTGACAAGTGGGTGGCTGAATGTTTCACGTGAAACATTTAGCCATCACAATTAAACGCCACGCTATCAAAAACCGACAGATTGGCCTAAAATGAAATAGAAGCGTTGTCACTTTAGGGATTAAGTCTGGAGGAAATCATGAATAATAATCAGAAGTCGCCGGTGCCATTATCACAACGGCACCATATGACGATTCCGTGGAAAGATTTTATTCGCAATGAAGACGCACCAGCTAAGCATGCCAGTATTCAGGAACGGACGTCGATCGTCGGGCGAGTCGGTATCTTGATGTTATCTTGTGGAACAGGGGCCTGGCGGGTACGCGATGCGATGAATAAAATCGCCCGGAGCCTTAACTTAACGTGTTCCGCAGATATTGGGTTGATTTCAATCCAGTATACTTGTTTTCATCACGAACGCAGTTATACGCAGGTGTTAACCTTGCCGAATACCGGTGTGAACACGGATAAATTGAATATTTTGGAGCAGTTCGTCAAAGATTTTGATCGTAAATATGCCCATGCGACGGTTGCTCAGGTTCACGCGGCCATTGATGACGTTCAAAAGCGGCCAAAACAATATGCGCCGTGGATGTTGGGCTTAGCAGCCGGGTTAGCCTGCAGCGGCTTTATTTTTCTGCTGGGCGGTGGTATTCCTGAGATGATTTGTTCCTTTCTTGGAGCTGGCTTAGGCAACTATGTGCGTGCAGCGATGGGTAAACGGTCGCTGACGACGATTGCTGGGATTGCGGTCAGTGTCGCGGTCGCGTGCCTTGCCTACATGATTAGTTTCAAAATATTTGAAGCCAACTTTCAGATTCTAGCGCAACATGAAGCCGGCTATATCGGGGCGATGCTGTTTGTGATTCCGGGCTTTCCGTTCATCACGAGCATGCTGGATATGTCCAAGTTGGATATGCGTTCAGGACTGGAACGGCTAGCGTACGCGATAATGGTCACCTTAGTTGCCACGTTGGTCGGGTGGCTGGTGGCAACGTTGGTTAATTTTAAACCCGAAGATTTTCTGCCCTTAGGATTGTCGCCCTGGGCTACCTTGCTATTACGCTTACCGGCAAGTTTTTGCGGGGTGTATGGTTTCTCGATTATGTTCAATAGCTCGCAGAAAATGGCGATTACGGCGGGCTTCATTGGGGCTATCGCGAATACCTTACGACTTGAATTGGTGTCTTTGACCGCCGTTCCACCAGCCGCTGCAGCCTTTTGTGGCGCACTAGTTGCGGGGCTGATTGCCTCAGTCGTTAATCGGTATAATGGTTATCCGCGGATTTCATTAACGGTTCCGTCAATCGTCATCATGGTGCCTGGACTGTACATTTACCGCGCCATTTACAGCATTGGTAGTAACCAGATCAACGTCGGGGCGCTGTGGCTGACAAAGGCCGTACTGATTATCATGTTTTTGCCACTGGGACTTTTCGTTGCCCGCGCGTTATTGGACCATGAGTGGCGCCATTTCGACTGATGCTGGGTTGATGATAGGTAAGCTACCCGCGTGGTCGCCTGCATGACTTAGCAAATATAAACGATGATTAGGTATTTCAATCGCACATCGCGTTTAATCCGTTGACTTCAGGACGTGGTCGACAGGTTAAACGCTTTTTTTTCGTGCGTATTTCTCTGAAAAACTAATGAATCAGATTTACAATAAGGTATCAACTCGCGGGGAGGCGTGGCAGATGGAACCAATTACGAATTTGCGCTCATTAGGCGGTCATCGTAACCGTCAGCATCAAGTAGTTAGGGACGGATTGCTCTACCGCTCAGGACAACTAGACCACCTGACAACGGCGCAAATCAATTACTTGGCATCGACACTTAAGATAACGAGAATCGTGGACATGCGCAGTCGAGATGAGCGCCAGCGATTTCCAGACGTGACTTGGGCGCAAGTCGATTATCAAGTCCTGGATGTGTTGGCGCAAGTGACGCAAAACGATGCTAGTTTACAGACGATGATAACCAGTACGGGTGCGGTACACGACCGCATGGTTCAGTTATATGAACAGTTGGCGTTGGATGCAACGGCCCGAGGAAGTTATCGGCAGTTTATTCAGGCCTTATTAGTTCCTAACGAACCGTTACTTTTCCACTGCTTTGCTGGCAAAGACCGAACAGGAGTCGGCGCGGCCTTGTTTTTAAAGATCTTGGATGTGAGTGAGACCCAAATCATGGCGGACTATTTATTGACTAATGAGGCGCGGGCAGCTGCAAATCAGCAGATCCTACAACAATACGCCGCCCAAATGTCGCCTGACCAACAGCGGGCAGTCAATGAAGCGTTAGTGGTGGATGAAGATTATTTGACGCACTACTTTGAAGTGGTTCAGGAGCACTACGGCACCTTTGACGCATACTTACACACCGGTTTAGGTTTGACTGCAGCAGAGCTACAACGGTTGCGACAGCTGTATTTGACGGATTAGTCAAGATGGACTGATTTTATAATGGTAATTTAAAACACGCCTCGTTTTCGGGGCGTGTTTTTGGGTTAATCATGATTAGCTGGATGGTAATGAACGCTATCAATCGACATGTTCTGCAAGCAACGAATCGAGCATATTATTGCCGGCTGTTAAATCGGCATGCTGATAGTGTTGGGAACGAATGCGCATTGGATCCCCACCGTGATAGTATTCATACATTAGCTGACGCTGCCCAAAGCCAGCACTTGTTAAATCAAATGCTAAGTTCAAAAGGCGCGTACGTTCTGTGGCCGTTGCCCGGTCAGTTGTCAGCGCCTGTTTTAGAATCGTAGCGTTATCGCCGTCAAATTCTGCATAGCCAGGGGTACCAACCATGGAGCCTGCTGCTAGGTGCTGTGTGACGCGGAGGGCTTGATCGTAGTAAGACGGTAAGGTGGATCGAACAGCTTGTAGTGCTTGAAGACTAGGGGTATAAATGCCGAATTGATCTAAGTGGCCCTGATCCTCTGAGCGTGTAATCGTACCTTTAATTAATTCAAGGTTAGCCGTTAAACGTCCGAGCTTTTCCTGAACACCAAGGAAGCCATCCAGTCCTAAGACGTGAGCGACCCGAATGGCGAGACTGGTTGCTAATTCTAACTTTGTAATACCGCGCACCTCATCTTGATGAGAGGTATGAATAAACATACCGGAATCAATAAAGAAGCGGTTACTCATTTCGACGTTATTGTCTACAAAAACTTTTGACCACGGAATGAAAGCATGGTCGAAAATAATATACGCGTCAATTTCGTCTAGCAGATTGCTTAGCGGATAGTCAACGGTGGTATAGCCTGGATGATCTAATAGCTTACGACAAATGATTTTGACTCCTGGATTGTTCAAAGGCGTTGCAAAGGCGACCGCATAACTTGTGTCACCTGGTTCGAGCAACAGTTCTGGAGGATTAAAAATCAATAAATCATCTGCAATCGGTGCCATCGTATTAACCATCTTGGCACCGGAAACGAAGATGCCATCTTGATTACGTTCGACTGTATGAACGCCGGCATAACCAGATGGAATCGCGTTGATGGCACGTTGCCGATTCAATTGTGGATTTTGAAGGGCATGACTGATAAAGATGTCGTTGGCTTTGACCCATTTGGCGTAATTTCGAGCATTGGCCGCAAAGTCAGCATATTGATTATGGCCTAGAAAATCTGCCCGTTCGGCAAGAACTGCCATACCAGTATTGAGAAAATCCGGTGTGCGTCCCAACATGCCACTGTTACTTTGAGCGATTTCTTGATAAGCTTGGTGCTTTTGACGTAAATCATCAACCGTACGCGGGACCTTAAACGCAATATCATAGTTTTTGCCATTTTCCTGATAGGTGTGCACTGCAGGATGTGTGCGCTGTAAATCGTAATATTGATTGTTCAGCGCTAAGGTTTTGCGAAAGATAGGCACCTCAGCGACATTGATCCGTTTGCCATTTAAGTACACCGCGCGGCCATCGTCGAGCTGTTCAATAGTATGCATGTGTGAATTCCCCCCTGATGAAATTAATTCCAATATACCATGAATGGAAGCGAATTCACTAGTGGGTGACGGTGATTTTACTGCACTGGATAAATCACATGAAACCGTTCCAAGACCATCTGTGCAGTTTGGGGGTCAAAAGTCTGATGTTCACTTGCATATTCCTGAGAAAAGAAGTCGTCATGGACGCGGCGCCAGTAATCATAAGTGCGGTCGCCTTCACCTTCAAGGTAGGCATGAGTTGCGTCGACATCACGGTAAGGAGTAATCGTGACTTGGTCGGTGTGTGTCACACAGACGGGTTGATCATGCGCATCTAAAATGACATCGTAAGCACCCACTTGAGGGAGTGGTTCGTCGGGTTCGTACAGGTCGTAAGCGCTAGTCGTTGCGGTTTTACGGCCAGTTAGGACGAGGTGTGCCAGAGTATCGGCGTCGCTGCCGAACTGGTAGGCACTCTGTAAGGTAGTGCTGGCTGGTAAGTTTAAACTGGTTTTAGCTTGTTCGAAAAAAGTTTGTGCGTTCATAAGCGAACCTCCGATTAGTTTCAGTTAAGTCTAAGTTTAGCATAATGCCTAATCGATTGTGCAACTGGCGTGGTATAATGACGCTATCTTGGGTAGTTGCAGGCGATACCCATACCAAACATTGCCGTTGTGGAAAGGAGCAGTTATGCGAATTAACGTACTGCAGCACACCCCAAATGAAGGGCCAGGAATGATTGCTGATTGGGCGCACGCCCACGGCCATACAATGTATGTCTATCATCCGTACCAATTTGGTGTACTCCCAACGGCGGATGAGACGGAAATGCTCGTTATCCTGGGTGGGCCGATGAGTCCAAACGATGACCTGCCATGGATCAAACAGGAACGGGACTTGATTCAACAATTACTGGACCGGGATGTCCCGATGTTTGGGGCGTGTTATGGTGCCCAACAAATCTCGAAAACCTTGGGCTACCCAGTCACGAAGGCACCAGCCAAGGAAGTCGGTTGGGCACCGGTTGCTCGTCAAAGTACGGTCATTCCAGGTATTCCGGCGACAATGTCGGTCTTACACTGGCACGAGGAAATGTTTGAAATCCCAGCCGGGGCAACGTTGTTATTTTCCAGTGACGCCGTCCGAAATCAAGGCTTTGTCATGAACCATCGAGTCGTTGGCTTGCAGTTTCATTTTGAACCCGCAGCTGACAATGTGCGTGAGATGGTCGTCAATGATTATCGCTATATCGCCGGTTCAGTTTTAGACCAATCAGCGAAGACAATCCTACAAACGCCAGTTCCACCCGAAAACAAAGACATTTTATACACTATTTTGGATTACATCACGGCTTAAGCACTGTGATGTTGAATAGCCACCATTAAGCAAATCTTGTCTTAATGGTGGCTATTTGTTTAGAAAACTGAACAATTAAACGAAGCTAGCCTGCTTTTTCGTTTTCAGGGTTGCTATTCGGTGGTTGAAAGCTCGCACACTGCGGCTTAAATGTGGCGAATTACCAATTTTTAGACGTTTAAGCTGGCATTCGACATAACTTAGTTGGCTACAGAGACTTTTGATTGTCCACGACGTCTGTAGAACCGGTATACTAATAACATAAGCATAAATCATCTAATACGAGGGAGCCCAATATGAAACAAATTGTAGCGGGAATGATTGCCCACGTCGACGCTGGTAAAACGACGCTATCAGAAGCGCTACTTTACCGTTCTGGGGCGCTGCGGCAATTAGGGCGTGTGGATAATGGCGATGCCTTTTTGGATACGGACACGCTTGAAAAACAGCGGGGCATCACGATTTTTTCGCACCAAGCTAATTTAAAATATAATAATCTTGATTTGACATTACTAGATACGCCGGGACATGTCGATTTTGCGACACAGACCGAACAAGTCCTTTCCGTCTTGGATTACGCAATTCTGGTCATTTCAGCGACCGATGGCGTTCAAGGCTATACGCGAACTTTATGGCGATTATTAGCGCGCTACCACGTGCCGACCATCATCTTCGTCAATAAGATGGACGCGCCTGGAACGGATGCGGCGCACTTGATGGCGCAAGTTCAACAGACCTTATCGCCTGGTTGCGTCGCCTTTAATACGGTTGAAGCCAATGCGACGGCTGCTGAATCGCCGACGGTTCCAGATGTGGCAATGGAAGACATTGCGATGCAAAATGACGACGTTTTGGCCGATTACCTTGAAACGGGGAAGATTGATGATGAGACGATTCGGCACATGATTCAGCGCCGCGAGATTTTCCCCTGCTACTTTGGTGCGGCCTTGAAATTAACGGGTGTCGATGACCTCATGACCGGGTTGGACCACTGGACGTTGCCAAAACCAGCTGCGGCTGAGTTTGGCGCTCAGGTGTTTAAAATCACGCATGATGAGCAGGGTGAACGGCTAACCTGGGTCAGAGTCACTGGCGGTGCGTTGCATCCTAAAGACGTGGTACTGGGCGCGCAAAAGGTCAATCAACTGCGCATCTATAGCGGGACGAAGTATGAGACCCAATCAGTGGTCAATGCAGGGACGGTCTGTGTGATTACTGGGCTAACCCAGACGTATCCTGGTCAGGGATTAGGCGCTGCAGCGGATGGGCAACAACCGCTGATGCAACCGGTATTAACGTACGCACTCGATCCGCAGTCCGAGGACCTGCATGCCTGTTTGACGGCACTACGACAACTTGAGGATGAAGACCCACAACTACACGTCACCTGGTCGGAATCGTTACAAGAATTACGGGTACAAGTGATGGGCACGATTCAACTAGAGGTGTTGCAACAGTTGCTCAAGGACCGGTTTCAACTAACGGTTCAGTTTGGCACTGGCAGTATTTTGTATCAAGAGACAATTACCGCACCAGTTGAAGGGGTCGGCCACTTTGAACCATTGCGGCACTATGCAGAGGTGCACTTGCTGCTGGAACCGGCACCCCGGGGTAGTGGCTTGCACTTCGCTGCTGATTGTTCCTTGGAAGTCCTCGGTCGTAATTGGCAACATCAAGTCTTATCTAACTTACAGGCAAAGACGCAACGGGGCGTACTGGTTGGGGCGCCACTGACTGATGTCAACGTGACCTTGATCAGCGGTCGGGCTAGCATCGTCCATTCAGTCGGAGGCGACTTCCGCGAAGCAACGTGGCGCGCTTTGCGTCAGGGATTGATGATGTTGCGGCAACGAGGTGCCTGTCAGCTGTTAGAGCCATGGTATCGTTTTCGATTAGAGGTTGGTCAAGACCAAGTAGGCCGGGCAATGACGGACATTCAACGGATGAACGGCCAGTTCGACGCACCGGTCGCAAATACTAGTGTTGCAACGGATGGCACGGAATTGACCACGATTACCGGCGTGGCGCCAGTCGCAGCGATGCAAGATTATTCGCAGACGGTGCGGGCCTACACGCATGGTCAGGGCCAATTGGAGTGTGTGGTGGATGGCTATCGGCCGTGTCATAATGCTGATGAAGTCATTGCGGACGAATCCTACGTCCCAACTGCAGACTTGGAAAACACGCCTGACTCCGTCTTTTGCGCACACGGCGCGGGTTATCCGGTGGCTTGGGATCAGGTGCCGGAGATGGCGCATGTGGCGTATGTTTATTCGGATACAGAATAAGTGCATTTTAATTTATTATCAAAATAGGAACTATGAAAAGTCGGATTGTGGGTGTGATAGTTAATACGACGCTTGTGGTAGCTTTTCAGTATGTCGACCCAAGCTTATTTGCGAGTGGCATCGTACACATATTCAATATATTTTTGTCAATGAGAGGATGATAAATGTGAAGAAAATCGCGCCCATTTTCGTTGGACTCGGGGCGATTAGTTTTGGTGTGCCGGCATCGTTGTTTAAAATTGCGCGGCGAGAAGGGGTGGCTAATGGCCCCTTGCTGTTCTGGTCATTCCTTAGCGCAGTTGTTATCTTAGGTGTTATTCAATTAGTTCGACACGCACGTTTAAAAGGCCAGGCAACGAGTTGGAAGCAAATTGGCCTGGTGATTGCGGCAGGAACGGCATCAGGGTTTACTAATACCTTTTATATTCAGGCACTGAAACTTATCCCAGTTGCCGTGGCTGCAGTGATGCTGATGCAGGCAGTCTGGTTGTCGACGTTACTAGGGGCAGTCATTCATCATCGGCGCCCCTCACGACTACAAACGGTCAGCATTGTTTTGGTATTGCTAGGCACGATTTTAGCTGCTGGCCTGTTTCCGATTACGCAGGCACTCTCACCATGGGGCTTGTTGCTTAGCTTCTTGGCCGCTTGTTCATATGCTTGTACGATGCAGTTCACAGCTAGCTTAGGCAATAACCTCGACCCGTTATCGAAAACGTGGTTGCTGTGTTTGGGGGCTTTCATACTCATTGCCATCTTGTGGTCGCCGCAATTGATTACCGCACCAACCACGCCAGCAACGGTCGGTTGGGGTGTGCTAATTGCACTCTTTTCCATGGTTTTCCCGTTGGTCATGTATTCACTATTCATGCCATACTTGGAGTTGGGCATTGGGCCAATTCTTTCTTCGTTGGAATTGCCAGCTTCGATTGTCGTGGCATTTGTATTATTAGGTGAAACCGTTGATTGGGTTCAGATGGTGGGAGTTGTTGTCATCATTACGGCTGTTATTTTACCGAATGTGTTGAATCGGCGGCGGATGCGCTAAAAATTAATAGTTACGTACAAAGCCACCAGCGAGGTTGAACTCGCTGGTGGCTTTTAGGAATGTTTCACGTGAAACATTCCTAAAAAATCATTCCATTACTCAACGTGACCACTGATTAGTTGCCTCAACGACACATTTTGGGTAATCTAGGACCAACTTGAAAGGTGGCGAGCAAAATGACTTATCATATTGAACCAGCGCGAGCGGACAGTGATTTTGCGTCGATTCGAAAGGTCTATTACGAGACTTGGTTATCAGCATATCGCGACTTAATTCCTGAAGCGGCCCTTAAGCAACTCACACCCGCTATTTGGCGTCCTGAACGACATTGGCGCAATATGTTACTGGCGGTAACGGCTGCCGGTGAAATCATCGGTGTCTGTACATATGGTCCGGCCCGTAATGTGGCATATGCAGGGTGGGGCGAGTTGTATTCGTTATACGTGCGCCCAGCGTATCAGCATGATGGGGTCGGGCACCATTTAATCACGACGGCCCTGCAACAGTTGCGTGCTGATTTTTTGCAAATCTATCTATTGGTCTTGGCTAACAATGACACTGCGCAACAGTTTTATCGTCAACATGGGTTCCGTGATACTGGTCGCCAATATGTCGATCAGGCGCCTTTTGGGACGTTACATGAACGCATTTTTATTACGTGATTTAAAAGATGAGCAGTCCGTTCAAGTGTGTCGGTATTCGGCATACTTGGTGGATTGCTCATCTTTTAAGCGAGCTTAGTAATTAATTGTGTCGCAACGGCGCGGACTGAAAATGGATTTTGGCCCGTAATCAGTCGACCGTCAGTGACGGCATATTCACTGTAAAAACTGTGTTGGCTAAACGTGGCGCCGTGCGCGGTTGCTTGGTCGCGATTAAGGAAGGGCACGACCCGTTTTTTGCCGGCGAGACGCTCTTCAGTGGCAGTAAAGCCGGTAATTGTTTTGCCCGCAATCAGGAATTGCCCGTTTGCGTCCTTGATGTTGAACAGGCCAGCAATCCCATGGCAGACGGAAGTGACATAGCCGCCGTGCTGATAGATGGCACTGGCAATGGCCTGCAATTCAGGATTATCTGGAAAATCCCACATGACACCATGGCCGCCGGTATAATAAATGGCGGCGTAATCCTCAGGCTTGATCTGACTGGGTGTCAAGGTATGGCTCAGGGCGCGGTCGATAAAATCAGGGTTTTCGTAAATCGCCATGGTTGCGGCGTCCGTGTACTTCATGCTGCGTGGATCTAGTGGCACGAAGCCACCCTTCGGACTGACGTAATCCACGTCAATGTGGGCTCGCTGCATTTCATCGACAAACTCTGCTGCTTCGCCCAACCATAAACCGGTGGGGTCGTTGGTACCTTGGTAACGCATGACGTTAGTTTCGACGATCAGCACTTTTTTCATTGTTAATCACTCCTAAAATTAGTGCGCATTCTGGTCAGCTGAAGTCGTTGCAACTTCAATGACAATTTTGCCAGTCGCGTGGCCGGAATGCGAATATTGTAACGCGTCATTAATTTGATCAAGTGGCATCACGCGGTCGATAATTGGCCGCAGTGTGCCTTGCGCCAGTAGTTCGTTTAGAATGGTCAACTGCTGACCACTCGGATGCATAAACAAGAAATCATAGGTCGCGTGCGTTTGCTTTTCTAACCGACTGAGGGACCGGGTCGCGAGAGCAAACAACCATTGTTTCCAGATAGGCACACCGTAAGATTTGCCAAACCGAGCGTTAGGTAAGCCGGCGATACTGACAACGTGGCCGCCCGGTTTAATGATTTTGAAGGCTGCTTGTAAGTCCTGACCACCCCGAGTATCGAGGACCGCATCGTAATCAGTTAATACGTCCGCAAAGTTTTGCTGATGATAATCGATAATCTTGTCGGCACCTAAGGACCGGACGAGGTCGAAATGTTGCAGGCTAGTGGTTGTGGCAACGAATGCGCCGAAGTACTTTGCCAGCTGAATCGCCAGACTACCGATACCACCTGAACCACCGGGAATAAAGACTTTTTGACCAGGCTGAAGCTGCATGATATCGTGTAACGCTTGGTAGCTCGTGAGACCAACTAGTGGAATTGCGGCGGCCTCGGTGAAAGTCAGGTTCTGTGGCTTGAAGGCAATGGCAGTATGATCGATCGCGATAAACTCAGCGAAGGTACCGATACGGTCTTTAGGCGCACGGCCATAGACTGCATCGCCAACTTTGAAAGCTGTGACTTGAGCACCAACTTCAGTAATTACGCCGGCAAAATCATTACCCAACGTTAACGGCATGTGATATTTGAGCAGGGGTCGGATACCACCGGCCATAATTTTTAAATCGAGCGGATTAATGCTCGCGGCCATAATTTTGACCAGGACGTCGTGGGCGCCAACGACAGGAACTGGCGTGTCTGTAAGTGTCAGAGTGGCTTGTTTATAATGGTTAATCTGTGCTGCCTTCATAAGGTTCCTCCGTATCCGTTCAAGCGTTTAACACCTTGAACAAAGCATGGTGCTGATTTTAGACCGTCGCTTACTAAAAGTCAACAATTATTGTTTGACTTTCGTCGTTTGCAAGTGTTAAATGGTTTAAGAATACGAACGAGTAAGCCAGCTTTTATCATTAAAGGACGTGAGTAGATGGCAGAACAAACGATGGCAATTTTCAAAGCAGGAGTGCCAATTTTCACCATTTTACAAGATACGCATCGCCAACAAATTCTCGTGATGCTATGCCGGACTGACCAGATGACGGTCAATCAGATTACGGCGCAAGTGGCCTTGTCACGACCAGCTGTCTCGCATCATTTGAAATTAATGCTGGACGCGGGCATCGTAGCAGTGAACCAGACTGGAACTGAGCGGTATTATCGTGCCAATATGGGGCCAACATTAAAATTACTGCGGGAGCTGACCGCTTCCTTAGAGGCTGATATTGCCAGTCAACAATCCTCACAAAACAACTAACACAACACGAAAAACACCTGCACAAGAAATGGCCCCCTGGTGGGTGTCTTCTTGCGCAGGTGTTTTTGTATGATGAAAGGGATTTGCTAAGAAATTTGGACTAAGCTGCCGTCCGAATGGCTTTGAACGCCTGGTGGTAAAGGGCCCAACCAATCAAGCAAGTTAGGACATCGGCAACGGGTTGTGCCCAGATGATCCCGGTTAACCCGAATAACTGGGCCAGGATCACGATGGCTAGTCCCAGCAAGACCGCCTGACGAGAAAGGGCCATCGTCAACGCACTCATAGCCGCGCCGATTGATTGGAAGACCGTCGTGAAGACTAGAATGAAGCCGACCAATGGTGTCGTCAGCAGCATCGCCCGGAGCATATGAGTTCCCATACTGATGATTGCGGCTTGATTCATAAATAATTTAATCAGTTGTGGGGCAAATAACATCAAAATAATGGCACAAATCGAAGCATAGCCGCCTTCAATTTTTAAGTCAAACCGGAGTGTCGCTCGCAGGCGGTCCCAATTCTTGGCACCGTACGTATAGCCGATGAGGGGCTGAGCACCAAAGGCAAAGCCAACCATCACCATCATGACGACCATGTAGATTTTTTGAACGATTCCCATCGCAGCCACGGCTTGGGCGCCATAAGCAGCCAAGTAACTGTTTAAAATCATCATCCCAAAACTCTGCGTTAGATTGGTCAATGAGGCGGGAATTCCGACTGCGACCACGGCCTTAAAGTCTGGCCGCGAAACGTGTGCGAGTTTTGGTGCCAGTGACAAAGTCTTCGTCCGGCGCATGAAGAGCACCAGCAATCCAGTATTCACGGCGTAGCCCAAGACGTTCGCAAAAGCGACCCCCGAAGCACCCCAGTGAAAGCCAAATAGGAAGAGGGGATCAAGGATGATGGTCAAAACGGTCCCGCTGATCGTCGCAATCATCGATAGTTGCGCCAAGCCCTCAGTCCGAATAATATTGCCGGGAACCAGTGAGACGATGATGAACGTTGACCCCAATACTAGGATGCGATAAAAATCTGAAATATAGGGCCGCGTGGCGGCAGTCGCGCCTAATAACCCGAGGATGGGCTGCTCAAAGACCAATAGTAACGCAGTAATCACGAGGCTGAGAGCAATCGCAATGTAAAAACAAAAACTACTGATACGCGCACTTTGCTCGTAATGATGTTTCCCCAGCGCCCGTGAAATTACGGCACTGCCACCGAGACCAAAAATATCGCCAATTGCTAGCATAAATGAAAACAGGGGGCTGCCGAGCGCAATCCCGGCGACTAAATCAGCGTTGCCAGTCTGAGCAACGAAGAAGGTGTCAGCCAAGTTGTAAATCATACTGGCAACCATTCCTAACACCACGGGTAAAGCTAGATGAAAGTAGGCTTTAGGAATCGGTGCCTTTTCGAATAAATCATTCATAAAAATAAGGTCACTCCTTAATCTGAACTGTCGGTCGTAGAAGGTGTGACGAGACGGACAGAAAAATAATCATTATTTTCATGATACGCTTGGGTGTCAAGGGGCTCAAGAAATTTTGCATGGTAGCAGGTCGTGGTTGTGATTGCTGCACTGAATTGTTGCAGTCAAAGTTGCGCTGTTAGCGAGACAAAAAAGGTATTGCACAGCCATTCAGCGTGCAATACCACAATAATTGGTTAGATTAATTACTGGATTAACGAAGGTCGATCTGGTGTAGGTTGACTGGCATTTGACCGGTATGATGGCCGACCGTACCAGCATGCATGGCTTGAGCGCCGTGAACAAAGTGCGCACCAGTCGCTGCAATTAATCCCATTCCTAAAACTGTAATAATACTTAATACCATCATAGTCACCCGTTTCTGATTATTTCTGCACATCTATTGTAGCGCTTACATCACCATTGTCCTTTGAGTTGTATTAGAATAGAATTAATATTTTCACTTTTATAAAATGAAGCGTTAAAAACCTGAAAGTGGGCGATTATTTGAAAATTACGGAAGGTTATTTACCGTTCCGAGGGTATCAGACTTATTATCGGATCGTGGGGGATCGCCAGTCTGAGTTGACACCACTCTTATTGTTACATGGTGGCCCGGGCTCAACCCATAATTATTTTGAAAGTTTTGATGAATTATCACGTCAGACAGGCCGACCAATTATCATGTATGACCAGTTGGGGTGCGGCCGCTCGTCGATACCAGATAAGCCAGAACTGTGGCAAGCAAGTACTTGGGTGGCGGAATTACAGGCTTTACGCACAGCGTTAGATTTGCCGGCTATTCATCTGCTCGGCCAATCGTGGGGCGGCATGCTCGCGATTATCTATAGTTGTGATTATCAGCCCCAAGGCCTTAAAAGCCTGATTCTAGCGAGCACCTTGTCATCTGCTCGATTATGGGCGCAAGAACAGCATCGAATGATTCGATTGATGCCGACGTCGGAGCAAACGGCAATTGCAGAAGCGGAGCGGCACCATGATTTCACTGGGGTGGCATATCAGGCAGCCAACCAACACTTTATGACCCAGCATGCGAGTGGCCCAGTCACGGCCGCTGACCCGGAATTCTTGCGGCGACCTAAACGAACGGGGACGCAAGCCTATCAGGCAGCCTGGGGACCAAACGAGTACTGCCCGACCGGCACGCTCGCCGACTACGATTACACGGACAAGTTGCGTCAGTTACAAGTGCCTACGCTAGTCACCAGTGGGACGGACGACCTGTGTACGCCCTTGATTGCCAAGACGATGGTCGACCAGTTGCCGAATGCGACGTGGACGTTATTCGCTCATAGCCGGCATATGGCGTTTATTGATGAGCCAACGGCCTACTTTGCTCGTCTGCAACGCTGGTTGGCCACACACGACTAACGAAAATCTGGGGTAATATTTCCCGGGAAATACTCGCACGAAAGACGGCACCCTAGCTGATAGGGTGCCGTTTTGAGCTGCATCGACGATGATAAAGGTTATTGAAGCAATCTTTTTGGTCTGACTAGTGTTGATAGACAAAGACAAATTGCTGGTCAGTGGATGCCTCAGGGTCAAATTGGTAATCGGGATGATCAAACTGGGTGATGGCCGCCACGTCGGTCACTTGATGCTCTGCGAGGAACCGAACCATGGCGCCACGAGCCATCTTCGCTAAGGTGGCCTTGGTCTTCAACTGACCATTAACGCGACTGGCAAAGACGATGTCAATCATCGGTTGCCCAGGCACCAGATATGGCCGAATCGCTTTTGTATACTCCTGCGAGGCCAAGTTGATGATTGGCTCTGGCTGGGGAGTCAGCGCCTGATAGAGTTGGTCATGCCAGAAATGATAGAGATCCTTGTAAGCACCAATCTTAAGCCGAGCCTGCATCTCTAGCCGATACGGGACGATACCATCAAAGGGGCGCAGAATACCATAAAAGCCTGACAAAATACGCAAGTGGTCCTGGAGATAGTCCAGGGCTGGTTGGGTAAAGATGTCTGGTGCCATGTATTGATACTGAATCCCACTGTAACTCAAAACAGCGGGAGTTAACTGTTGTGTTAGGTCAACTTTTTGCAGCCAATCATAGTTGGGTTGCGCGAGCTTGTCGCTACAATGCCACAATTGCTTGGCCTCGGGGTAACTCAATTGCCGCAACCGTGTCAGTAATTGTTGTGCTTGGTCGAGATAGACCGGGGTCGTGAGCGATGGAAAAGCGTCTTGATCGACAATCATTTTTTTAGCTGGAGCGATGATAATTTTCACGAAATCACTACTTTCAATCAAAAATAATGCCATTAATTTAATGGAAACGAGGTCACTTTTACGTAATAGCTTAATATAGACCTGAAGTTCTGACAATGGCAGACGAGTCGTCTGACCCGTTTTCATCATAGACGGGTCTACCGCTTTCACCTATACTAAGGCTAATGAAGCATTGGTGAAAGGAGGGATTGGTGTGGCCGTTAAAATTTCAAAACCATTGAAGCGACTGCTGAAGGCGAGCGTGTTAGGGCGCAACAAGAATCACCCACTGGCTGGGTGGAACGTCTAAACGATTTTATACCACGATGGGGGTAGTGGGACGGCGCTGACGCTTAATTTTTTATTAGATAAGTATAACCGCAATTACTTAGAAGCAGATGAGCGACCACTGAGCGATGCGGTTTTGAAAGAAGTACTGCGCGTCGTGAGTGAGGACGCACGGTTAGTGGATGTGGCACCCCGGAAAGTTCGAATGCCGATGCGTAATGGTGGCTTTCATATGCAGCAATCGTATGTTTATCGAATTACGAGCAGTGGAATTGAATATTTATCCATGATGCAAAAAGTGGTCGAAGCTGAAAGTACGGTTACTGCCATATTACGCGCATCAATGAATTCTGCGATTATGTGCATACTTTGAACGCACCGCAAGCTGATCTGACGAGCACGGGCATCTGAATTGCCGCCCAATTTTTCTCAATCCTAAAACACACGACAGCGGAACAGTTATTGGCCATTCAGACGCCGCAACAAGTTGTCGAGTGGTTGAGTCTGTACGGTAAAATCTCCCCGAGTCGAACGCGTGCGGTAACGTTAGAACCTGCGCCTTTTCAAGACGAAGCAAACACGATTCACGTCTTAGAACGCTTCGTCGAACAGGAACAGTTGATTGGCGATTATGAGCAACTGATTGGAAATTGGTTACAGTAACTGATGAATGCAAACTTATGTTCCCCAATCGAACCTGGTTGCGTTATAATTAGTTGAAGCACATTAAAGACTAAAAGGGGTTTGACATCATGGATTTAGCACTTTTAAAGCAAGTTGCGCAAACGACGAATAAGATTGCGCTTAGTACGGCAGTTAATAGCGAAGCCGACGTTAAAATCGTCAACTTTGTGTGGTATGCGGATCAGCCGGATACGTTATATTTTTCATCGGTTAAGACGAGTCCGGCCTTAAAGGTCTATGATCAGAACCCAGATATTGCCTTTATCACGATTCCTAATGACGGGACGCCCGGGAACCCTTATTTACGCGCGCAACACGTCAAGTTACAACGGTCCACTAAGACCATGGATGAGTTACTCCCACAATATTTAAAAACGATTCCGAACTATCAACAAGTATGGGATGCCATTGGATCAACCTTGGTCGTCTTCGAATTGAAATTATCCACACTGTTCGTCGATGCCGGTGTGGGTGGCGAAAAACAAACGTTACAGTTTGACTAGACTAAGTGTAGAAGAACAGTCGTTTTAAGCGTGCTGGTCCCTACCAAATTGATTGTTGAAATAATACAAGCTTTACTTTATTTATACGGCCTTATTCCAGTCTTTTGCTGGGGTGAGGTCGTTTCTGGACGTAAAGCATGATACAAGACTCGAGTCTAATAAACACGTTGTTGAAACTTAACCAGTGACTTGGAGATAAGATGAATGAATAATACAGTCGTAATTGAAAACATAAAGAAATGGCTGAAGCAAACGAAATCATCACAAGTGTGGTTGGCAGAACAAATTCAAGTCAGTCCGACGATGCTTAGTCAGATGCTTAAAGGGGAAAGAAAAATCCAAACTAAACATCTGATCGGTATTTGTAAAGTGACGGGCATGACACCCAATCAATTAGCTAAGGACGAGAACAAACAAGATTCTAATGAGCCCGCATACGTTTTAATGGGAGAACTTTCAAGTCGGGAATCCACAAGGGAGTTTAAGAAACTACTCTTAGACATTAAAAGCTATGTGGATTTAGAGGCGATGACCCATGAGTAAACAGAGTAGTTTATCGGAAGTAATCGCGGATAATGCAGCGGATGTCTTTTTAAAAGAAAACGTTGGATCGGATATATTTATTGCTTCAGATATAGAAAATCTAATTGCTAAAACGGCTCAAGTCATCTATCAAAATATTGACGATCCTAAATTTTTTGGCGCTTTGATTAACTATAAGGATAAATGTTTTGTCGTTTTAAATACACATCAAGATTTGAGAGCTCGCTATTATAGTGCTGCTCATGAGATGTGGCATCTGGCGTTAGAAGGTTCGATGTTGGGTAGACAAAGCGAGGTTATTAAAACTGCTGCAACCCAAGAAGATTTCGATAATGAACGTGCAGCAGACCATTTTGCAGTGGCTCTGATGTTACCAAAAAAGATAGTTGTTAACACTTGGTATAAGTATGTACAGCAGCGGGAAGTTCCCAATCCTGCACTTGCCAAGGAAGCGGTTGTTCGTATTGCTGAGGTATCTTCAATGCCATATGAGGCCGTATGCAGACGTTTAGATGAATTACATTTATTAATGAGCCGGGATTTACTACGATGGACAAGAGAGGAATGGGTGGCATATTTGGAACAAGTCGGTTTTCCACCTAGTCCTTTAGATAATGCCGCTAATTTTAAACAATTTGCCGGTCTGTCCTCCTTTATTAAAAAACAAGTGGATAAAGGTCAAATGACATTAATGGAAGCGGCAAATTTTTTAACGAATTCCGATCCAAAACAGGCTATTAATTATTTGAAACTGCGAAAAGAAAAAGTCGAAAGACAGTTGTCCGAGGATGAAAATGGTTGATAGAAAAAAGGTGAAAACCTTTATAGATACAAACATGCTAATTTTTCATAGAATTTCGTCAAACGCCAAAAACGAGATTTGCATGAGTTATGTTACTCACGCAAATCTCGTTTTTTTAAGACTGAACAAAGCTAGAAACGGTTGTCCAGACGCAGGTTAATTGGTTACCACTGATTAGCTGTTGCATGCTCTTTGCCCGCAACATCAGTTCAATTACTTAACATAAGCAGTTCGATAATTGGCGGCACCACTGAAGTTGTTATAAACGACACCTTGTAGATGAGATTTGACCAAGATGCTAGAACGACCTTCATACAACGGTGTGACTGCTTGGTCGTTCAATGCAATTTTGCCCGCTTGGACTAAATCTTGATAACGTTTCGTTGCATTTAAGGCGTCGATGCCTTCAGCGGCTTGCATTGCACGGTCATAGGACTTGCTTTGATAATGCCCCATGTTGGAGTTACTATCAGATGTCAGAATCGTCAGTGATTGCGATGGATCAGCGAAATCCATGGCCCAGCTGGTCAGATTCAACTGATAGTCACCCTTGGAGACTTTGCCCAGCATGGCAGTGAATGGCATTGCCTTGATATTGACTTTCAGACCGGGTAGATGGCTGGTGAGCTGACCTTGGATGAATTCAGCGATTTGATGCGAGGCATCATCATCACCACAAGTAATCGACAAGGTCAGCTGCTTTTGATGCAATTGTTGTTGTGCCTGGCGATAGGTGGTCCGGGCCTTGGCTAAATCATAGCTGACCGTACCGTTGACCGTGGCATCATCGGCAAAATCTGCCCCAGTCTTGGGATTCTTAGCCATATTACGAACACCGAAACTCTTCGCCGGAATCGATCCGTTGGCCAATACCTTGTGCGTTAACTGGTTGCGATTGATGGCTAAGGATAGCGCCGTTCGTAGCTTCTGGTTGGCGGCAACGTGGTCGTGCTGATTATACTGAATGAAACCGATGCGACCACCAGCGAGTGTTTTTAATTCAGAATTAGTCTTATTTTGGACACTCTGTTCACCGCTAAGGGTGACCGTATCAAGCTTGTTTGACTGGTACAGATTATAGGCCGTCGTATTAGACTTAATGACCTGATAATTGATTTGGTGGAGTCGAACGAGCTGATGGTCATAATAAGTCGGGTTCTTTTTCAGTGTCCAAGTATTATTGGTCCCAGTCCAGCCGGTGAGTGTAAACGGCCCGTTATAAACGGTCTTGGCGGCTGAAGTGCCGTACTTTTGCCCGTATTTCTGGACGGCGTTTTGATTGACCGGATAGAAGGTCGAAACGGCTAAAATCTTTTTGAAGTAGGCGACCGGTTTGCTTAACGTAATCGTCAATTGATAGTTGCCATTAGCTTTGACGCCGAGCGTGGACGGTTGTTTTTTACCCGCCGCAATCGCGTCAGCGTTTTTGATATTCGTAAAAACGTAAGTGAATTCAGACTTGGTCTTCGGATCAAGCGTCCGTCTCCATGAATAGACGAAGTCATGGGCGGTTACTTTGTGGCCGTTGCTCCAGCGCGCATCATGGCGCAGGTTGATGGTATATGTGTGGCCATTGTTGGTCACGGTCGTTTTAGTTGCCAAGGCGTTGACTGGTTTACTCTGGCTGTTCAGGCGGTATAGGCCTTCATCAACCTGCGTCAGTTGACTGTTAGAAGTGCTATCAGTCATTTTGGCCGGGTCAAGGCTCATGATTTCAGAGCCAGCGGATAAGTTGATGACCTGTGATTGTTTGGTATGACCGGCCTGCGAATGGGCGTTAACGGTGAATCCGATACCGCCAATAATTGCCACGCCGCCGATCGTTAATAATAATTTGTGTCCCCGTGATAAACTCATGTTGTATTCCTCCAAAAGAATAATTAGATTGGTTGAAGTTGTACAATGAGTTTTGCCATCGTTTTGTGACCATGTATTTCACCCCGTTTGAAAGTCAAAAAAACCGTCCTTATCCAGCCAATGCTGTGTTAAGGACGGTTTTTGAGAACCGCGGTGCCACCTTAATTGAGTGTTCACGAATTTAGTCATATAAATTCCGCAAACACTCCTACTCCATAGGGAACCAACATTCCCCTGACAACTGACGTATGTCGCACGTCTTATCGTACTCTCGACAAATGTCGATTTCGGAAAAGCCCTCGGTGGTCCATTTAATCATCTGCGTTCGGCCATACTCTCAGCAACGATGACTCTCTGTGCGGGCACGATAATCTTGATCTCCACCTCATTGGTTTATAAGGACGATATTTTGTTGAAAAGAGTATACCGCTAATGAAAATCAGTTGTCAAGGGCTGGAAAAATATTGGTCAGCGGATGATTGTCAACAATCAGATTTTTTACCTAACGGACTTTAACGGTAATAATACAGTGTTGGCGCTAAATGGCTAGTGGCTTTCGATAGTTCAGCTAAACTAATAGCTTTCATTCTGTGAGAATAGAAATTATAATGACATCAAGGATGTAAACGAATTCATAAATGAACAGTCACACAGAGGAGGCGCCACGACATGAGTTTTCGAGTAGTTGCCGGTTATTTTGGCGAATTTAGTGATGAAGCGAAGCAGGCAAATCAAGATTTGGGTGTTATTGGGATTTCATTTCAGTATCAGTGCAATCTCGTTTATCCAGAAGGGGCTGGTCCCAACTTTGGCTTTCGGACGAACAAGCAAGCGATTGATGTCTTTGATGCATTGCACGTGGCGTACGATGGCTTTAAGGTGCAAGCCGGCCTAGTCAAAGCCATGGGCCTCGTGGATTATCAATTAATTGGTGGACGCTATGAACTCACAGGGCATGATTTTCGTGAATTGAGTTTGGCGGAAATTAATCAAAACTTAGCGGCCATGCCCGGATTATTAGTCACAGGTCCAATGCCGATACGATATATCACGTATCAACGAACGACTGATTCGGTGGATACGACCACCTTTAGTGGGAACTGGACGTTAGGGGATAGCGTTGGCTTCCGTCAGTTAAACGACACGGCAACCGAGTCACTGCAAGCACCAGTGGCGGCGTTGATTACAGCAATTGACCAGCTAGGCGGCACATTACAGCAAATTGATAAACCAACACCACAAGCTTCAACGGCGCTTCCGGCACATTTAAGCGATGATGTTCATCAGGCTAATGTTGATGCTTGGGTGGCTTTAACGCAGCCACAGGGTGACGAACAGCAGGTTTTACAGGCGATTCACGCCGCAGAAATAGAGAACCAGCGCATGAATGAAGCACTGACCCGAGTTTATTTGAAGTAAGATGTTTCACGTGAAACAATTTTGTTTCGACAGAGAAGTTGTTGTTTTCTTAAGGACATCGCATGTTATGATATTGAGCAACATCAATCATAGATTCGGAGTGCAAAAACATGCTTTTAGAAACCTACCAGCATCGGCCATTTATCAAGCAGACAGGGGATATCTTAACGACGGCGCGGTTTCGTGAAATGCCAAGAGACCTTAATTGGCCGAAAGAGCTGTATGCCTATGACTGGTTGCGAACACAATATCAGCAGCGCCGGCTTCCACTTAATACGCAGCACGCTTTAATTTGGGCCTGGCCGCAATTACCAGTTGGGTTACCGGCTGTGGAACAAACAGATCGGCGGGTCGCCATGGTGCACTTGTGGCTAGATGTGCCGGATGAAATTGTATTATCGATGAATTTTCAGGCTTGGTGTCTGATTTTGATTGGCGCCAGTTTGGACCACGACCAAGCACTCGTCGATAGCTGGCAACGGTTATTTGATGAAGCGTGGTTAGTCGCCCACGACATTGCATCCGCAGACAACTGGGACCGTCAAGTGGTGCTGCCATACGTGAAACGAGATTGGATCAAACGCGTCAAGTATCTAAGGGGTGTTCGCTAACCACGAGTCTGCAATTGGTCGACAGGCTTGCTTAGTGCCAATGAGAAAGAGGCAACAACCAATGGCAGCTGTAACGTTTTACGTCATCATTATTCGTTAGCTTAACAAAAAATGCTTACCAGTGATCAATCACTAGTAAGCATTTTTTGTGTTGCCCCAACTTAAAGTCGGCTGTTGTAAATCAAGAAACTGATGTAGCATTTGTCGCCATCAGGTAAGTCGTAACCGGTATTTTCGTTACTACCGTCATTTTCATGTAAAACGACGAATTCACCTGAACCGTAATCTTGATCGTTTAAATATTTCACTAAACGTTCGTCACATTCAGCTAAGGTCTTACCGGTAACGACGCGCCGGTTCCAACCACGATGGATTTCAGTATTTGGATTAAGCATCTTCTCAACTCCTCTTAATTATAAAGTCATCAATTGCGCTTGCCGCGCGGGTTGCTGCGCTAGGGCAGTACGCGTTAGGTCAGCGTCGACTTGGTGGGTAGGATTAAAAATAATGAAACGTTCGCCAACGGTTTGAACTTGTTGATAGTTGTGGCTCGCCATAATGATCGTCTTGCCAGCAACTTGTAGCCGTTGCAGTAGGGTCAGCATGTGCTGTTGAGCGGCGATCGTGAGGCCGTTCAACGGTTCATCTAACAATAGAATTTCCGGGTTTAATGCGAGCACGCTAGCTAGTGCCACGCGCTTCTTCTCGCCACCCGACAGTTGGTACGGGACGCGGTCGGCCAAGTCGCCGCAGTCAGTTAATGCCAAACAATCGTCGACACGTTGCTTGATGGTGGCCGCAGATAATCCCAGTTGGCGGGGCCCGAACGCAACTTCGGCCGCGACCGAAGTGTTAAACAACTGGACGTCAGTGTTTTGAAAGACCATCCCGATTTGTTGATGGAGTCGCTGGCGTTGTTGTGCGTTGGCAAGGTAGTCAGCCGTAATGGCTTGGTCGTGCAACCAGTAAGTGCCGCTGGTGGGACTCGCTAAACCGCTGAGGAGCCGTAACAATGTTGATTTGCCCGAGCCATTGGGACCCATGAGACACACAAACTCACCCGCATCAATCGTCAAATTGAGCGCGTTTAACCCACATGTATCAGGATAATCATAGCAAATATTTACCAATTTAATCAATACCACGTTAATGCCTCCAGAAAATAAAGACGGCCCACACGATTAATGCCGGTGTTAAGGCCAGATAATCACGCCAATGTGTTGAATGTGTCGTTGCCCGTGCATAATGTCCGTTGAAACCACGTGCTTCCATTGCCGCATAGAGTTCCAGCGCGTACGCGTAACTTTTGAGATATAAATTACCGAATAACACACCAATCAAACGGTACGGATGAGCCGCTGGTGCCACGGTCCGTAATTCTAAGGCTTCCATCGTCAACAATAAATGTTGTCCGAGCATCCGCAAGTAAGTGATCGCAATGGCTAAAGTCATGATTAACAGGTCAGGGCAGTGGAGCGCCTTCAAGCCCGTTAATAACGCTTGAAACGGCGTTGTTAGACGGTAATACTGGGCGTTTGCCAGCATTAGACTGGTTTTGAGGCCGAAAAATAATAAGGTGCTAGGGCCAGCTAGCCAGTAGCTAGGCAGGACGAAGAGTAGCGCCGCCGCAACGCTAATGAGCCAACTTTTGATAAAGTGGCGGAGTTGGTGCGGTGGTAACCATAATAATTGGCCACCAATCAGTAGGGCCAGCCCCCATAACAGGATGGCGTTACGGCTCACAGCAATCAAGATGACCAGCAGTAGTAACCGAATCAACTTGAACTGCGGGGCGATTTGCCAGCGCGTCGTAACGGTGACCGGCGTCGGCTGCGCGAGGCGGCTCAGTAATTGGCGTAAATGCTGCTGATTCCGTTGCCACCACTGATGCTTAGCAGTGGCGGTGGTGACTGTCGTGGTCGTTTGCAGCCACGCTGGCAGATCAGCGGTGTGACGGGTTGGTTTCATGTTGAAGGCCTCGAATCAAAAGTAGAAAAATCAAAATGGCAGTTATTCCAGATAAAATGTATCCCAGACTAACCGGTAATCCGGCAATCGTATAGTCGCTAAATAGCGCTTGAAAATGAAAGCCGTGGACCATCCCTTGTGGCGCGTGGGTGCTAATGTGCTGTTGCACCAGACGTTGCTGGAATTCGTGGGGCGACCATTCGCCCCAAGCAGTATTACTTGCTAGGAGGCCTAAAGGTGAAAGCACGGCTAGTCCCAGCAATAAAGCAATCCAGGGCCGGTGATTTCGACGTGGTGGCGTCTGATAGAGGTTGGTCGGTGCGACGCGTTTCACGAATTGAAAGACGAGTAACGTGAACACAACTTCGACCCAGCCCGCGACCAGTAAGTGGGCCGCTAGCATAGCCGGTACGGTGATGTTGAGGCCATACGGGCAGTAGAGCGGGGCGCCACTTGCCGTATGAGCTAAGAGCGGTTGTAGTCCGAGCTCAATTCCTGCAACGAGTGCCGCCATGTTGATCCCCAAATAGGCGCCAACTGCGAGTCCTAATTTTTCATGGTGCCATTTTTGACCCAGCCAATAGCAAGCGTAACCGACGAACGGCATAATGACGGCCATATTCAGTGCATTGGCCCCAAAGGCGAGGATGCCGCCATCACCGAATAATAACGCTTGTAGCAGTAACGTCACGGTCAGTGCAAGGCAAGCCGCCCACGGCCCAATCAGCACCGCCAGTAGTGTGCCCCCAACGGCATGCGCCGTCGTCCCACCTGGGATCGGGAGGTTAAACATCATAATCAAAAATACCAATGACGCGGCGATGCCGAGCATTGGCAGGGTTTCACGATGTGTTTTGAGTTGAACTTTGACTTTCAAGACGGCAACGGTCCAAACGGGGACCATCGCGGTGACAAGGGTTCCGCAGGTCGCGGGACTTAAATAATTATCCGGAATATGCACGGATGAGCACCTCACTAATTTGCAATTTGGTCTAAGAGGTAGCTGACATCTTGAATAATAAACTTGTGATTTTGGACCGTAATCACGCCATCCGTGCGCAATTCTTTCAACATTCGATTAACGCTACTGCGGGAACTAATGCCACAGAAGCCCGCAATGTCATCATTTGTCACCACGAAGTCGATCAGGATACCATCGTTGACTTTGCGGCCAAATAAATCCACCAGACTATATATAAACGCACAAATCGCACCCTTCTTGCCATTCATCACCATTCGCTGTAGGCGCAAAATGTTTTCGGACAACTTTTTGCGGTAGTAGTTCTTGACGTAATTTTGAAGCTCCGGCGTGCTATTGACGTACTTCCAAAAGGCGACGCGATTGACTTGATAAAAGGTCGCGTATTCGGATTCGATGCGGACGTTAAACGGCTGGTCAGTCGATCGGGAGACCTCATCGCGCAACAGGGAGATCACATCTGGTTTGGCGATATAAGACAAATTATATTCGCGCCCGTCTTGCAAAATAATGCTGTTTTTGATAATGCCGTCCTTCAAAACGTAGGTGTAATGCTCGGCCAGACCATGATAAGTCAAATAAGTGTGCCGCTTTTTCTGGATCGTTGGCACGTGATGGGCTTCCAAATAACTCAGTAAATATTCAATATCAGTTAATACCATCTTAGTTTTTCAGTTCTTTCGTGAATAAATTTAAGGTTGAGTGCATTAAAATAGCGATTCTCAACGCTAATCACGACAATGACGCTTCTTAAGCATAGCGGTTTTCGTGATTGTGACAATCGCATTTAAAGTATACATTTGTTAACTATTTTTGAAAACTTGAAATGTAGCTGACAACCGTCGCGACTACTAGTATAACAAAACGTGCATGCAAAAATTAGCTTTTGAGGAAAGAGGATGGCTCAAAGTCATGGTTTCAATTGATTTACCCTATGACAAGCGCACACTTACGGCTGAAATTAGCGATGAAAATTATGCCGGTAAGTTAGTGTCGCAAGCTGCAACATATCATAACAAATTATCAGAACAGGAAACGGTCGAACAATCATTAGACAATCCGATCGGCACGCCTAAGTTAGAAGAACTCGCACGTGGTAAGCACAATATCGTCATTATTAGCTCAGACCACACGCGCCCCGTTCCTTCCCACATTATCACGCCAATTCTATTGCGGCGGATTCGGTCAGTAGCACCGGATGCCCGGATTCGAATTCTAGTCGCGACCGGCTTCCATCGGCCTTCGACGCACGAAGAACTCGTTAATAAGTATGGTGAAGACATCGTCAATCATGAGGAAATCGTGATGCACGTTTCGACTGACGACAGTAGTATGGTCAAAATTGGCCAGCTGCCATCTGGTGGCGATTGCATTATTAATAAAGTCGCAGCCGAAGCAGACTTACTGATCTCTGAAGGCTTCATTGAATCCCACTTTTTTGCTGGTTTTTCAGGTGGGCGCAAGTCGGTTTTGCCGGGCATCGCCTCATATAAGACCATCATGGCGAATCACTCGGGCGAATTTATTAATTCACCTAAAGCGCGGACTGGGAATTTAATGCATAATCCGATTCACAAAGACATGGTTTACGCCGCGCGGACGGCTAAGCTGGCGTTCATTATCAACGTCGTGTTAGACGAAGATAAAAAAATCATTGGCTCCTTTGCCGGCGATATGGAAGCGGCCCATAAAGTGGGTTGTGACTTTGTCAAAGAACTCTCCAGTGTGCCCGCGATCGACTGTGATATTGCCATCTCGACTAACGGTGGTTATCCGCTTGATCAAAATATTTATCAAGCCGTTAAAGGGATGACGGCGGCCGAAGCAACCAATAAGGAAGGCGGCACGATCATTATGGTAGCCGGTGCGCGTGATGGTCACGGTGGCGACGGCTTTTATCATAATTTAGCCGACGTTGACGACCCCAAGGAATTTTTGGACCAAGCAATCAACACGCTGCGGCTCAAGACGATTCCAGACCAGTGGACAGCGCAAATTTTTGCCCGCATCCTCGTGCATCATCATGTGATCTTTGTTTCTGATCTGGTCGACCCAGACTTGATTACCAATATGCACATGGAATTGGCGACGACCCTTGATGAAGCGATGGCAAAGGCCTATGCGCGTGAGGGGCAAGCAGCCAAAGTAACGGTCGTTCCTGATGGCTTAGGCGTCATTGTGAAGTAGCATGGCGACCACGACAGAAATCCTACAACAAGTAGCGGCTGGGCAATTGAGTCCGACGGCGGCCGCACAACAGTTAGAAGCGGACAAGACAGCGGCACTGGGTTTTGCAAACGTCGATTTAGACCGGCAACGCCGCAATGGCTTTCCTGAGGTCATTTACGGTGCGGGTAAGACGGCCACCCAAATCGTCGGCATCGTTAAGGCGTTATCACAGCAGTCGGTATCGGCACCAACGTCAGCATTACCGATTTTAACGACCCGGTTATCTGCAGACAAATTTGCGGCACTGCAGCCGGCATTGCCAACGGCCGTTTATCACGCGACGGCGCAGTGTATGACGGTCGGGGAACGACCGGCACCGAAAACTCAAGATTACATTGCCGTAGTGACGGCGGGAACGTCCGATCAACCGGTCGCCGAAGAAGCTGCAGTCACGGCCGAGACGTTTGGTAATCGCGTTGAACGGGTCTATGATGTCGGCGTTGCGGGAATTCACCGACTGTTTGCCAAACTCGATGTGATTCGTGGCGCCCGGGTGGTGATCGTGATTGCTGGGATGGAAGGTGCACTGGCCAGTGTTGTCGGCGGCTTAGTCGACAAACCGGTGATTGCTGTGCCCACGAGTATCGGCTATGGAACCAGCTTTCAAGGCATGACCGCGTTACTGACGATGCTCAATAGCTGTGCGTCGGGGATTACCGTGGTCAATATTGATAATGGTTTTGGCGCCGCCTATTCGGCTAGTATGATCAATCAAATGTAAGATTCAGTTAACTGAACAAGGAGAAGACGAATGCAAACACTTTATTTAGATGCTTTTTCGGGAATCAGCGGTGATATGTTTCTGGGCGCGCTACTCGATTTAGGCCTTGATTTTGAGCAATTAAAAACCGAATTGGCTAAGTTACACGTACACGGTTATGAATTGACCCGCCACCGGGAAGCTCAGAGTAGTATCTATGGCACGAGTTTTGACGTTCAGGTCGCTGGTGGCAAGGACCATGGCTTTGTGGAACAACATCATGAACATGGACATCATCATGAACATGAGCATGAATGTGAACATAAACGTGAATGTGACCATGACCATAAACATGACCATGATCATGTGCATGAATATGAGCATACACACGAGCATGACCATGCGGCCGGGCATCATCACGATCACGAAGCGCGCCATTTAGCAGATATTGAACAGCTAATCGATACGAGTGATTTATCAGATACCGTGAAACACCACGCGAAAGAGATCTTTATGGAAATCGCGCAAGCAGAGGCGGCGGTTCACCACATGCCACTAGCTGAGGTGCATTTTCATGAAGTGGGCGCACTGGATTCAATCGTCGACATTGTCGGTTGCTGCGTCGGGTTGGAATTGATGCAGATCGATACGATTCTGTCGTCACCCTTAAGTGATGGCAGCGGCTTTATCAACGTGGCTCACGGACAGATGCCAGTTCCCGTTCCGGCGGTGATGCAGATGCGAGTCGGAAGCGCGATTCCGATTCAGCAACGGTTAGATGTGCATACAGAATTGATCACGCCGACTGGGATGGGCATTGTGAAGACGTTAGTACAAGACTTCGGGCCGTTACCAGAACGTGCCGTTGCCACGAAGGTCGGTTATGGGTTTGGCAAACGAGATACGGGTGGCTTTAACGCGTTGCGAGCGGTCTTATTCGAAAAAAAAACTAAGTCAGCAAGTCGTTGAACAGACGGCCGATGCGGTCTTGATGATTGAGGCCAATCTGGATGACCAGACGGGTGAGGGACTGGGTTACGTGATGAACCAGTTATTAACGGCGGGCGCATACGATGTGTTTTTTACCCCGATTCAGATGAAAAAAGATCGGCCAGCGATTAAGTTAACGGTATTGGGAAACGTTGACGATCAAGACTTACTGACCAAGTTGATTTTACAGGAGACCACGACGATTGGTGTGCGTTACCAAACGTGGCAGCGCGCCATTATGCAACGGCACTTTTTGACCGTCGCAACGCCGTACGGGGCCGTTCGCGTTAAAGTGGCGACCTATCAAGATATTAAGAAGACAATGCCGGAATATGCGGATTGCGCACAGCTGGCGCAACAGTTGCATATTCCGTTTAGGACGGTCTACCAGGCAGCATTGGTTGCTGTAGACCAAATTGAAGAGGAGGCGTAATTTTTTGGGACATCAGCTAATTGCCGAGTTTATGGGCACGGCCCTCATGATTATTTTTGGGGTGGGCGTTCATTGTAGTTCCGTGTTGAAAGGCACTAAGTACCGGGGTTCCGGTCATATTTTTGCGATTACGACGTGGGGGTTTGGAATCAGCATCGCGCTGTTCATTTTTGGCAACGTTTGTATCAACCCGGCCATGGTGCTCGCACAGTGTTTACTAGGAAACCTGTCCTGGTCAGCGTTCATTCCGTATTCGATTGCCGAAGTGTTAGGTGGCGTTGTCGGTTCAGTGATTGTTTGGATCATGTATGCCGACCATTTCAAAGCGTCGACGGATGAAATCTCACCAATCACGATTCGGAATTTATTCTGTACCGCGCCAGCCGTTCGGAACTTACCGCGGAATTTCTTTGTGGAATTATTCGATACCTTTATTTTCATTTCTGGTATTTTAGCGATCTCTGAGATCAAAACGCCGGGGATCGTGCCAATTGGCGTTGGCCTGCTCGTTTGGGCGATTGGGATGGGACTAGGTGGCCCAACTGGTTTCGCGATGAACTTAGCGCGTGACATGGGGCCCCGGATTGCTCACGCGATTTTACCGATTGCGAACAAAGCGGATAGTGACTGGCAATATGGCATCATCGTTCCCGGCATCGCGCCATTTGTCGGTGCTGCCTGTGCCGCTTGGTTCATGCATGGCTTTTTTGGGATTAATTAAATTAAGAGAGAAGAATGGAATTTATGACAACTTTAGCAACGAAGAAAGCAACTTTAATCGCCGCCTTAAAAGATTTAAAACGGGTCACGGTGGCCTTTTCCGGCGGTATCGACAGTACCCTAGTTTTAAAAATGGCCTTGGATGTGTTGGGCCGTGATAACGTGACGGCAGTTGTCGCCAATTCAGAATTATTCACGGATGAAGAGTTCGACAAAGCCATTAGTTTAGCCGAAGAATTAGGCGCCGACGTACAAGGGACGACTCTCGATTATTTGAGTGACGACCACATCAAACACAATACGCCTGACAGTTGGTACTATGCTAAAAAACTATTCTACGACCGGTTGAACGCCATTGCTGAAAACAATGGGAGTGCCGCCGTTCTAGATGGCATGATCAAAAATGACGAAAATGATTATCGGCCAGGATTGAAGGCACGGACTGAAGCGGGCGCTCGGAGCTTATTACAAGAAGCCGACTTCTTCAAAACGGATGTACGGGCTTTAGCACAAGAACTTGGATTAACGAACTGGAACAAAGTGGCCTCATGCTCCGTATCTTCACGTTTCCCATATGGCACGACGTTGACGCATGACAACATTGCCCAAGTGATGGCCGCAGAAAAGTACTTGCGGGACTTAGGTTTCCCAACGGTGCGGGTCCGGTTCCACGATGACATTGCGCGGATCGAATTACCAGAAGCACGCATTGGCGACTTCTTGGTCTTCAACGACCGTGTCAACCGTCAATTACAATCGTTAGGCTTCCGTTACGTGACCCTTGACTTGGGCGGCTTCCGTAGTGGTCGCATGAACGACACCTTGACGAAGGCCCAATTGGCAACCTTTGCTTAATAATTGATTTAGTCCACCATGGACGAGGAGGTGGCGGCAAACGGGTCTGTTCGTCCATGGCGCCAATGACGATGATACCAGCCGAATTTCTACCAATGATGGTCATTGGCTAACACCCCAAAAATGCACTTCAAGGCCGCCCTTGAAGTGCATTTTTCTGTAGATTCGATTAGGCCTGTCAAAATCACCGTTCAGCAAGCGTAACAACGAGACTTGATATGCTGCGTTAAAATGCGTTTGTTGAAAATTGTTGAGATAACTGAATCATGGTGAACAAACGTGGCAACCCTTAGTCAAACGTTACCACTAGTTTACCGGCCACTTGGTCTGCTTGGAGTTGCTGCAAGCCATCAACAAGTTGGTCGCGCTTCAAGACTTCGCTGATCAAGGGGTCGACTTTGCCGGCTTCAATCAGAGCTAACAGGGCTGCAGCCATTTGACCGAGGTCTGCGACTTGGGCAGGATTGCCGCTGCGATGGGCGCCACCTAAATCGAGCTTGCTAACGCTGACGACTTGGTTCTTTGGGAAAGTCTGAGGCGTCTCGAGGATGCAAACCAGCTGTCCGTTGTAGGCCAAGCGGGGCAAGTCAGCCTCAGGATTACCGATCGTGTTGACGACCAAGTCGACGCCCCGTTGCTGGGTCAACGCTTGAATCTTAGCCGTCACGTCTTCATGGCGGTAATCGATTTGCGCATCAGGATGAAGCGGTGCGACAAAGGCCTGTTTGCGTTGTGAGACCGTCGTATAGACCGTTTTGCCCGCAGCTTTCGCCAACTGGATGGCCATACTGCCGACACCGCCGGCACCCGCATGAATGAGGACGGTGTGCACCGCATTCAGGTTGGCCTTGCGTAACAAAGCCTGGTAGGCGGTCAAACCAGCGCAGAGACTGGCCGCGGCAGTTTCGAAGCTGAGGGTCGTTGGAATTTTGGCGAGAGCGGCAGCGGGCAAGCAGGTATATTCCGCAAACGTCCCATCTTTGGCCAGATTCGCGTGACCGCAGACCCGTTGACCAGGGGCAAAGTCAGTGACTTTAGCGCCGACCGCTTCAACGATTCCGGCCACGTCCAGGCCTAAAATGTGGGGGTATTTCCAGGCGTCATCGCCACCTAGGACTAATTTGTAATCAACCGGATTGAGACCGACTGCTTGCGTTTTGATCAAAACTTCGTCGGCTCCCAGCTCAGGCATGGGCCGTTCTTGCCATTCAAGCTGTTCTAAGGAACGATCTGATGGCGCAGGGACAACTAGTGCTTGCATCGACAATCACTCTTTTCTTTAAAGTTTAGTTGTCTTTATTATAACCATTACGTCAATGAAGATTAAACGATAATACGTTGTGTTTGCGCGAATAATGGGCTGACACAAAGATTGACGTTACCGGTTACAATCGGTAAACTAGAGGGTAACAATTGAATTCTCAAAACACTAGGGGTGTCCAAAAATGGGCTGAGATGGTGCTGTAAGTGCCGATCCCTTCGAACCTGTAAGCTCAAACTTGCGTAGGAAAGTGTCATTGCTACTATTAGCGACCACTGGATCGATGTAAGTTGATCAGTGGTCGTTTTTTATTAGCCGTGACCAGGACTAAGGAGGAGACTTGAAATGACGTTACAATTATTGAACACGTTGCGCGATCAAAATCCAATCGTTTTTAACATCGCCAACTTTGTCACGGTCCAGGACGTTGCCAATGGGTTGAATGCGCTGGGCGCGTCGCCCATTATGTCAGCAGAAGTACAGGAAGCGGAGTCAATAGTCCAAATTGCGGGGGCAGTTTGCATTAACATGGGGACGTTGACGACGCAACAGGTCAATCAAATGGCCGTTGTTGGAAAGTTGGCTAATCAGTATCATAAGCCAGTTGTGCTGGACCCGGTTGCGGTGGGGGCGGTGCCCTATCGTAAACAAGTCGCTTTGGACCTATTAGCCAAGTTTTCGGTCGATGTGATTCGGGGAAACGCGGGCGAAATTGCCGCGCTAGCTGACATCGACTGGCAAGCGAAGGGCATTGATGCCGGTGCGGGCCAGGGTGACGTGGTCGAAATTGCCAAACGGTGTGCGCAGCAATTTAACTGTTGCGTGATTTTGTCGGGCCCCACGGATGTTATTACGGATGGCAAACGGGTCGCTAAAGTTGCCAATGGAACGCCACTCTTTCAGCTACACGTCGGGTCGGGAGACTTGTTATCCAGCATCGTTGTCGCGTTTGCCGCGGTGAGCCCGACAGCTATTTATGATGCGGCTCAAGTGGCCTGCGTCGTCTTGGCGGGTGCTGGCGAATTGGTCGCTAGTCAGATGACGGCTGCGCGGCCGGCGACGTTTGCCATCGATTTGATCGACCGGCTGAGCCTCGTCTCGGTGCAAGAGATTCAAGCAATTGCAAAATTAAACTAAATAAGTGAAGGGTCGCGAGAGTTTTATGAATGAATTTCCACAAGTTGCAACGATTGCCGGGACGGATAGCGGCGGTGGCGCCGGTGTCATGGCTGATCTGAAAACGATGCAAGCCCGGCACGTCTTTGGGACCGCAGTCGTCGTTGCCGTGACGGCGCAAAATACGTTGGGCGTGCAAGATTTTATGGCGATGCCAACTAAATTGATCGATGAACAGTTTGCCTCATTGGCGGCGGATTTGAAGATTCGCGCTTGTAAGACTGGGATGTTGGCGGATGCTGAACACGTCCATGCCGTTGTTGAAAATTTAAAACGAGTCGATTTTGGACCACTGACGGTCGATCCAGTCATGATTGCCAAAGGTGGCGCAGCACTGCTGGCTGAAGATGCTATTCAGACGGTTCGTGATGAGTTGCTCCCATTGGCAACGGTGGTGACGCCCAACTTACCAGAAGCTGAACGGTTGACGGGACACCACATCACCAGTAATCAAGACATGGTCGCAGCCGGGCACGCATTACAGGATTTAGGTGCGGCGACGGTCATTATTAAGGGCGGCCACGGCGACAATCCGGATTTGGCGAATGACTTTGTGTTGTTGGCGGATGGCACTGCCTTTTGGATGTCGGCACCCCGAATCGAAACGGTGCGGACGCACGGCACTGGCGATACGTTGTCGGCTTGCATCACCGCAGAACTCGCGAAGGGTCAGTCCATGGCAGCTGCCATTCAGACAGCGAAAGCTTACGTGGCGGGAACGATTCAAGACGGTATCCAAGTTGGGCATGGTCACGGTCCCTTAAATCATTGGGCAGCGCTCAGTGAGGAGGTGACCATCCATGACGCTTGAATTTGAACCAGTCCAACTACGCGCCTACTTTGTTTGTGGCACACAAGACGTGGTGGGTCGCGACTTAGAAACGGTCATACAAACGGCGTTCGACGCCGGCATTACGGCTTTTCAGTATCGTGATAAGGGCGCTAGTCAGTTGACGGCCGCCCAACGGTTGACACTTGGTCAGCGATTACGCCAGCGCTGTTCAGACGCGCACGTTCCGTTTATTGTGGATGATGATGTGGAACTGGCCTTAGCATTGCAGGCGGATGGCATTCACGTCGGTCAAAGCGATGACCGCGTGACACAAGTGATTGAACGGGTCGCAGGACAGTTATTTGTGGGACTATCTTGTTCGACATTAGCAGAAATTAAAGTGGCTAATCAGATTGATGGCATTGCTTATATCGGCAGTGGGCCGATTTTTCCGACCAATTCGAAGGCTGACGCGGATCCAGTCGTTGGGTTAGCTGGCTTACGGGAATTAGTGGCAGCGTCACAACGGCCGATTGTCGCAATTGGTGGGATTACGGTCGACCAGCTGCCGGCGATTGCGGCGACGGGAGCTGCGGGTGCAGCGGTGATTTCAATGCTAGCGCAGAGTCCTGATATGGCTGCGACGGTTAAGGCAATGCTAACGGCAAGTGAGGCGCAACTATGAAGACAGGGCGCTTGTTTCGTAGTCAATTCTTGCTCTGGCTCGGGGCGGCCATCTCAATTGCCGAAATCCTGACGGGAACGTTGATTGCGCCGTTAGGGTTAACGCGCGGGTTAGCGGCGATTATCCTCGGCCACCTGATTGGCTGTGGCCTGTTTTTGGTGCCAGCTGGGTACTTAGGTGCCAAGCTGCACCGCTCGGCGTTGGCTTCAGCTGAGCTGGCGTTTGGTCAGGGTGGTGTCTGGCTAGCTTCTGGGCTAAATGCCTTACAACTGGTCGGTTGGACCGCCGTCATGATCGTCAATGCCCAGCTAGCAATGAACAGTATCAGCGGGCAGCTATTTGGCTTCAAAAGTCCTATCTTGATGGCAACGATTGTGGCTGTTCTGATTATCGGTTGGTTATTGATGGGCAGTCAGCTCCTATTCAAAATCAACAATTTCGTGGTCGGTTTACTCGTGATTGGGACCGTCCTGATGCTCACGATGGTCTTCATGGCTCCCGCCACCGCACATTCGCTACCGGCAGACAGCCTGACTTTTGGTCAAGCAGTCGAGCTAAACGTCACGATGGCACTGTCCTGGTTACCGCTGATTGGGGATTACACGCAGCGGGTTGACCGACCGTTACCCGTTGCACTGGTCAGCGCTGGGGGCTACATGCTTGGGAGCATCGTGATGTTTGTGACTGGGTTGTTAGTCGTTTTGCGAACAGGCCAAACCGATATTACGGCCCTGTTGACACGCTCAGGTCTCGGGCTGATTGCGTTACTGATCATCGTCTTCTCAACGGTCACGACGACTTTCTTGGATACGTATTCGGCGGCCACCAGTCTGGCGAATTTGACCGGTAGTCGGCATATTAACCGACTCGCAATTGGCGTGACCGTCGTGGGGCTGGTGATTGCGTTGACCGTGGCAATGACCTACTATGAGAACTTCTTGTACCTGATTGGTTCTGTCTTCACGCCATTGTACGCGATTATCTTCGTCACCTACTTTATCCGCAAAGCAACGTTACCATACTGGCTCAATTTTAGTTGGTGGGTGATTGGCATCGTTGCGTACTATCAGCTCCAAAAACTAGACTTTATTGGTGGCACGACGCTATTAGTGCTAGTTGGTTTAGGGTTAGCGGTCTGGTTGAGTGGCTTAGTCGTCAAACTAGCGCCACTGACGCGCGGCGAGCTTAGTCGTTGACAATTTCTAATAAAAAGTAAATGATAATCCCATTGGTAATATTCAGTTACCGTGGGATTTTTTTGGAAAGAGGGCAAAGAGAATGAGCAAACCAATTATTGGCATTGCACCTGGTGTGATTACGGTCGACAGTCGGATGTTTCCGGGCCGGCAACGCGATTACGTGAACCGCGATTATTTGCGGTCGATTACGGCTAATGGTGGCGTGCCGCTAGTGTTGCCAGTGACGACGGATGAGACAACGATTGCGCGTTACGTCACGCTGATTGATGGCTTATTGTTATGCGGTGGCGCAGACGTGGCCCCCGCGACGTATGGTGAGGAGCCACAGCCCAAGCTGGGTGGGATCGACCCAGAACGAGATCAGTATGAAATGGCGCTGATTCGGGCGACCCACGCGGCAGATAAACCCGTTTTAGGCATTTGCCGTGGCTTGCAGATTTTGAACGCGTGCTACGGTGGTAGTTTGTATCAGGACATGAGTTATCTACCGGCGGGGCAAGGAACGCTCAAACACATGCAGGGCCAGTTAGCCGCTTATGGTAGTCATCAAGTGACCGTAACCCCTGAGTCGACCTTGGCGACATACTTAGGAACGACCAAGCTGGCGGTCAATTCATTCCACCATCAAGCATTGAAGCAGGTGGCGGATGGCTTTCAAGCTGTTGCTCAGAGCTCAGACCAGGTCGTCGAAGCCATCGAATCGACGGATGGCGCCTTACAATTAGGCGTTCAGTGGCACCCTGAAATGATGCAGCAAGCTGATTCGATTCAAGCACAACTGTTTGCGCGGTTTGTGGCGGCTTGCTGAATGGGTGAATCGAGATACAGTGATTAAAGTAAATGAACCAGAATAGCGTGCGTCGAGTAGGACCTTGCGCTAGAAATAATAATCACCCCGAGAATCTCCACAAATTCTCGGGGTGATTATTTTACTGTTCAATCTGTGTGTATTCGCGTGACTTAATATAATGGGACTCACGCCCTTAATCCCAACCCCTAACCACAACTTTCCCAATCATATGCTGACTTTCAACCAGCTGATGGGCCAGCCGCAAATTGGCGGCATTGATGGGTGTCAGTGCTTTGGTGAGGGTGGACGAAATCAGGCCTTGGTCCAGCCAAGCCGCAATTTGATTGAGAATCTCATGTTGAGACTGCAGGTCATCAGTGCCGTAGTAAGATTTCGCGTACATCCACTCCCAGGCAAAAGTGCCACGTTTCTTAGTCAGCTTTTTGAGATTGATGGGGCGGTGGTTTTCCGTAATTGAAGCGATGTGACCGGATGGCTTGATTAAGTCGCACATTTCATTCCAATGGCCATCAAGGTCGTTCAGCTCCAAGATATAGTCCACGTATTTCAGTCCGAGTTGATGGACTTCGTGGACCAAGTCATTGCGGTGATTGACGACGAAATCAGCGCCGTGTGCTTTTGTCCAGGCAATACTTTGCGGACGTGAGGCGGTTGAGATTACGGTCAAGCCGGCTAACTTCGCTAACTGGGTCGCAATGGAACCAACCCCACCAGCACCATTGATTATGAGAATCGTCTTTGAGGGTTGCGACTGTGAGGGCGCGGTCAATGGAATCTGTAACTGTTCAAATAGTGCTTCGTAGGCAGTCAGGGCCGTCAACGGCATGGCTGCAATTTCTTCTGGTCGGATGGTTTTGGGCGCCAAGCCGACGATGCGTTCGTCTACGAGCTGGTATTGACTGTCACTGCCGGGCCGTTTGAACGAGCCCGCATAGTAGACTTTGTCACCCACCTTGAACAGACTGGTCTGGTCACCGACCGCTGTCACGGTGCCATAAGCATCCCAACCAATGATCTTTGGTGCGGAAAGCGGCCGCCGTTTGGCATGACGAACCCCAACGTCGACTGGATTAACGGATACAGCCGCAACTTGGACCAACAAGTCATGTCCACTGACGACGGGCACAGGAAGCGTGACATCTTGTAAGCTGTCTTGTGATTCAATGGGTAATGGTGCATAGAAACCAACTGCCTTCATTTTCTTCATGAGTAACATCCCCCTTAGCTTGCCTTAAATATACGACGTTGTGAGTCAAAAACAAGACGTGAATTTGTTTGCACTTAGTTACAAGCGTGTAACGGTCTCAGGCTGACGCGTGAATGGTATACTGCTTATAAGTTAACCATCAGAAATGGGGATTGTGTATGCATACGAGAAAGATTTTTGACTGCCAGGCAGGGTGCCCGGTTGAAAGTACCTTACAAGTGATTGCTGGCAAGTGGAAGAGCGTTATTTTGTATCATTTGTTAACGAGTGGTGTTTGTCGGTTCAGCGAGTTACAGAAACGGATGCCGGATTGTTCGCGCCGGATGCTGGTATTGCAATTGCAGGAGCTCGAGCACGATCAGCTGATTAGCAAGCGGGTGTATCCGGTGATTCCGCCTAAGACCGAATACCGCCTCACTGATTTTGGCCTGACACTAAAGCCAGTCGTGATGGAAATGGAGAAATGGGGTCGGCTGTATAACGCACGTAAAGTGGCAGATTGACTGTGAAACATAAACTGACGTGGGTTAATGACCGGGCTAGCACTAGGCTTGGTAGCTTGATCTGATGCGTACATGATGGATAGCGTCGAGTTGGTGTAAGGATACTGCTGTGAAACCAGCCCTGTTATCAGGATTGGTTGTTGCTGGTTCTAAGAGGCTTTTCTAACCGCAAGTTTCTCGAGTGTGTAACTGGCGCAGAATGTTTCACGTGAAACATTTGGTCACACAAGTTGTTTCATCACAGCCAAGAGGTATCACAACCCAGTGGCCAGCTATGTAAGCTGAAATTGCGAAACGACTCATTAAACTATCAATGATGATAGCGGTTACGTATAATAGAGGTAGTTTAAATTGAATGTGGGGGTGATATTGTGAAACAAATTGAAATGGGTATGCGCATTACGACCAATCAGCAGCAGACGTATCGCGTGATTGCGGTCGTTAATCAGGGACAACAAATCTTGGCACGGCCAATCGAACCAGAAACAGCACCAGTCGAGGTGATTGCTATAACTGATATTGTTCAGATAACTGAACAAAAACCAGCTAAAGCAACCGGGCTAGCCTTGGATACCGTTGCGGTCGTTGGTCAACGATACATTGACAATATCATTCCAGTGCTGGCTGAACTAGAAGTCGGCTTACCAGTGCTGTTGCAACGCGAGTCTAACAATCAGTATGATGACAATGCCATCTCAGTATGGACGTGCCAGCATGAAAAACTGGGCTATATTGCTCGTTACCAGAATCAGCCCTATGCTGCCTTGATGGATCAAGGTCAACTGTTGTACGGTACAGTGACCGAATTGGACAAAAAGCAGCAGCATCTATCCGTGATGGTCTGGCGCACGACTACTGGCGAAAGTTCGGTAGAAGCGATGCAGGCGCGTCAACAGTTGACGACACAATCAACCTCACTGGGGGCGATGCCCAAGCACTTATTGCAAACGCCATTAGGGACCTTAGTCGTACTGTGCAATGGTCGGCCTATCAATTATCAACGCGTGCCACTGTCGCCCTGGTTGACGCCGGATGATGCCTTGCAAGTCACCAAACGTTATTTGATTACCCCGGATTGGTCACAAGTTCCGGCCAACAGTCTCGTCACGTGCCAGGTGACGGCTACCGCGGATGTCGTCCAGCGCTGGCAAGATGATCGCATCTCGGCGGCAGTATTGACTAATGCTAGCAGTTTCTACGTGGTCGGGCTCAGTGCGCAAGCGCGGACCGATTTGAATGATAATTTAGTCGATGATGGCAGTCAGGCGGCCGTGATTTATCGTGTTGGCCAGCTCAAG
Organism: Lactiplantibacillus sp. 30.2.29; assembly: GCF_018991255.1. Classification (NCBI taxonomy): domain Bacteria; kingdom Bacillati; phylum Bacillota; class Bacilli; order Lactobacillales; family Lactobacillaceae; genus Lactiplantibacillus; species Lactiplantibacillus sp. 30.2.29. The sequence continues at coordinate 68,093 of NZ_JAGYGU010000006.1, read as the reverse complement.
GCACACGAACAGGCCGGGTTCATGGTTAGCTGGGCCCCATTTGGCGATCCACGGGTGCAACCGGCGCTAAAACTGGCCTTGCAATTTACTTCTCAACCAGTGGTGCCGTATCAACCTAAGACGCCGAGTCAAACGCACGCGACCTTCACCCAACAAGAGCTCGCTGCCATCCTAGTGTCGGCGTTGCCTAATTATCAGGGTGGTCAGCGCTTAGAGCCAAGTGTGACAGCCATTACGGTCGAAAAAATCCGCCAAACACTTGGAGACCAAGCTTATCATGCACTGGCTAATTACCAACAATACGTACAGTTAGCGGCTACCAGCACTGAAGACGTGGACGAAACGTTGCTACAAGCCTTGATTCACGCGGTCGTCTATCATGAAATCACGACGATGCACTATTATCAGCCCACGGTCGGGATGGTCGATCACGTCATTTATCCGTTGCAGTTATTCAGTACGGCAACTAAGGATGATGAGTCCCAACTAATTGGTTGCCTGGCATTTTATAACTATGCGATGTTTGAAATTCAACAGGTACCGTTAACGGCAATTGCCCGCATTGCAATCATCGCTGACCCGGAGCATCCACAAATGACGCCCACCACCGAAAGCCCCGACTGGTTACGCATCTTTCTTCGTGGTTGGAATGATGATGTTGAATGAATGGTCAAAATTGTTTACGTGGCTGACAGAAGCACTCACCGAATAGGCGGTTTAGGCTAGAAAATCAAATAATCCCAAAAATAGACGGTTCAAGAATTGGAAGCTTTCTTGAACCGTCTATTTAGCGTCTAAAAGGGGCCGTAACTGCAGCGTCTCACGCATAGCAGCAGCGAACGTTTTTATTTAGCGCGCTTATCGCTGATAAAGTCACTAGCAATCGATGGCCACCGAGACCAACCGCTACGACTGCGAGTGACGATAATCGCCAAGTGATAGTCGCAAGCGGCGGTCGAATGACGGAGTGACCAAATTTCATCGGCAGCGCATCCACTGTCGGACTGATTGCATCAACACTGAGTCTACTGAGGATGCGTCTGTAAATATTGTTGCCCCGCGTGAATCATGTCGGCGTTTTGCTGATTCAATAATGGTGGCAAGTTGTCGAAGTCGAAATAATCTAGTTTGAGCGTTTCGTCAGTGGCGTGGGTCAATGCTTGACCGCCAACTGGTTTGACCAAAAAGAGGGCACTGATTGTCTGGGCGACGTCGCCATTAGGATAAGCTGTCTCGCCCTTGTCGAAGATGGCGATGCGATCAACGATTTCAACGTCGATCCCGCTATCTTCCTTATATTCCCGGACGCAAGCTGCTGCGTACGTCTCACCGTATTCCAAATAGCCTCCGGGTAAGCTTCAGTTATGCGTATCAGTGCGCAGATTCAGTAGGACTTGTTGTTGATCATTGACCAAAATACCAGCTGCGGTGTTTAAAATGATTGGTTTGTGACCGACTAAGGCCCGGATTTCTTTAATATAATTTGCCATGACGAAACCTCATTTCTAGTTTGATTACCCTTATTATACCGATTATTGCCGTTGAAAGTGGTGAGTTGATAAATTTCTACAGAGTTAGCTGAAACCGCGTGAAATCGGGTGCGTTCTGACCATGTGTCGGGAAATACGTTTGCGTCGGTGCGTTTTTTTAGCTATGATAAAGGCTATATACCATTCTGCCTGCTATGGGCGGTGTGAGTTCTTTGATTTATGAAAAGAGAGTATTTTATGCAGAGAAAACTAAGTACGGGCCAGATGCAAATGATTGCACTGGGCGGCACGATTGGGGTCGGACTGTTCATGGGTTCGAGCTCGACCATTAAGTGGACCGGGCCGTCCGTGCTAATTGCATACATCGTATCAGGGGCCTTTTTATACCTGATAATGCGGGCGTTGGGTGAGATGTTGTACGTCGACCCTAATACCGGTTCGTTCGCCAAGTTTGCTTCCGAATACATTCACCCAGTCTTCGGTTATCTCACGGCTTGGAGCAATATCTTCCAATTCGTGGTCGTCGGGATGAGTGAAATGATTGCGCTGGGCGGCTATTGTCGTTATTGGTGGCCGAACTTACCGGACTGGATTCCAGGTCTGATCGCCATCGTCTTCCTATGTGCGGCCAACTTGATTTCGGTCAAAATGTTTGGGACGCTGGAAACCTGGTTCTCGCTCATCAAAGTGATTACGATTATTTTGATGATTATTGCCGGATTGGGATTGATTATTTTCGGGATTGGAAATCATGGACAACCGATCGGAATTAGTAACTTGTGGACGCATGGCGGATTCTTCACTGGTGGCGTCAAGGGCTTCGTGTTCGCGTTAGCCATTGTTCTCGCATCATATCAAGGGATCGAGCTCATCGGGGTCACTGCCGGAGAAGCTGAAAATCCACAAAGTACGATCGTCAAAGCGATTCGTTCGACCGTCGCACGGATTTTGATTTTCTACGTCGGCGCCATCTTCGTCATCGTCAGCATTTATCCGTGGAATCAACTCAGCCAGATTGGCTCGCCGTTTGTGCAAACCTTCGCGAAAATTGGGATTACCGCGGCCGCTTCAATTATCAACTTCGTGGTCATCACCGCTTCGCTATCCGGGACCAACTCCGGGATCTACAGTGCGAGTCGGATGACCTACACGTTGGCTGAAAGTCATCAATTACCGAAAAAGATGACGTTGTTGAACCGCCACGGGGTACCCTTTTATTCCGTGATTGCGATTGCAACTGGGATTCTGATTGGGGTCGTTTTAAACGTCGTCTTACCAATGTTCTTCAAGGATGCCGGTGAAATCTTCGTCATGGTTTACAGTTCGAGTGTGCTACCCGGAATGGTGCCATGGGTCGTTATTTTAGTGAGTCAGATTGCTTTTCGGAAGCAAAATGCGGCTAAGATGAAAAACCATCCGTTCAAGATGCCATTTTCACCGTATTCCAATTATTTAACGTTAGCTTTCTTAGCCTTAACGTTGCTCTTTATGTTTATCAACCCAGAAACACGTTATTCGATTTTAGTCGGTGTCGTCTTCTTGATCGTGATGACCCTGATTTATTTCCGCAAATATGCTGGGAACAAGGAAGATAACTTGTAATTTTAGATGGACCAATTAAGGTTCTTGCTGGCAACGGCAAGAACCTTTTATTTTGGCCATTTGTTGCGGTAAAATTAGGTAACGTTATTAAGACTGCGTTGCTATTAATATTAATATCAAAGTTAATATCAAAGTTAATAGTAAAGTTGCTATCAAAGTTAATAGCAACTTTGATAGCAATGTTAATCGTAAAAACGAGCGCATAAAAACTCAGAAAAGTGGTGGCGAGATGGTTAAACAAGGACGTTATGCAGGTGTCAGTAAGCAAAAACGGCTCCGGCAATTAAAACAGCGACATCAAGCACAGGAACAGCGCGCGATTCGGCCTGGTGCAGTCGGTGAATTTCTGCAGGTGCGGTACCATTTAACACAGGCCGGCCAACAGCGGCCAGTCATGCGACAGACGATGCAACGCTTCATGTCGCGGTGGTTGGCGAATGCCCAAGATTTGCTAGATGAAGACGAGCAAACGACCTGGTCCATGACAGCACTCACCAAACAGGCAATGCAGCAATTCAATCGGCAACTGCCTTGGCAGGGGTATGCGTTGCTTGATCAGGAGATGCCCCATTGGACAGCGTTTTTAACTAAGGAAGTTCCGGCTGTACCACTGCAAGAACGGATTAGTCTAGTAGAACCACTGACCGCTGAGACGTGGCGCGCCTGTCTGACCGAGCAGTTAGCGGTCAACACGATGCTAGCGATGACCCACAATAATCGCCAACAACTGCAACAAGTCCAGACAGACCAGATTCAGAGCTTACAGACCAGCATTCAAACGGCGAATGGCGTTGACTGGGAGAAGGTTGCCCAATTATTGGGGCCGACCGTCACGGAACCGGATCCATTGACGAGCACGATGATGGATAACAAGACAAAGCAGTGGCTGGAACGGTTAAATAAATTGACACCAGCAAAGTTCAATACTGATGTTGAATGATTAGTCAATAAAGGAGCGAGTGAGATGCATTTCATAACGTCAGACCATGTTCAGTTAAATTATACGGACCAGGGTAGCGGGCAACCAATCGTTATTTTGACGGGCTTTGGTGGCTCGAAGGATATTTGGCACGCCCAAATCCCAGTATTGGTGCAAGCGGGCTATCGGGTCATTAATCTGGATGGTCGGTGTCAAGGTCTGTCGGAGCACACGGTTAAGGGATTGCGGATGAGTCGCCGAGCCGTCGATGCCCATGAATTAATTGAAAAGTTGCAGCTAAAGCAGCCGATTTTGTTAGGTAACTCAATGGGTGCGGCGACCTGGTTTGCCTACGTTTCACTATATGGTGATACGGGAATTAAGGCGTTGATCGATGTCGACCAGTCACCTAAGATGATCAATACCCCCGACTGGCCATACGGATTTAAGTCGGTTCAGTGGGTCGACTTTCCGGACTATTTCCGGATGCCACTCGGTCACTCGACGTTCAAACACATCGATGATGATACTTACGCGCGGGTTACGGCCGTGGAAGAACAGGCACCCTTTGATGGCAAGCTGATGTTCCCACTATTAGTCAACCATGCGGTCCAAGACTGGCGTGACATCGTTCGGCAACTCACCGTCCCATTTTTGATTATTTCAGGCGAGAAATCGCCATTCTTTGATTCAGACTTCGCTGCAGTGACGGCTAAAATGGCGCCATTGGGGCAAAGCGTCGTGATTCCAGATGCCGGTCATATTGTGATGGCGGAGCAGTCGGCGGCGTTTAATGAGGCGTTGTTGGCGTTTTTGAAGACGCTGTAGACTTTAGGAAAAACAAGTGACTTAAATAAGCAATCCAGTTGAAATGTGCAGTGCGATTGGCAAACTTTTGCCAATCGCACTGCACTTTTTGAATGCAACGTTAACAGTCGGATCTAGGTCGAATTATTTTAACTTAGTTTGCGCTTACAATCGTTGACACGAACAACTTTTGCCTGTTGCAAATGATTGGATGCTTGCGCGATAATAGGTGCATAATCTAAACATAATTGGAGGACATGTAAATGAACGAACCGTATGGTGTGGGCTTAGATATCGGGACGAATTCGGTCGGTTGGACCGTCGTCGATATGAACGGACGTGTTAGAAAGGTCAAGGGGAAGACAGCTCTTGGAGCACGGTTATTTAAGGAAGGTGCAACTGCCGAGGATCGTCGTGGCTTTCGGACAACTCGACGCCGTCTAAAGCGGGTAAAGTGGCGGTTGCGATTGTTACGCGAATTTTTTGATCAACCAATCAGTAAAATCGATCCGAATTTTTTTGCCCGGCGTAAGTATTCGGATATCTCGCCTCGGGACCCGAACTACAATGGATTGGCAAAAACGCTGTTCAATGACAGGACTGATCAGGAATTTTATCATGACTATCCCACAATTTACCATTTACGAGACAAGTTGATGACGAGCGACCGGAAATTTGACATTCGGGAAATCTACTTGGCAATTCATCATATTGTCAAATACCGCGGGAATTTTTTGCGTACCGGACCAGCCAGTCAATATGGTAGTGCAAGCTTGCATTTAGCGACTAGCTTCCAGAAGCTTAATGATCTGTTTACTCAGTCCGAGGAGACGTTAAATCTTAAGTTGGTAACTGATGAGGCACAACTTCAACAAATCCAGCAGATTTTGGTACGGACAGACTTGTCGCGTTCGGACCAGCAAACACAAATTTTGCCACTCATGGCAGTTTTGACGGGAGCGAGCGCTGCTGAAAAGAGGCGTCAAAAGGATTTTGCAAAAGAATTGGCGAACGCGCTGGTTGGTCTCAAAGCTAAGCTGAACGTGGTGACATTAACGAATGTCGATACCACAGTAGTAAAGGATTGGACCTTTACGTTGGAGGAAAGCCAAGACAAGCTTCCGGAAATTGAAGAACAACTAAGCGAAGTTGGACAACAGATTATGGACGAAGTAATTCAGCTATATGCCAGCGTCAATCTCGCGCAATTGATTCCAGCAGGTAAGCGTTTTTCACAACACATGGTTGAGAAATATAAGCATCATGAAAAGAACCTGAAGCTGTTAAAAGAATATATTCACTCACAGTCTGATTCCAAACGTGGGCGTGAGATTCGCGCAACCTATGATCGATATATCGATGGTGTCAAGAGCAAACCAGTCACGCAGGAAATGTTCTACAAAGATTTAATGAAATACGTTGAGGCTGATGCTACATCGAATCATCTGGCAGCGGAGATTAAAGCCGAAATTGACTCGGAGCAATTCATGCCGAAGCTGCGCACCAAGCAGAACGGCTCAATTCCATATCAAGTCCAACAATATGAATTAGATCAAATAATTAGTCATCAGAAAAAGTATTATCCATGGCTTGGTGAAGAAAACCCCGTTGCTGAACGGCGCGGCAAGTTCCCATATAAGTTGGATGAACTAGTTGGTTTTCGGGTGCCTTACTATGTTGGACCACTCATTACAAAAGAGGACCAACAAGCCACTTCTGGCGCTGGTTTTGCGTGGATGGTCCGTAAAGCAGAAGGTCCAATTACACCATGGAATTTTGATCAAAAAGTTGATCGGATTGCTTCAGCGACGGCGTTTATTCAACGGATGCAAACAACGGATACTTACTTGATTGGTGAGGATGTCCTCCCAGCACGTAGCCTGATTTATCAGCGCTTCATGGTGCTCAATGAATTGAATAATATGCGAGTTGAGGACCAACAGCTGGCGCCGCGACAAAAACAACGTCTGTATAATCAAGTGTTTAAGCAACACCAACATGTTAGCGTCAAAAATATTCAGCAGAATTTGATGGATGCCGGTGAGTATCGAGAAACGCCCAAAATAACGGGACTTGCTGACCCTAAAGGATTCAATAGCTCGCTATCAACGTATCATAATTTCAAAAAGATTTTGCCTGAAGCAATCGCCGACGAACATAAGCGGGCTGATATTGAAAAAATTATTTTATGGTCAACGACGTTTGAAGACAGTGCTATTTTTAAGCAGAAGCTTGAAGAAGTGGCCTGGTTGACGGATGCCCAACGTAAACAGCTTAGTGGACTGCGATACCGTGGTTGGGGACAGTTGTCGCATAAATTACTGACTGCTTTTAGGGATGACAACGGGCGTTCCATCATGGATGGCTTGTGGGAGACCAGTGATAACTTTATGCAGCTGCGCAAGCAACCTGCAATTGAAACGCAGATTAAAGAAGCGAATCAAGCTAACCTAACTGATGCGGATATCCAAGATACCATCAACGAATTGTACACGTCGCCACAGAATAAAAAAGCCATCCGTGAAGTAATGCTGGTACTTGACGATATCAAGAACGCGATGCACGGGCAAACACCAAGCTGGATTTTCATTGAAGCAGCGCGCGGCGGTGGTGTTGCAGGTCGGCGAACGCAATCACGGTCCAAACAAATTGTGGAAGCTTACAAGAGCACAGCTAAAGAAATCGTTAGTGAAAAAGTTCAGCATGAACTGAATGAAAAGATTAAAGCCAAGGCTGATTTTAATACGCGGCTAGTGCTCTATTTCTTGCAAAATGGTCGCGACCTATACACCAATGAAACCATCAATATTGACCGATTATCAGAGTACGATATCGACCACATTTTGCCGCAATCATTAGTCGAAGATGACTCGTTAGATAACCGGGTACTGACTAGTGCGCGGATTAATCGAGAAAAAAACGATACGTTTGCTAGTGAGAAATTCGGTCGTAAGATGGGCGCACAATGGCGAGAATTACATTGGAATGGCTTAATGACGCAACGCAAACTTAATCACTTGCTGATGCGACCAGATGAGATTAGCAAGTACGCGACGGGCTTTATCAATCGGCAATTGGTTGAAACGCGTCAAGTCATTAAGCTGGTGGAAGAATTAATCAGTTCGGAATACCCAGCAGCGTCAATTGTGGCCGTCAAGGCCAATCTAACGCACCAATTCCGACAGACATTCAACTTCCCGAAACTTCGTGAAGTCAATGATTATCACCATGCGTTTGATGCGTCCTTAACAGCGTTTATCGGAACATATTTATTGAAGCAGTATCCGAAGCTGGAACGATTCTTCGTTTATGGCAAGTTTGCTAAGCAGCCGGTTAATTTGACACGATTCAATGTCATTCGCAAGCTGGCAGTTGCGGAGGAACCGATTGCCAACATCGAAACGGGTGAAATTTTGTGGGATAAGACGGTTGATATTAAGTATTTTGAAAAGCTGTACAACTACAAGCGATTACTAGTGACGCATGAGGTGCGAGAGAATTATGGTGCGATGTTTGACCAAACAATTTTCAAAGCGACGGATAGCCGCAAGCGGTTGATTCAGAAGAAGAAAGGTTTCGCAACGGAGACTTATGGGGGCTACACTGGTCGTACGCTAGCTTACTTGACCATTGTTAAGGTAGTAACTAACAAAGACACCCAATATCAAGTGGTGGGGATTCCAACAACTATGGTGACTCAAATTCAACAACTGGAAGCAAGCGGCTTGACTAGTAAACAAGCGGTCACAAAGGCCATCGGGGCAATGATCAATGAAAACAATAAGAAGTTACAATCTTATGAAGTACTACTGCCCAAGGTCCGCTTTGAACAAGTCGTACGAGATGAAGTGAAGGGGCACATTCATCGGTTCGCATTAGGGACAGACACTTACTATCATAATATTCAAGAACTTTATTTACCGTTAACGATTCAGCGGGCGTTCTTAGGAAAGCGGAATGACACTGATATTCAAACGGAACAGAATTTATTGACAGTCTTTGAGACAACGCTAGCTCAAGTAAATCGGTATTTCCCGCTCTATGAGATGAATAAGTTCAAGCAGATTTTGAATAGTGCTCAAGAGAAATTTGCAGCGTTGCCGACTAAGAATAAAACGGTCAAAAATAAATTCGTGATCGGTAAAGATGGTGTGCTGAATAATTTGTTTATCGGTTTACACACAAATGCATCGTTTGGCAATTTAAAAGTTTTGGGAGCTAAAACTAGTTTTGAACAGCTACAGGTTCCGGGTGGATTGAAGTTAACCGACCAAGCAGAAATTATTTATCAATCTCCAACAGGATTATTTGAACGGAAAGTGGCACTAAAAGATTTGTAGAAAAAAAGATGTCGCCCAGTAAATGGGCGACATCTTGATACATATGTAATGGTCCGAATACGGACTCAAAAGGTGAAACTCGGCAAAATGCCTTGTTTGATCTTGACACTAGTAGTCATATCAAGAAGGTTTAGAACTTGATACAAGTGAATCTTATCATGGAAAGTGAATTTAATCAAGGGAGCTGTTATGAATGGGATGGCGCAATGTGATTATTACGCAACATGCTAAAGTTTCGTATTCGATGAATCGAATTATTGTTCAGACCAGCACTGACAAACATGTGATTCCAGTGAGCGATATCCAGTTATTGTTAGTGGGGACGACTCAAGCTGTGATTACTAGTGCGGCTTTATGTGCATTAGCTGAAGCACACGTGAAGGTGATTTTCACAGATCACCAAGGCGAACCAATCAGTGAGGTAAACGACTATTATCCAACACGCCGAACAGCAAAGTTAGTTCGGCAGCAAGTTGCCTGGCCGGAATCAAGGATTGCCAAGCTATGGACGAAGAATATTGGCAGTAAAATTCTTAATCAGATTCAAGTTGTTGATTTTGTTGGTGGCAACGTTCAGCCACTCGTTGATGAGTTAGACAAGCTAGAGCTAAACGATGTGACTAATCGCGAAGCTGTTGTGGCCAACAAGTATTTCTCATTGCTGTTTGGCGAGGACTTTTATCGACGAGATTTTAGTTCCATCAATGCAGCGTTGAACTATGGATACGCCATCCTACTATCGATGGTCAACCGTGAGATTGTTATGAATGGCTATCTCACTTGTATCGGAATCCATCATGAAAATAATGAGAATGAATTTAACCTAGGTTCTGATTTGATGGAGCCATTTCGACCAATTGTTGATCAATGGGTCAGTCAGCAACGTTTTGACGAATTCACGCCAGATATCAAGATTGGCTTGGTTTCATTGTTGGATTTAGAGATTGGATTCAACGGACATCAAACGATTGTCAGTCACGCGATTACAACATATGTTGCAGATTGCCTGCATTATTTAAGCAGCGAGACGGAAGAATTGAAGATTGAGGTGAAATTACCAGATGAGGTATCGAGTCATGCGATTAATAGTCATGTTTGATGTTCCAATGGATACATCGGATCAACGGCGTGCTTACCGGCATTTTCACAAGGCGCTGATTCGTGAAGGCTTTTTAATGATGCAGTATTCAACCTATGTTCGAGTTTGCGTTAATAAGAAGGCGGCTGAATTTGTGGAAAAGCGCATTGCGCCACTGGCACCCAAGGGTGGAAAAGTGCAGACAATGACGGTCACTGAGAAACAGTATCAAGCAATGCACTACATTCAAGGTGCACCTAGCACGGATGTTCTAAATTCGGCTGAAAGGACGATCGTCATATGAATCTAACATACTATCCGTTCCCGCCGTTTAAAATCAACACAGGCCAGGTCAATATTTTAGACATAGGGAACAGTCAAATGTACGCAGACATCTGTCAGGGATTTCGTGACCGGACGGATGACTTGCGTGTGAGCAACGATAATCTCGAATTGCAAACAATGAGCAGTCAATGTAGCTGGTACGGCGATTTGATGTTATCAGTCGATTTAAACCGCTTGTTTATGAAGAAGATACAGACCCAGATTATCAAGTTAATGGCCGATGAACAACAAGTGGCGGTCTTGGATCAAAGCCGAGCCATGATTGCCAAAGTAATGGAAGCCAGTTTTCTATTGGATCTGCCATTAGATGTAGAGGAAGCACCAGGATTGGATCAAGCTTTGAAGTTTGCTGGAATTCACTTTCCCACGGATTTAACGCATAATCCTAGTGCAGTTTTAGAGGCGCTTGTTCAAACTCATGTTGAGCTAGGACTCAAGCAATGCCCTGTAATGACCAATGTCAGCCACTATTTGAACCCGGAACAATGGGCCGTTTTTGAACAGCAAGTGGCAGATTTAGACATCACGGTTATTATCATTGAATACTCAGAAACGAATCGGATGGAAAAGTTCAAGAATTGCTGTTATTATTATGTTGACGAGAATTTAGCAGACTGGCGTGATATGAATTAATTAGTGGATTATGTGAGAATGCCGGTCTTGAATAGTAGTCATATCAAACAGGTTTAGAACGTGTATAACGTTTCAGATTAAGCTACCACTGTCTTGAATAGTAGTCATATCAAACAGGTTTAGAACGATCTAAGTCATGTCGCGGGGTGGTTTTTCGTCTTGAATAGTAGTCATATCAAACAGGTTTAGAACATTTACAATTGTAATCAGGGTACGCGCCGTGTCTTGAATAGTAGTCATATCAAACAGGTTTAGAACTGGCGCTGAAGCTGCGGAACTGGTTCACGGGTCTTGAATAGTAGTCATATCAAACAGGTTTAGAACTAATTATTTGCAAAGTGGCTGGTGTAGACCGTCTTGAATAGTAGTCATATCAAACAGGTTTAGAACTTTCCCGTTCAACATAGAAGTGTAAAGTTTGTCTTGAATAGTAGTCATATCAAACAGGTTTAGAACCCTTGCTGACGGTAAACAGCGCACCAGATAGTCTTGAATAGTAGTCATATCAAACAGGTTTAGAACTTTACCTGCCGTATACGCCTGATACTCCATGTCTTGAATAGTAGTCATATCAAGCAAGTTTAGAACAGGATCGTTTCGACCTGTCATCCGGGTCTCGGACAGTGGTCATTTTAAGCAGTTGTAGAATAACCCCCGTGTTACCGTACATCTTGAATAGTAGTCACTCCCCCTCAACCCCAGGCCCACCAAAAAAACCGCCCGACCCACCAGGTCGAGCGGTTTTTATTCGGCAACTAAACTAATCAAGCACGCGGTCTTTACCCATTCGCCGGAAACGGATGAACTTCCCGATTTCGGTCACAATCAGAACGACGATCCCGCAGACAATTGGGATGCCCCAACCATACCAGAAGTTGATGCTGGTCGTATGGAAGACGGATTGCATGAATGGCAAGTAAATGATGCCAAGCTGGAGGAGAATCAGAATACCGATAATGTAGAACGCCATCTTGTTTTGGAAGAAATACTTGGAAATGACGGGGTGGTCGTTTCGCAAGTTGAAGAGGTAGAAAATCTTACCAAAGATGATGATGTTCAGTGACATCGTACTACCGACCACGTTCGGTAAACCAAGTGCGGTCAAGTAGTCGTAGGCGAAGATTCCGAGTCCTGAAATCAGGAAGGAAACGTAGCCAATTTCGAAATAATCAAGCTTCGACAATAACCCGGACTTCACGTTTCGTGGTCCCCGTGCCATAATGCCGGCCTCGGGTGGCTCGAAGATGAAGGCGAACTGGATGGTCAACGCGGAAACCATGTTGATCCATAACAGCTGGGTCGGGTAGAGCGGTAATTCGTGGCCCATCAAGATACTAATGATGACCACGAGGCCTTCTGCAAAACTCGTTGGTAATAAGAAACGAATCGTCTTACGAATGTTATCGAAGACGTGGCGATCTTCACGAACGGCGGCGACGATATCGGCGAAGTCGTCATCAGCCAGCACCATGTCAGCCGATTCCTTCGCAACTTCAGTCCCCTTGATCCCCATTGCAACCCCAATATCGGCTTGCTTAAGGGCGGGCGCGTCGTTGACACCGTCCCCAGTCATGGAAACGACGTGGTTATTTGTCTGCTGGGCACGCACAATTCGTAGCTTATTGTTCGGTGTGGCCCGCGCAAAGACGTTGTAGTCGTCAATGTGTTCTTGCAACTGCTGATCATCCATCGCGTCGATTTCGGGACCAGTGATCGCCTTGACGTTAGCAGCCAAGTTCAGCTTATTGGCAATCGCCATTGCGGTGTCAGGGTGGTCACCGGTAATCATCTTAACGTCGACCCCCGCTTGCCGTAATTCGGCGATTGCGGTCGCAGCTTCTTCACGTGGTGGGTCAATGATACCGACGAAACCGGCTAAGTGTAACCCGCTAATTGCTTTCGGGTCGATATCAGTAACGTCATCATCAACGACTTGGTAAGCGAGCGCGACAACCCGTAGGCCATCAGCAGTCAAATCGTCCATCGCGTTATCCCAATAGGCCGTTTGGTTGGCTTGGTCGGTCAAACGCAGGACGGTTGCGGGTGAACCTTTGACCATCAATAGGCGTTGACCGTTTAAGTCAGCTAGTCGTGCGGAGAAACGAAAGGCGGAGTCGAACGGTAATGACTCGATTTCGTCAACTTCTGGGTCGTGACCGGTCATCTTACGAAACAGCGTCGTTAAGGCACCGTCAGTTGGTTCACCAGTCAGTTCCCAACGATTATTTTCAAAATGCAGTTCGGCGTCAGTGGTTTGACCCGCAATTTTAACGAGCCATTCCATTGCTTTGTCTTGATGCCAGTTCACTTTTTGACCATTGAGTTTTAAGTGACCATCGAAGTTGACGCCACCATTATCATCATAGCCGACCCCGGTCACGTCAAACGTGTGCTCAGGTGTCACGACTTTGGTGACCGTCATTTCATTTTTAGTTAATGTCCCAGTCTTATCGGTGTTAACAATGTCAACGGCACCCAAAGTTTCTACGGCTGGTAAGGATTTGACGATGACGTTTTTCTTCGTCATCTGACGGGTCCCCATGGCTAATACGACTGAGGTACTAGCGGGTAATCCTTCCGGCATGGAACCAACCACCATCGTAATGACGGCAATTAGCAAGGTTGGTAGACTGTAGGTGTCCATGACCATCCCTAATAAGAATAACAGCACCGCTGCAACCACGATTGCGATTGAGAGGCCGACACCCAGCGAGTTCAAGTTCCGCATCAATGGTGTCGTAGTTTCTTTGACATCACTCACGGATTGCTGGATATGACCAATTTCGGTATCGGCGGCGGTCGCTGTTACGATTCCGACGGCTGAACCACTCGTCACGGCAGTTGAGGCGTAGACCATGTTTTTGCGGTCCGCCAGTGCCAGTGACGTGTCAGTCATCGGTTCTTCTTGCTTTTCAACCGGGTTGGTTTCACCCGTCAAGACGGATTCTTGAACGTTGAAGTTATCCGCGGAGATCAGTCGCATGTCGGCAGGCACAGCATCACCGGCTTCCAAGTTGACTAAGTCCCCAACGACTAATTCGCGGGCGTCGATTTCTAACTTTTTACCGTCACGGATGACGAAGTTTTTGGAAATCAGCATTTCACGAATTCGTTCAAGGGCGTTGCCGGCCTGACGTTCCTGGACGTAACCGATAATGGCGTTGGCAATAATAACCAGTCCAATAACGATAGAATCCGAATAGTGGTGCATGAAGAACGTCAATACTGCGGCGGCAGCAAGAATGTAGATAATACTATTATTAAACTGCTTGATGAATTGGACGAACCGCGACGTACGCTTAGTCTCCAGTTCGTTGCGCCCGTTATGTTGTAAACGAGCGGCAGCTTCAGCCGTGCTCAATCCATTTTCAGGATCAGTCGCGTACTTGTTAGCTAAGGCTGATTCATCAAGCTGCCATAAGTTATCCGCATCGGGAGGGTTCTGAGAGTCGTTTTGCGCTTCATTATTCGCGCTCAACGACTGGTTGTTGTCATCATTTATCATTCAATTCGCTCCTTAAAAATAAAATTATTACCGGTGAGGTTCTGTAAAATCACGACGTTTATTGCGTGTTAAGTAGGCCAATTTCGCCACATCCTTTCTGATTAAAACTCTTATAAATAATATTATATACGAACAATCACGTTGATTACCATTAAAATATTTGACAAATTCATGACTAATTATTACGTTGGTTGCAATAATATATCAGATTTTGACAGTCTTGTCGCTGAAAAAGACCGGTGGGCGCGTTATTTTTCACCAATCGGGGTAAAAATCAGTCACAGGCGTAAAAATGAGCTCCAGCAGTCGCACCGATTCAGCAAGCACTAGCTGAGGATGCGGCAACTGGGACTCATTATCTGATGATTAAACGTAAGTAAGTCATAACTGTAGCAGGTTAAACCCGGCATCCAAGCTGTAGCGTGACGATGTTTAGTGCGTCGCCACAACTTAGCTTTCGACCGGATCCTTCATTAATAGCCAGAGGATGAGGTAAGCAATGATACCAGGAAACATCGGTGAGATGGCTAGAAGCACGAATACCAAGCGCGTAATGTTGGCATTCCAGTTGAAATGTTCAGCGATGCCCCCGATGACACCAGCCAGCACCCGATTGGTAGCAGAACGATGAATATTGATTTTCATGAGTTAATACCTCCTTTTGATATTAACTATAATGTAGCAGGTTTAGACATGGAACGCTACCAATTTAATCAGTCAAGAAGGGGTGCTGCGTGAGGACGGTTGTGTAGTAGGCAATTTCACCAACGGCACGTTGTAAACCGCTTTCGTATCGGCTGGCTAATGGTGCGTCCGGGATGACTTGTCCGTCAGTTTGGAGTGTTTGGGGGACGTTGCCGACGGGTGTTGGTTTAGGCAGGACCACCATTCCTAATCGTTGCAAGACGGGGACGAGCGCTGCAGCGCCAAATTGGCCACCCCGCATGTTATCCGAATATGAGATCAGTTTGACTGGTTTTCGCAGCCCTTCGAAGGCCAAAAAATCTAAGGCGTTCTTTAGGCCTGCGGGCATGGCGTGATTATATTCCGGCGTTAGGATGATGTAGCCGTCCATGGCTGCCATGTCGTCTAGCCATTGCTGCTGATTGGCAGGAAGCTGGCGGTGGGGATTAGCCATTGGTGGCTCAGACTCGTCGAAGAATGGCAGCTGATAGTGTGCTAGGTCTAAGAATGCCGTTGTGATGGCCTCGTCAGTTTGCCACTGATCAAGGTTTCTTTTTAAGTAATTGAATAGGGATCGGCCGTTGGATTGCGTGCGGGTACTACCGAGAATGATGCCGATTTTTACCATATTAATGGCCTCCAGAAAATTATTGATTCACATGAATACAAAATGGTATTATAGACTGGATGATTTGATTAAGCAAGTATTTATTCATATGAATTAAAAAGGAGTGTTCCTGATGGCAATGTTGATCGATCAATTAATGTCAGAATTAAACCAATTTATTGCGCAGGATAGCGTGGATGATCAAGAAAAACAATGGGCGATGCGCCAAACGACGGACCCACAGCTACAGGCAGTCCTGAAACAACTGTCGACGACCGATATTAAAATGATTGCGGTTCTTGGACAGGTGGGCGCCAGTCGTGCGAAGGCGTTACCCGCACCGACCGGATTATCACAAGCGACGATTTCGCGCGGGTTGACCAAGCTGGCACGACTGGGCTTAGCCGTGAAGTACCGTGATTTAACAAATAATAAGGAAGTACTGGTTAGACTGACGCCCACTGGTCAACAGGTTGCACAGTTGCATACGCAGTTGGACGCGGCGATTGCACAACAGGCACAGGCCATCGCTGACGACTACTCGGATGCTGAGCTAGCGCGGTTTGTGACCCTCATGAAACGCATTCGCGAAATCAAAATTTAGCACTCGAGGTAGTTGAGTGCTAAATTGTTGCATTCCCTCAAAAAGCTGTTAAGATATTAATTGAAGGTCAGGAAAGGTCAAACAAAGATTTGAATTACTGGCCGGTCTTAATAGCCAATTAAATTTTGAGAGGGGATTGTTAGTATGGCTAATACTTTAATGAATCGGAACGACTTTGGTATGATGGATCCGTTTGAACGGTTGGCACGGAGTTTCTGGACACCATTTGAAAATATGGATCAGGTCTTGAAGACGGATATCAGTGAAACTGATGACCAATATCAAGTTAAGGTTGACGTCCCAGGCATTGACAAGCAAGATGTTAAGCTCGACTATCGCGACAATGTCTTGTCGATCAAGGTTCAAAAGGATAGTTTCGTGGACCATGAAGACGAGCAACAAAATGTTGTGATGAACGAGCGTCATACTGGCACGTTGCAACGTCAATACATGTTACCAAACGTTGCGGCGGACAAAATCAGTGCATCCCAAGCAGACGGAGTCTTAACCATCACGTTGCCGAAGACGCAAGCAAGTGACGATAATGGCACCATTGAAATTCAGTAATTAACTAGTCCCACTAAAAAAGGCACCATCGCATTTTGGCGGTGGTGCCTTTTTTAGGCGTTAATGAATGCCGTGTGGAGGGCTGGAAAATTCGAGCGGTAATCAAGTTAGCGGTGCTAGCCAATTGCCAAGTATTCTAAGTCGATTAATGTCTGCGTTAGGCGTTAGTTGGGGCGATACTAACAGCTCAGCTCGCCCACAAATTACCCGGAAATACGACTTTATTTCCCGGGAAATAATTGTCACTACCTTGCCCAAAGTGTGATAAGCTATTTATCGTGATAACACTTACTGAAAATTAGTAACACTAGATTTGGAGATGACGAGCGTGGATGACGCAGAACGCGAACGTGGACCATGGCATCGTAATTTAATCGTTTTATGGTTCTGTACGTTCGTTGCTGGGATGGCATTCAGTGAAATTATGCCGTTCTTATCATTATTTGTTAGTCAGTTAGGTGATTTTACCAAGGCCCAAGTGACCTTTTACAGTGGCTTGGCGTTCGCGGCCGACTACGCGATTTCGGCAATTTCAGCACCGTTATGGGGCATTATTGCGGATAAGAAGGGCCGCAAGATCATGTTACTGCGGGCGTCCTTCGGGATGGCGGTTGCTATGGGGCTGATGGGCTTAGTCACGAATGTGTGGCAGCTGATTGCCTTGCGGGCGTTACAAGGGGTCTTTGCTGGGTTCATTTCAAATGCTCAGGCTTTAGTGGCGTCGCAAGCACCGCGTAAGTATAGTGGTCGGGCATTGAGCACCTTGATTACCGGTGCGGTCAGTGGTCAGTTGTTTGGCCCCGTGATTGGGGGCTTCTTGGCCCAACTGTTTTCAATCCGTAATACGTTTTTTATTACGGCCGGCCTATTGCTAGTGGCCTTTTTGTTGAGCCTCTTCTTTGTTCAAGAACACTTTAAACCTGTCGAACATCATCGCAATCCTGGCGATAGCCGCAATCCGTTGGCGGCGTTTCAAAATCCCCGGCTGATCATCATGATGCTCTGTTCGACCGCCATTGTTCAATTTGGGAATGCTTCAATTGCGCCCATTATTAGTCTGTATGTGCGTGAATTGATGCATTATAAAGGGCCCATCACGGTGGTGGCCGGAATCATTGCCGCATTACCAGGAATCTCAAACATCTTTTCCGCACCGCGACTGGGCCGTTATGGTGACCATCATGGTTCGGGTAAAGTCTTGTTATTCGGCTATATTTTTGCGGTGATCATGTATTTCCCACAAGGCATCGTCACCAGTGTCGTCGCATTAGGGATTTTACGGTTTGCAATTGGGATTTCTGACGGGGCACTGTATCCCGAAATCCAAACGGTCTTAACTAAGAATACGCCAGTTAATTTAACATCCACGATTTTTAGTTATAATCAATCGTTTCAAGCCATCGGTAATATGCTAGGTGCCTTATTAGGGGGCTTAGTCGCCGGCTGGTTCAATTACAATGCGGTCTTTATTATGACGGCGCTCTTGCTACTGATCAACTTAGTGCTGATTTTGTGGCTCGTGCCTGGTATCTGGAAGACTGGCGACCGGGTCGCCTCTTAACGTGAATCAATCAGTATGTTGACAGTGATCGCTGCCGACTCGCTGTTGCAGTTAGTCTGTTTGGGGCTAACTGCTTTTTTTAGATTCAGAACCATCAATTCGATTCTGATGGGTTTGGGGAGGGTGTGATGCGTTAGTTAGCGGAATTGTCCATAGCGTTCAAGTGACAACACTGATTGCGTCCTCACCCGTGAAGACGAGTTGCATTCATTTTAAATTGGGTGTAACCTTTGTTTCATGGATATCGAAATAAACCAACAAAATCAAGAAGATCAACAACGGGTCGCAATTTTCAAGGCGTTGGCAGATGATAATCGGTTACGGATCATTCGCGTGCTGTATCAAGCACAGCGGGAAATGACTTGCGGAGAAGTGGGGGCGCAATTAAGCATTAGCAAGTCGACCGTTTCCTATCATTTCAAAGCGCTACGCTTAGTGGGACTGACGAATACGCGCCGTGAAGCACAGACGAAGTATTTGTCACTGCAACGGGCGACCTTTGACCATTTTTTGCCAGGATTTTTGGATTCTCTGTAATTTTTTTGGCCATTAGTTCGATAAATATCGAATAACGATATAGAAAGAAGATATTAGGATATGACAACGACTCATCAACATAGCCGCTACTTGACGCTGGGCATGATTTTGGCGGCAACTAATATGCGGCTGCCCATCACCATGATGCCAGGGCTGATTAGCAGTTTGAAACGAACGCTGGGACTGCCGAGCTCAATGGCCGGACTGCTGACGACAATTCCATTACTGACTTTCGCGGTCATGTCACCGTTGATTGCGCACTGGGGGCGCCGGTTTGGTAATGAGTTGACGATTTATGTGATGCTGATTTTTCTAGCCCTTGGTAGTTATTTGCGGGTCATTCCAACCATCGCGGCACTGTTTATCGGAACGCTATTAGTGGGCATTGGTGCTGACGGTGGCAATGTTTTGATCCCGGCAATCATCAAGGATAACTTTCCAACTAAGATCCCAGTGGCAACAAGTCAGTATACATTGTCGATGCTGCTAGTCGGCTCACTTGGGACCGGTATTTCTGGCGTACTAGCCGCACACTGGTCTTTGCCGGCAACGATGGCGGTACTTTCAGTGATTGGGCTGATTAATCTGGTCGTCTGGTTGCCAAACTTGAAGTACAACCATCGGGAACCAGTAGCGACAAATGATGAGCAAGATTCGACAGTCGTGACGCACGGTTCGGTGTGGGGACGGCCCTTAGCGTGGGTCGTGACCGCCTTCTTTGGCCTCCAAGCTTTAGTTTATTATTCCCTGTTGACCTGGCTACCGACCGTGTTCACCGCCCATGGCTTTTCAACGATTGTCGCGGGTAATTTGGTGACGATCATGCAATTGAGCGGGCTACCGATGTCCTTTATCGTTCCCACAAGTTCGGGTAAACGACGCGGCGTCTTGGCCATGATTTGGGTCGTTGGAGTTGGCTTTATCGCAGGTATCGGCGGCATTCTGATGTCAGGGACCAGCTTTGGGTGGTCAGCCTTATGGTGCATCCTACTCGGGTTGGGCTCCGGTGCAGCCTTTAGCTTGGCAGTCGTCTTCTTCACGCAAAAAACAACGAACGGCTTTGAAACGGCCGACCTTTCGGGGATGGCTCAATCAGCCGGGTACCTGTTAGCTGCGATCGGGCCAGTGCTTTTCGGTTGGCTCGGTGGTCAACTTGGCTGGGCGCCAGTGTTGTGGCTCGCCATTGGTTTCTCGGCACTACTCGCGTTAGCTGGGTCGATTATTTTCCGGCATGATAGTATTTATGACTAATTAGCTGTAAACGGTCATTTAGATGGGAAAACCTGTCTGAATGGCCTTTTTACTTGGCGTATACGTTTCGCCAGAACTAGATATTGGTCGGTCGTTTGCTCAGCAGGCGCGGGTCATTTCACCGGCAAATAAAAAAAGTGATATTTTTGAGAACTTTACAGTTGCCTTAGAGTTACTCTAAGGGGCTAAACTAATCAGTATTCAATCAAGGAGGTCACGGTTTTATGGCGATTATTCAAATTTTGACGGTCGTCGTAGTGGCAATCATTGCGGCGACACTGGTTGGCGATCCAACCAAGCAGCGACAATCCAAATCAGTAAAGGGGCAAAAATAACATGGCAATTCTAACATCAACTTATCAGTTAGCAAATGGCGTCCAGATTCCAAAAGTGGCGTTTGGGACTTGGCAAATTCCGGGTGGCGACACCGCATATCAAGCTGTTCGAGCAGCACTTAAAGCCGGTTACCGGCATATCGATACCGCACTGGCTTATCGAAATGAAGCGAGTGTTGGTAAGGCGATTCGCGATTCAGGGATTCCGCGTGAACAGATTTTTGTGACGACCAAGTTACCCGCAGAGACGAAATCTTATCAGGGTGCGTTGGCGGATTTTGATGAATCATTGAAAAACCTCGGGCTGGATTACGTTGATTTGTACTTAGTGCACGCACCGTGGCCATGGAGCCAAGTTGGACGTGTCTATGATGAAGCTAACCTGGAAGTGTGGCAAGCCATGGAAGCCATTTATGACAGCGGCCTTGCCAAGGCAATCGGGGTCTCAAACTTTGCGGTTCGCGATTTAAAGAACGTCCTCAAACAAGCGACGGTCGCACCAATGGTCAATCAGATTCAGTACTATCTTGGTTTTACTGAGCCGAAGATCACACAATTCTCAGAAGACCATGATATGTTGGTCGAAGCATATTCGCCACTCGCAACTGGCGGCGTACTGGATAATCCGCAAGTGCAAGCGTATGCCGATAAATATGGGGTCAGCGTCGCTCAGTTAGCGCTACGGTTTGTCTTACAAAATGGGGTCTTGCCATTACCTAAGGCGGTGACACCTGCGCATATCACTGCGAATACCCAATTGGACTTTACGATCAGTGACGCGGATATGGCGGCATTGAACGCCTTGCCGGACGCTGCGGGTGCGTACATGCACAATCCAACTCAGGGCTAACGGGCAAAATGTTTGACCAGGCTTGGGGCTCTGGGGGTAAACTAAGTAAGAATAATAATTAAACTAATAATGAGGAGCGATTTGATGACAACGATTAATGCAGCTAATGCAGGAACGTACGCGTTTGATGACCAGTTTAAAGTTAATCGACTGGGTTATGGTGTGATGCAGTTGACTGGACCAGGTACCTGGGGCCCTTACGCGGATCCGGAAAATGGGGTCAAGGTCATCAAGAAGGCGTTGGAATATGGCGTTAATTTCTTTGATACGGCCGATTCATACGGGCCATGGTATGCTGACCGGTACTTAGCAGCTGGTTTGAAAGATGCTGCTAACCGGGATAAGATCTTTATTTCTGATAAAGTCGGTCAGACCCGCCAAGGTCCCAACGTTTGGACGCCACATGGTGAACCACATTATTTACGGCAACAAGTCGAAGTTTCAATGATGACATTAGGACTCGACCACGAAGATTTGGTCTTCCTACATCGGATTGATTCGCACTTCTCGATTGCCGAACAAGTCGGTGAACTCAAGAAGATGCAAGATGAAGGAAAAATCAAGCATATTGGGTTGAGCCAAGTCACGGTTGAGCAAATCAAAGAAGCGCAAAAGGTTGCCAAAATCGATGCCATCGAGAACTTGTACAATGTTTCTGACCATCGTGACGATGACGTGGTCGACTACGCCGCATCGCAAAACATGGCCTTCTTACCATGGTTCCCATTAGCAACTGGTGAACTAGCGCAGCCAGGGAGTGCCCTCAGTACGATGGCGCAGAAGTATCAAGTTAGTCCAGCCCAAATTGCGTTAGCTTGGTTATTAAAGCGTTCAGACAACATCCTGCCAATCCCAGGGACGAGTTCCATCGAACACTTGCAAGATAATGTGGCGGCTGCCAACGTTGAACTATCAACGGCTGATTTCAATGGCTTAAGCCAATTAAGTAACAAATAACACTAATTAGAGTCGGGTCTGCTCCCGGCTCTTTTTTATGTGGAAACGTCAAGCCTTGAATTTAGGCGAATGGCCGGTTAAACTGGATAAACATGACTGATTTGATTTTTTGATTTAATGAAGAGAAAGAGGACTGAGTAGATGAGTACACGAATTAAGAGTGACAACCCAACGATTTATTTAGCTGGACCATGGTTTACGGCCGGCCAACCAGAACGACTAGCTAAGATTGAAAAATTGATGGACAATTTAGAAATTACTTATTACAGTCCCCGGCTCGATGGGATCGATTTGACGCCGGATGCGACCGAAGCGGACCGGAATGCGGTATTTGCGGATAACGTGGCGCATTTGAAACAGGCCAAACTAGTGGTGGCCGTTGTTGATGGCTTTGATACCGGGACGATTTGGGAGACTGGTACGGCGTATGGCTTGGATATCCCAGTTGCTTACTATGGCGAAACCCTGGCAGAAGGGACATTCAACGTCATGTTGGCGAAGTCAGGCAAGGCCGTCGTTGAAAATATGGCCGATTTAAAGGCCTTTTTGCAGGACCCAACGTCGGATGCCTTCCAATATACCGGCACGATTCGGTAATCACAACGAAATCGCACACCAACTAGACTGATTGGTCAAAAATCAATCCAGATAATCGGTGGCGTGCGCTACCGATCAGAGTAGCTCTATAGCTAGCAGCTAAGACTGGCGGTACTGTCCGTCGCGGATTTTAAGGCCGACTAATCAAGGTAAGTCTGCCAGTATTCATGATAATAGCGTTACAGCGACGCCAAAATGGCCGTTTCAGACTCAAATCTGAAACGGCCATTTTAATTGTTAGAACCGACGTGCATTGCAGACATCAAGCCGCAATACTTCCAAAGTAAGCAGTGACTGTGACTACTAGTGATTACTTAGCCGGCAAGATTGGTTTGATCGTATGGGTGGCTTCGTAAGTGTGGGCGAAGGTCGATGCAGCCTTCATGGCGTTGACCACCTCGCGTGGGGTGACTTTGAAAGGCATGTTCTTCATGGTTTCGTCAGGCATTGTCGCCATCTTACCAATTTGCAGCATTTCTTCATCGGATAATTGATCGAGATGGGTCGCCTCTAGCGTGATTGGTAAGCCAAGGGTCAAGTAGAATTCAATGTAGCGATTGAGTTCTTCGTGTGAAGTACCCTGTAATACGAGTTCAACCATGGTACCAAAGGCCACTTTCTCGCCGTGAGTCAAATGATGGACGTCGCCCTTAACGGCGGTGAAGCCATTATGAATGGCGTGGGCAGCCGCTAAACCACCATTTTCAAATCCGAGCCCAGAGAGTAGGGTGTTGGCTTCGACGATGGCGTCAAGTGCCGGTGTTACAATGTGTTGGACGTTGGATTCCACGGCTTCATAGGCGTACTTCCAAATGACACGTTCACATTCGGCCGCAATTGCCCGACCAGTAAAGGTAGCAGCACCGTTGCCCATCGTTGTGCCGTGGGATTGCGCGGTCGCCTTTGCTTCAATATTAGTGGCCATCGCGTCAGCAATCCCAGAGATGAGTGTCCGGACTGGCGCGTTAGCGATGACTTGTGTGTCCATTAAGACTAAGTCGCTGTGACGTTGGTAGAACTTGTATTGGTCGAAGCTACCTTCTTCAGTATAGAGCACTGATAAGCCCGCGGTTGGTGCATCCGCTGAAGCCGCAGTCGGCGCGATGACTAACTTGGCACCCACTTCTTCAGCGATCCCTTTACTAGTATCGAGAGTCTTGCCGCCGCCGAGACCGATAATAATATCGTTATGGTTATCCTTGGCAATCTGTGTGATCCGCGCGATTTCTTGAACTGAGGCTTCACCATTAAAGGTGACCCGTGTGACGTCAAAATCGTGTTGGCTCAAGTAAGTCGCGAAGTCTTCACCGACGATTTTCCAAATCAGCGCGTCGGCCATGATCAACGGATGGCTCCCGAGGGCGTTGATATAGCTTGCTGAATGTTCCAAGAGTCCGGCACCTTGAATATACTTATCGGGGCTAACAAACATTAAATCTTCACTCATGATAAATTTCCTCCTCAAAATCGGATTGCTTGAATAGATATAAATAATTTGAGACGACTGTTTGGTAACGCGGTCAGCGGGGAAATGGGGCGGCGGCTGATAAAACGGTGCGCTGGCCCAAGTGGGGATGAGTGTCAACGCGTGCTGGCCTGGGTTACTTAACACTTATAGTTTATGGTAGCGCTTACACAATCCGCAACGGACAGAATTGAAAATGTGTCCGCGTGGTCATGATGTGAGTCGCTGAATGCCGCTAATAAACTTGAATGAAGTCGCGCGCTAGACCGGTTTGACTCACGTTTGGCCTGTGCGCAATGCTGGAATTTTGTAAACCTTAAATTGGCTTAAAACGATGTGTTTAGTTGGAGAAAATTCATCAATTGGTGTTACGCTGTAGGCAGTGACTGGTTGACCAGCGCAAATATTAAGAAAGGTGCAAGAAAGTAAAAATTTTCAGTTCAAACTGGACAATCACTATCCAAGTTGTATAATGTACTTGTAAGCGTTATCAGAACCTAATACCTATTTTGGGGGCGTTATTTATGGTTAAAAGTAAAGCAATTATGATTGGTGCCGGGCTATCGAACATGGCTGCGGCGGTCTATTTGATTCAAGATGGTCATTGGGACGGCAAGGACATCAAGTTCTACGGTGTCGATATGCACGGTGCGAACGATGGTGGTGCCACGACCGATTTTACCAATGAGTATTGGAACAAGAATCATCCGATGGAAAACACGACTGGGTATGTTGCCCGTGGTGGTCGGATGCTGAATTACCGGACGTACGTTGACTTAATGGATTTGTTGGACCGGGTTCCATCGGTAACTGAACCGGGGATGACGGCGGCCGAAGATACGCGTGACTTTGATGCTAAGCACCGGACCTATGACATTGCGCGGTTGATGCAAGGCGGAAAGGGCATTATTAATGCGGGTAAGTTAGGGTTCAACAACAAGGATCGGACCTTACTCACCAAGTTGATCATGATGCCAGATAGTGAAGAAACGAAGCTCGACAACGTTTCGATTGCCGAATACTTCAAGGATGACCCACACATGTTCCAGACGAACTTCTGGTATATGTGGGAAACGACTTTTGCTTTTAGAACCCAAAGTTCTGCCCAAGAACTGCGGCGTTACATGCACCAAATGATTTATGAATTTACGCAAATTGAACACTTAGTTGGGGTTAACCGGACGCGTTACAACCAATTCGAAAGCATGATTTTGCCACTGATCAAGTATCTGCAAGGGCAAGGCGTCACGTTCATCGACAACAAGATCGTCAAGGATTGGCAGTTTAAAGACACGCCAATGCAAGATGAGATTACGGTCACCGGTTTAGTGATTGAAGATGCTCAGACTGGTGAGACCGAAGAAGTCGAAGTGGACGACGACACCGCGGTCATCTTTACGAACGGTTCGATTACCGATTCTGCCACGATGGGGGACTACAACACACCAGCGCCTGAAAATATGGATTATGGTGTCAGTGCTAGTCTCTGGAAGAAAGCGACTGAACGTTTCTACAACTTAGGGACGCCAGACAAATTCTTCAACGATCGCAATGCCAGCGAATGGGTCAGTTTCACGTTGACGACCAAGAATCATTTATTCCTCAACGAAATCGTGCGGATCACGACACAGGAACCTGGGAATGCCCTGAACTCCTTCTTGTCGACGACGCCAATCACACCGTTGAATCAAAAGGATGTCAACATGTCGATCGTGGTGCACCATCAACCACACTTTACGACTCAGCAGCCAAATGAAACGGTTCTCTGGGGCTACTTCTTATACCCACGGCGTCAAGGTGAGTTCGTTAACAAGCCGTATATCAAGATGACGGGGAAAGAAATGGCACAAGAATTGATTGGTCAACTGTCGAAGGTCGACCCTGGTCCTGGCAACATCAAGGATAAGGAAAAAGAAATCTTGGACAGCATTATCAACAATATTCCGGTATACATGCCATATGCCTCAGCGTTGTTCAACAATCGGGCCAAGTCAGACCGGCCAGAAGTCTTACCAAAGCATTCAACGAACTTAGCCTTCACTGGTGAATTTGCGGAACAACCCTACCAGATGATCTTCACGGAACAAAGTGCGGTTCGTTCTGGTGAAATTGCCGCTTACCACTTTGCTGGTGTGCCAATGGATAACTTGGTCAAGACACCGCGGTATGACAAGGATCCAAAGACCTTGCTCAAGGCGACTAAGAAGATGTTTGACTAATCAAACTAGTACCAGGTAGTCGCTTGCCGGTGCTAACCATTAAAAATGAAAATGCCACTCGTGCTGAGCTTAATCAGTCACGGGTGGCATTTTTGGCATGCTGCATTGGGGGCTACAGCATGATTTAGGATTGAGCCTTTAAGGAATTGCGGTGGTTCGAGTCAGCGCTACCAGCTCAGCTAAAGTTTTGCAGATGCTTTGATACTAGTTTTGTGAGTCGGATGGGCTGCTGTTGGCTTTAACGGTGAGTGCTTTTTAGCGGCCAGCTTTGTCACTTTCTTGGTGGTTTTCGGGGCCGCTTTTTTAGTTGCTTTCGAAGTTACTTTCGGGGCGACCTTTTTCGTCACTTTTTTCGTGACGTTCTTGGCCGCTTGCCGATTAGCTTTCTTAGTGGCCTTCCGAGTGACCTTCTTAGTGGTCTTTTGAATGGCCTTTTCGGCGGTTTTTGTCGAGGAAGCTGGTTTGATGGTCAACTTGGGTGCCCGTTTAGTGACCTTGGTTACGGTCTTATTGGCCTTCGGGTGCGTCGCTTTAGTTGTAGCCTTGATGCTGGTCTTAGGATGTTTGGCGACTAAGCTGATCTTTTTGGCGGTTGGGGCTACCTTACGTGCTGGCGTCCGTTTGTTAGTCGCGTGTTTAGCGGCTTTAGCATTACGCTTAGGGGTTGGCTTAGTTGTGGCTTTCGGATGAGTTACTGGTTTCGTCAAATCGACTGTTTTGACCCAACCGAGAACTTTGCCGTGCTTGCTGATGAGCGTGTAGGCCGTGGTCGCATGCTTGCCGGTGGTTAGGATAATGGTTTTGGTCGCGGTATAGGTCGTTTTGGGTGCAATTTTAGTTTTCGCGGGCGTCGTGGTGGCGCTGGCGCGGTCAGCGGCAAACTGGATCGTAGTCAGCGTGGTAGTGTGTTTCACATGCACTGAAGTGGCGCGAAAATGACTCACTTTGTCTAAGGGATGCGTCGTCTTTGGGGTCGCAGTTGCGGCGCTGGCCGAGGTTGCTCCGACAAACGGTGTGGCGGTGAGTGGCAAAGCTAAGGCTAACGTTGCAACGACTGTGGTTAATTTTTTCATATCAAGAATCCCCCTAAATTGAAACTTATTTTTGAATCGCCGCTAGTTTAGCACCATCATGGGAACGCAACAATTAATCTGGGTAAAAAAGATGGCAAAAGGGCGGTCGTTTACAATTCAGGATAAAAACCTGATAACAAACTAACTGATTAACGGTGGTCGCGTTGCTGAGCAAGACGCAATCGTAACTAGCGAGACGAAATTAGTTATTTTAAGAACGAACGTTCGCATTATAGCGTGAAATTATGGTATGCTAGAACGGTATTTTTCAACGAGAGGGGTGGCAGGATTGCCAGCAGCAACAACCTTAATTACGCCCGCTGAAAATCGCTTTTTCTTATTAAGCGAACGCGCGCGGCGGCGAACAACACTTCAACAAATCAGTGCCTTATTAAGGGCGCACGTGACCGTCAAAGCGGACAGTGACTTTCTGAAGCCGACCGTTCGTAACTTGATTCTACAGGAGCACGCGCAATGGCTTAGCGCTTGTAGTCACGAATGGCAATTACTGGCCAGCTTGCCGTACGTCGTCAATCCAAGTGAGGCACGCCGCGAATGGCATCATTGCGAGCTGTGCCATAAACCGGTTCGGTATGAATATCATGTGCAAAATAAGCATAACCACCGGGAACTGATTGTGGGGTCGGAGTGCGTCAAGAAATTTATGAATGCCGAGACGCGGTACCTGATGGTCATCACAACTGAAGATAACTTCTACGCGGTCGCACAGTACCAGACCCTGACGACAGCAATTCCAGTCGTCCCGACGATCATGTTCGCCCAACCGTGGTTGCCGCAGTTACCAAGCGAGCAAGTCCCGCAAGCGCGACAGTTGCGTCAAACGACCACCCAAACTGTGACGACCTATTTACGGCGCAAAACCAAACAGTTGCCATTACAAGAATTGAAGCCGGCGGAACAAACTTATCGCCGGTTGGCTCAGGCTGAACAGGATGCGATTACGACTGCTGAAGAAGCGGCCCGCGCACAACTGCTCAAAAATCAACAGCAACGTCAGCAGCAAGCCGCCCAAACCGCAGAACAAGCTGAGCAGGATTTGCGTCAAAGCTCAGCTTATCGCCACTACTTACAACAGTTGGCGGCAATCATCGTGACCCGGCCAGACCGCGCAACGGCCAAACAACGCTTTGAGCAACTATCCGCGCCAACGACGGAACGACCACTCGTTAATTCTTATCAGTTTGGTCAAATGGTGACAGAGTATCGGCAAACAGGTCAGATTCAAGTCCGTCGATTAGCGATGCTGGATCACCAATTTGTCACGGAACTCAATCAAGTGACGCAGCAACTAGATGAGCGCCAAACGACCCGTTTTTATGATGATGTCTTCAATAGCTGTTGGGGCTGGCGTTATCACCAACAAGCGACTCAGCGCGCGGATTGGGAAAAACTACTGACAACGCGTTGGGGTCAACCATTATCATTGGCTTGGTTCGAGCAATTGGCCGCACAGACTGATTCTCAGCAGGCTCAAACTTGGCTATCACAACACGCGGATGCGACGATGAAACGGGAACTTGCCCAGCGACTGACGCACCAGCCAGAACGGCAGCCCATTGCTCGAACGCGAATGACACGGACGGAGCTCCGCCAGTTTTGTCGGCGTGAACAGCCGGCTGCAGCCACGTTAGCAGCATTTGAAGCGGCCTTTGACCGGTATTATCAATTATCAGCGGCTCAGCAGGCGACCGCGCATGAAACACTGGCTTACTATTATGTGGCTCATCAATATCAAGGGGACCACCAGCGGGCACTGCAGCAGTTAGCGTGGTTGCTGAAGTCGTAAATGTTTCACGTGAAACAATGGGGGAACTGCTGATGAGATGAGTGATTCTTGATAGTGAGATGTGAAATAAGGTTTAACGTAGAACGTTTCACGTGAAACATTCTGTGCTACTAGAAAATTTGTGTGAGAAGCGCAGAATATCAATGTTCAGCCGCTACTATCAATAAATCGACTGGACGGTGTTCAGATAGCCGACACATAAAAAAACCTTGTTTCACGGCCAGTACCGCCCACAAGTTTCAGTGTACCAATTAAATCTATCCACAAAAAAGTCGCTTCAAGAGCAATCTTGAGGCGACTTTTTGTAACTTGAATTTAGTTCATTTCTCAGCGGTAACCCAGCAACGGCATTACTGCCAATTAGCTCACTAATAGTTAAGAATTAATGACACTATGATAACGAGCAGCTGCGAATTCATACAGTGGCCGGTTGAGTGGAGTGACTTCGACCGCTTCTTCAAACGGTGCCGTAACCATCGTATCATCCGCATTTTTAGCAAGTTTGACAGCCCAGGTTGGATCATAAAGGAGTTGCTGTCCCACAGCGACCAGCTCAGCATCTTGCAGCACGGCTTGCACATCGGCACGGGTCCGGACACCGCCGACCCCCACGAGTGGTAGTTTGCCTTGCAACGCGTCGTGAATATACGCAATTAGTGGTTTATCGGCATGGTTTTCATCTCGCGCAACGCGATGGTAGTTGTTCAGTGAAACGTGGACGTAATCGAGTCGACTGTCGCGTAGTTGCGAGAGTAGCCAAAGCGTATCTTCAAACCGAATCCCAGGTTCCTCGAATTCTTCGGGTGAGAAACGGTAGCCGACGATGAAGGGCCGGTCCGCGTATTTGTCGACCGCTTTAAAGACTGATTGCAACAACTCATCGATGAAGCGATAACGTTCTTGTGGTGTCTTTCCACCATATTCGTCCGTCCGACGATTACTGTGTGGTGAAAAGAATTGTTGGATGAGATACGTGTTGGCACCATGAAGCTCGATACCATCAAAGCCGGCTTGAATAGCGCGGCGGGTTGCTTCACCGAATGCGTCAATAGTGGCGTGAATCTCGTTGATCGTCATCGCCCGGGGTGTTTCAGCATCGTCACGCAGGGCAGCAACGGCACTGGCTGAGACGATTTGTTCACCATTCAAGACTGCCCGATGGGTCATCCGGCCTGCATGGAAAATCTGGACGATTGCCTTAGCACCTTGGCTCTGAATACCCTTTGCAAGCGCGCTTAAACCTGGCAACATGCTGTCGTGAGCGATACTCAATTCACCGTGCCAGCCCTTACCTAAGTCTTCAACGTTAGCTGCACCAGTGATGACAGCGCCGAGCCCTGCAGCTCGTTGCGTATAATAGTCAATTTCATCACGGGTGATGCTCCCATTATAAAAGCTTTGCGTCGTGGTCATTGGCGACATCATCAGCCGATTGCGCAGAGTCACGCCAGACTTAAATTGCAGTGATTCATCATAACTAGTCACAATAAAACATCCTTTCAAAACGGTTTATACTTACTTTTTGTAAGAGTTAACTTTAGTTTAGTGGATGGACGTTGGTTTATCAATTTTAAAGTCGGCGTTTTTAGTCGCTTTTGGCATAACAGTATTGGTGATGTGGAATAATGATTTTGATGTTGGCGGTTAATCAGGGTAGTTGTGTAAGTTTGGGTGATTTTATCGATAAGTTGGATCGTTTGGTGATGTCGAAAAGCCGGCGGTATAAGGCCTGTTGAAGCGTGCTAATTACCCGCTTCAAGCTTGTTGACGAGTGCTTGGCGCCTTTCTAAGAAGTTCTTTGCAACTGTTGGATCTGCGTATGTCAGAAGTTGTGCGGCTTCTAATAATGACAGTTGCTGGTGGTCGACCAGTTGATTGACGACGGTAGAATAGTGTGAAAACTTTTTGAACGGTACTACTTGGTCTAGCGGGCTTGGCGGGAAACTAGAAGCACTGACAATTGCTTGCCATTCGTCTTCTGTTAAACGGACCAATGATGTGCTTAACAATAAATCGAGTTCTGATAAGCGGCGAGCGACTGCCTCGTATGGCATGGATGAAACATTAGCAACGCGAATAATCGCCGTTTGTGCCAGTTGACGATTAGGCTTGCTGTAATTGTGAACATACTTATACCAGGTGCGAATTATGGCGTCTTTCGGCATCATGACGGCCGCTGCAAAGTGATCAGCGGCTCGTTCAGTGTCAAAATCAGGTGTGGTTGTTATTTTGAGGGCTTTGCTGTGACTGTCTCCGAATAGATTAGTGTCTAGTCCTAAGTGCCACAGTTCATGGGCAGCGCTGGCGTATCGCGCGCGCAAAGTTTGGTGAGTGTTTAGTGCAATGAAGTGGGTGCCTTTATAAGAAACGGCTGCACCAGAATACTTCGGGTCATCAACATCTTGATAAATAATATTAGCTTGTTCCGCAAGAATGCGTTCAATATCAGCGCCAATAAAAATGTCTGACCCGAAATAGTTGGTCAGAAAGGTGCTAGCGATATTCTCTGCGACAGACTCAGCTAACGCAATTGCACTGGAATTATGCATCATGAATGGTCGCCTCCAAATCAACGCATTGCTGGATATCCCATAAAAGTTGTTCAATTTGCTTTTTGGAATTCTGACTTGATAAACTGCCCCTCAAGACAATTTGTGGTTCCTTGTTATCAACGTGTTCAGATGTAATCAGTGTGTCTAAAGGAATGGCGGTTACTTTTGAGATTGCGATAATATTTTTAGTCTGGAGTTTCCGTGTGCCACTTAGTATTTGGCTAAGGAATGCCGGTGACAGACCAATTTGCTGTGCTAACCATTTTTGAGACTTGTGATTTGTTTTTAACCACGTTTTGATTTGGATTAACATCGCTTGAGTATTCATAATTCGTATCCCTTTCTTTGAGATTTTCAGGCCACTATGCCTGAGCAAAGTATAGCATTGCTTGCAAACATTTGCGGCACTTTAATCTTAGGTGCAAATTATGCATTCGGAAAAAGTCGGATGTCGAAACTCGGTACCGAAGAAGGGGGACTACAAAGTAGCGAGTCTATTCCCTTATAAAGGGGTGATACTTCAGCGGTGCAAGTTTTCGTGCATTTTTTTGATTAGATCGTGTTTAAATACATTTCGCCCCACGTGTCCATTGCTTTGATTAGAGGGATGAGGGAAGTACCCAGTTTTGTTAAGTGATAAGTTGTTTTAATAGGCGCACATGTTGCGTCAATTGTTTTATATACAATATGATCGCGTATTAAATCAGCCAGCTGTAAAGAGAGCATTCTGCGTGTGCAGCCGGACAGTGAATGGAGTAATTCGCTGTACCGAAGTTCTTTTGACATTAATCGGCATAAGATAATACTTTTCCATTTGCCGTCAATTATGTTAATCGTAACATCTAATGGGCAAACTTCATTATGTCTAGTAACTGAAATTGCTGTTTCCATAAAACCACTCCTCGTACTGTTATTATAGTCTGATTTCGCATCCATGGAATTCTTTTATACTAGGTAAACAAAAATTCCCGTATTGTCTTTTTTATCTATGCTACTAACATTGTCCATAAGGAAAGTATGAAAATTTTCAGGAATTATAGCGCTGTGTCCAATGGGCGGGCAGCGTAGTAATTAACCTGACCAAGAAAGAGTGTGAGTAACATTTACAAAAATCACAATCAGTATTCTATGCGGGAAACGCTAATGATAATTGGATTATTTTTAATTGTTTTTATAACAGGAGCAGATTCTTTTATTATTTCCCCTTTGCTTCCAGCTATAGTAAATGATTTCAGTATATCCATCAGTCGTGCTGCCTTTTCAATAACTATATATGCATTATGTTATGCTTGTGGCTCACCGTTTTTGGGACCGCTGGGCGACCGATTAAATCGGAAAGCACTGTTAAAGGTTGGCATCTTAGTGTTTCTAGTTGGGAGTTTCTTATGTGCTTTAGCCAATAGTATAAGTATGTTTTATATTTTTAGAGCAATCGCCGGTTTAGGGGCTGCGCTAACACTGCCTAATGTTTGGGCAACGATTGGAGCGTACTTTAATGGTAAAAGGTTAAATACTGTTATGGGCATTGTGATGTCTGGTTTATCTTTATCGATTGCTGTAGGCGTCCCAATAGGTACAACTTTATCTCAGATTTCAGATTGGCACATGGCCTTTTGGGGCTCTGGATTAGTCACCCTAATTGCTTTCGCAGTTTTATTAATAGTAGTGCCTTCTATGCCGATTGTTAATACTAAACGTTCAGCTTACTTTGCTAGTTTTAAACAGCTAGCAAAAGCCCCTAAAGCTATTTATGCGCTACTGATCAATTTTGTATGGATGTTCGGATTTTATTCAATCTACACTTTTCTGGGGACTTTTATCACCCAGACGTTTCATTTAAATACTGGTCAGACTGGCTATGTGTTTATTGCTTATGGACTTAGTAATTTCGCCGCTAGCTTTTTCGGTGGTGAGGTTACCACGCGCTTGGGCGCTAAGAAAAGTGTCATTTTAAATGGATTATTATCGGTTGGATTCGTCCTGGGACTTTCTATTTTTCAGCAGGCACTTATAGTGACGATTTTGTTTTTGGTATTGCTAGCCCTTGCCCAGGGATTTGGGGTAACGGCATTAACGACCTATATCGTTAATATTGTCCCCAAGAGTCGCGCAACTGTGATGTCATTTAACAGTTCGTTTTTGTACCTAGGCTTGACCTTTGGCTCGATGATAGGTGGGTTTATCTATCCACGGTATGGCTTTATCGGAGTAGGTATCTGTGCCGCAATTGCTTTAGCACTAGCAGTAGTGCTTGCACAACAAATTAGCAAAAAAGCCACAGATGAATTTTAATGTGTACAAGTGTCGAGACTACTTTCTGTTATATCAAATAGGACGAGAAACCATCTCAGTTTCTCGTCCTATCAGTCTATTTCAAGCCGTCTCACAGGCTCGCATACATATTAAGCTAGCATTAATGCTAAGACCGCACGTTCACGCCTTAAACGGATTCCAAAAACGGCCACCATTCACGCCAAACAGGGCGATGCCGAGGATAATGATGAGGGCGACTAGGCCTAATGCGAGGTAGTCGTTGCGCTTGAAGCGTTGCGCCATGTACCAGCTACGACGTTTGCCCTGACCAAAGCGGCGGAGTTCCATGGCTTGGCTGATGGTTTCGATGCGGTCCAAGCTGGAGAAAATCAGTGGTAACAAAATCTGGAGGCCACCTTTGACCCGCGTCATAAAGTGGGCCTTCTTCGACATTTCAAAACCACGGGCTTGCTGGGCAAGGCTAATGGTCCGGTAATCCGCTTGAACGTCGGGAATGTAGCGAAGCGCGATGGCGACTGAGTAACTAATGCGATAGGAGATACCAATCTTGTTGAGACTCGCCGCAAACTCGCTCGGGTTAGTCGTCATTAGAAAAATCAGCGCTAATGGAACGGCAAAGGTATATTTCAGTAACAAGTTGAACTCGTAAAAGAGCTGTTCAGCCGTCAAGTTAAAGTAATGGTCAGACTGACCGAGCAACAAGTGCTCCGTACCATAAATCGAAACGCCATAGTGCGGTGCGAAGACGTAGACCATGACTAAGTTCAGAACGGAGAACCCAATAATCACGTTGAGCACGAACGCGATGTCGCGATAGTGAATTTTGGCACGTTGAAAGACAATCAACGAGAAAATCATCACACCAATCAAGTAGCGCGTGTCGTAGGTCATCATGCCGATAATCGATAGGCCGACGAAACAGAGCAGCTTAGTGCTGCCGCTGAGGCGATTCAAGAAGGTGTGGCGGTCAGTGTAGCCGATGAGTAGTTCATGTTGCATGTTAACGGCCCTCCCGTTCAGCTTGAACAAATTTGGCAACGAATTCGGTGGGGTCCAACTCGTTGGCAGCCGCCATCGTGTAGAGACTCGTTTCGGCGAGTGATGCTTGCTGGATAATCGCCGTGTTCGTCAAAACATCGGCTGGCTGGGCGTCCATCAAAATCTTGCCATGGCCAAGGACGATGGTGCGATCCGTGTATTCCAACATCAGGTGCATGTCGTGAGTAATCAGCATGATCGTCATTTGTTGGTCGCGATTGATGGTCGTCAAAAAAGTCATCATTTCCGTGTAATGCTTGAGATCTTGGCCCGCGGTCGGCTCATCTAAAATCAGCATCGCTGGTTCTAAGACCAGGATGGCGGCGATGGTGACCCGTTTTTTCTGACCAAAACTCAGCGCGGAAATCGGCCAATGACGAAATTCATAGAGGCCACAGACCTTTAGAACGGCCAAGACACGGCGCTCAACTTCATCATCAGGGACACCGCGTAACTGTAAACCGGTGGCGACTTCATCATAAATCATCGTCTTAGAGATCATTTGATTGGGATCCTGCAAGATATAGCCAATCTGATCAGCCCGTTCTTTGACTGATTGGTCCGCTAGTGAACGGCCGTTAAACACCATTTTACCAGCTTGTGGCGTGAGAAATCCCGTAATTAAATTGCTTAATGTTGACTTACCAGTCCCGTTTTGGCCAACAAGGCTGATCATCTCACCACGGTGAAGGGTGACACTAACA
The DNA here is from genome assembly GCF_018991255.1 of Lactiplantibacillus sp. 30.2.29. Taxonomy (NCBI): domain Bacteria; kingdom Bacillati; phylum Bacillota; class Bacilli; order Lactobacillales; family Lactobacillaceae; genus Lactiplantibacillus; species Lactiplantibacillus sp. 30.2.29. Next base: position 31,692 of record NZ_JAGYGU010000006.1, on the reverse strand, counting down.
TCATTGATAATCGGCTTAGTCGGCTCATAGCCAAAGCTCAAGTGGTCAATGGTCAGTAAGGGCTGGTCGTGAACGACGGGCGGATTGAGTTGAACGCCAGCCGTCCACGCCTGCAACGTCGGTTTCAAGTTAGGAACTTGCAGGGCTTGCAGATTATCTAAATGTTGGCACGTCGTTAAGTCGACACCCGCGAGTTTTAGTGCTGAGAGGTAGAGCGGTTCCCGCAAGCCGAGCTGGGTCATTAGTGATTGCCGCAGAATCGTCTCTGGCCGGTCGTTAGCGACGATGGCACCGTCTTGCATAATAATGAGCCGGTCGATGGGCTGCTGTAAGACGTCTTCAATTCGGTGTTCAATGATGACGACGGTCAGTTCCTGTGTGTGCGTCAACTGGTCGATGAGCGCCATTGACGCTTTACCTGACGCGGGGTCCAGGCTAGCTAGGGGTTCATCAAACAGGAGAATCTTGCTGTTGTCGATCAGGACGCCAGCCATCGCCACGCGTTGTTTTTGACCACCCGATAGTTCCTGTGGCCGGTGGGTCAACAAGTCTTGTAACGCTAAGGTGTCGGCCCACTGGTTGGTGGCAGTTCGCATCTCAGACTGGGATTGTTGGTCGTTTTCCAGTGAAAAAGCCATGTCTTCGACGACGGTCAGACCAACGAATTGGCTGTCGGGATCTTGCAACACGGTACCAACATGTTGGGATAGCGCAAAAATGGAGCTCTGGGTAATATCCTGGCCTGCCACGGTCGCTTGCCCGCTGATGGTGCCGGTATAAGACTGCGGGATTAAGCCATTTAAACAGCGGCCCAAGGTTGATTTGCCAGAACCTGAAGGCCCCGCAATCAAAACTTTTTCGCCAGGATAAATATCGAGGTTCACGTGGCGCAGCGTTGGTTCCGTTTGACTGTTGTATTGAAATGAGAAGTCTTTAAAGCTGATAATCGGTGCACTCATCATGTTAACGTTCCTTTGTTAAGCTCCCACGTTGAGTCCGCGTCCGCGCGTATAAGACGAGCAGAATCGTCCCAATAATGGCAACTGAGATAGAATCGGCGATCCAAGTCACGACACCTTGGAGGTAGACTTTGTTGGCCGGTTCGTGATAGATAATGATATCACCGGTTGGCGCTAAAAGCACCCAGCCAATAAAGTTAACGATAATCTGATAAATGTTGAACCAGATGAGCTTGGCCTTGCCTAAAACGCCATTTTCAATCTTGAGACGGTTCTTCGCTAAGCCAAAGGCGACCCCAATCAGTCCATCAACCACGACCCACGTCCACCAAGGCGAACCGTAAGTCACGAAGTCGTTGAGGGCGTGACCAATGAATACGGCGAGTCCAGCTGCGACCGGGCCAAAGATGGCGCCTAACAAGGCCAGAAAGCCCATCGCCACATTGACTTGCGTGTTTGGAATCCCAGTTGGAATAGCGACAAACTTCATTAGAACGAAGATGACGGCAGCGCCAATCCCAGTAGCGACGACGGTACGAATTGAATTAGATTGCTTATTTTGCATAGTACAACACTCCTTATATGATAAAAATAATATCGTGAACAATAATCATTGCGAACCGCAAAACCAATATCTCTAATCGTCAATTCAGATCAACGATGAAAACTAAAAAACGCGCCTAAAAGCAAAATGCTTTCCAGGACGCGTTTGCGTGTTACCACCGAGATTTCCCGCATGGCGGGCTTATCATGATCGTAACGAATCGCTCCGACTGGGTCGCCCCAGTAGCTTCTTCAAGACCATCTTCGACTAAGCGTATCGTCGTTTTGCACCAAATCAGCGACTCTCTAGGCACACGTCTTAGTTTACTCATCTCGTCACAGCTTTTTCTCATCTGAATTTAACTATTAAAGCATACGCCAAAGTACAGTAGGGTGCAAGCTAAACCGAACGGATGGATTCGGTTACATTTAGATTGGTCGGAAAAGCGGGAAAAAGCGCGGTTAAAAGCCGAACATTATAGGGAAGTTAGCCGCAATCTGACGAGCTAATGACAGAATGATTAGTAATTAAACAAAGCTGATAAAAGTATATACAAATCGTTTCATTTAGCTGCTAAAAGGGGTAAACTAGTTGACAAGACCAAATGGTAAAAGGGGTGTGTAGAATTTGGCTTATAAATACGAAACGATTGCGGATACCTTGCGAGAAGAAATCAAATCTGGCAAATATACGCCGGGAGAATTAATGCCCGATCAAAATAAATTAGCGGCGACCTTTGATACGACGCGGATCACCATTCATAAGGCGATTCAATTATTAATCATCGAAGGGATGGTGTACTCGAAACGAGGGGCTGGGACCTTTGTCCGTAAAGACTTTGGTTTGACCGAAAGACGGCAGGAAACGTTGGTGGACAAGCCACTCGGAACGACCCAAACCAACGCCGGTAAAAAGGTGACGAGTAAAGTGCTAGAACTAGAGGCGCGGTTGCCAACGAAGCGTGAAGCCGAACAACTGCTGATTGACGAGATGGATCCCGTCTACGTGATGCGGCGGACGCGCTATGTCGATGGCAAAGTCTGGGCCTATGAACATACGATTATGCCGACTGGAATCGTCACGTTGACGAAAAAAGTACTGGAAGGCTCCGTTTATGGTTACTTGGAACAGCATAGCGGTAAGAAAATTGCCGGGTCGCACCGCATCATTTCCGCCGGTAGAGTTACGGCTGATGACGTGGCGGCCATGGGGGCAAAATTAAATGACCCCGTGTTGATCATCAATCAGATCAGTTATATGGATGACGGCCAGCCGTTTGAAGTGTCAGAATCACACTTTCCATACGCGACGAGTTCGGTTGTCGCTGATGTACAGCTCCATTAAAGAATCGGTAACCACATTTGACAGTGGTTGCCGATTTTTTGCTGAAAATGCTGGTGAAAGTTGCATTCGACTAAGCGGTGGACCATAATTAAGTTAGCTTTTAGAAAGCGCTTTAACGAGCGTGCGATATGAGGAGATGTGATGATGCCAGCTAATTTCTATCAACGATTGATCGACAAGTATGAACCAATGACGGAAGCGGCGTTCTTGGTCTTAGTCAGCGTCCGCAAGCCGATTACGAGCGAAGCGATTCCGGAAAAGATCGCTGAGTTGACGCAAAATCAGCTACAGCTTGGCTTGGGGACCCTGTTCACCAACTTACACGCGATGACCAAGGATTATTTGATGACGGAACGCGTAGATGAAAATGACGTGCACACGTATGAAATCACGGGGAGTGGCGAATCGGTCTTGGCAGCTGAACGGAAACGGCTGCAATTATTGAACCAGATTTGTGAACAAGAAGGTCTCTAGTCTATCTAACAGGCTGATATCACGGGGGAAGTGGTAAGATGTGGCGCTATCATGTTACGGTCAAAGGCTCGGATGACGAGCTCAAGTGGCTGAACCAGCAAGCACAGCGGGGACAGCGGTTATGCCGAATTACGGGTAATTGGTATCAATTTCAGGCGACCAAGACGCCAGTGCAGCTCTTCAGTGAGTATGTCACGAGCGAGGTGGCGACGGACATTGAGGCGAGTCAGCCGCCGTTTGAATTGGTGACCAAGTTGCAGCTCAAGCAGCCGGATGTCCAAGTCATTTATACGGCGACGACACAAGCCAGTCTGGACGTGACGCGCGTTGATCGGCAAAATGCCCCACTGCAATTGAAAGTCGCGCTGGCACAGCGGGGACACTTGATGAATGTGATGAATCTCAGGGTTGTTCTGGGATTACTACTGGCAATGATTTTGATTTATTTCAAGCTCATGAACGACGCGTGGGGCGGCTGGTATGGTTTGATTTGGATCCTATTTAGCTTTTATCCGGCGTGGCAGGCGAGTCGAATTCACAAGCAAGCCAACGCGTTGCGTGTCGTGACGCAACAGTATGATGATGCGTGGCGGCCAACGATGCACGTCTTTTTAAAAAACATGGCGGCACCGCTCGAGATTGAAAAAGTCGCTAGTATCGGCCAGTGGCAGTACGTGGGGCAAGATCATCGCGGCATGTATTGGTATGATGTTCGAACGTTAGCCAGTGCCAGTGAAATCAAGCAAACGCTACAGCCAGTACTTAGCCGTAGCGTTACCGTATCGATTGTCAGCTGGCTGGGATTAGCACCAATTGGTTATCTTTAGTAAAAAAGGACGTGGGATTATGTGGCGGCATCGGTTTTTGATTAAAGGTTCAGAACAGGAGTTAACGTGGCTAAACGGCCTTGCAGCCCGGCACCATTTATTGATGGGGATTCATGGAAATTGGTATCAGTTTAAAAAAGTTGAGCCGACCTACCGTGTCTTCAGTGAATACGTGGCGCAGGATGTTTCGACGACGGTGACTGACCGCAACAGTGCATTTCAAGTGTTGACGACAGTTCCAGTGAAGGGGACGAATGTCGACGTCATCTATATGGGGAGCGACCAGCCGAGTTTGCAACAGACTAAGCTGGCTCCCAGCGACCCGCAAATGCGCTTGAAAGTTGCGTTACAGTTGCGCGACCAGGCGATGAATACGATCAATTTGAGTTTGTATGCCGGGGTGATCGTCTGGGGCTTGTTCCTGGTACTTTTGATTCAGCGGCAACAACTTGACTTGCTAGGGCCTTGGCTGCTGCTATTGTTGGTGGGACTATTAGCCATTCTCGGACTGTATCGCATCTCCGGACGGTTACAATCACAAATCAGTCAGTTGCGCCGAGAGACTGAGCAGTACGACGGCGCGTGGATGCCAACGATGCACGTCTTTGTGAGTCCGTTAACGGCAGAGTTGGATGTTGAAGCGCCAGAACTAAAATCTTTAGGTCGGTGGACCCTGGTCGGCCATGACAAGCGCGGCAAGTATTGGTATGATGTCCAAACATTGGCCAGCACTTCCGAAATCAAGCAAGTGATCCAGTCAGTAACCGCTGACCAAGTACACATCGACATTTTCAGTTGGCTGGGACTGGCACCAGTCGGTTGGTTTGTCTGATTAGTTTTTTTATCTGGACTGACAGGCCCTTAATTGAACATAGACGTAAACGTCACTTTGTAGTCGTTACGACGAAGTGGCGTTTTTTTGACGTCCAATGGTGGGGATTAACCCGCTAAGTGGTCGGAATTTGTTTGTGGGGTGCCAAGCCAATTAAGCAGGTCGTTACTGCACTTTAAGGCGCATCGCTAGCGGCATTCAAGCGGGGTTAGTCAATCAGCTAAAAATAATATAAATAATAATAAGTGACACACAAACATAATAGTAGTATTCTAGTATAAAGGACAAAGCTGGAATGTGCGGAGTATTGACGTATTTTCCGCCAAATAAGAAGATAGGCGCAAATTTAACAATGAAAATTTTTTTATTCGTCACAAATATTTCATATAATCGGGTTACCGTAGACAGTACAAGCTCGATTGGATTTAATGTGGTCGGACTAAATATGCAGAAAGCTTAGTGAGGTGATTTTGATGCGACTCAAGGATTTGACAGGTGAGACTTTTAGCCGTTTGACTGTGCTCGAACGGGCTGAAAGTGCACCTAATGGTAATGCACGGTGGTTGTGTCAGTGTTCATGTGGTCGACAGGTAGTTGTCGATAGTTATCGGTTACGGAAAGGAATTACGAAAAGCTGTGGTTGTTTACGCGCGGATGTCAGTCGGAAGAATATTTTCGAGAATCCCCAAACACGTAAAAACATGGGACGGAGTGATAACTTACCGCTATATCAAGGAACTTCAGTCGATCGATTGAAGCCGAATAGCCGTAACCGGAGTGGCGTCATTGGGGTATCCTTTGACCGTTGCTCACAAAAATGGGTGGCCCGGTTAATGTATCGTGGTCGGTTAGTATTAAATCAACAATTTGCAGATATGGACGATGCAATTATGGCGCGCAAGCAAGCTGAACAACGCTATGTGATGCCCGTATTGAAAGAATATGAAGAATCAAGTACGGACTAGGCGCGTACATACATTTAAGCACTCCGAATAATCGGGGTGTTTTTTTGTTGGCTGAGCATGAGTCGAATTCGGGCAATCTTTAAGAGTGATCGTTCGGCAATCGAATAATTACCCAGATTATTTCCCGGGAAATAAGAAAGTTAACTTTACGATTGTGGTCGTACTGGAGTCAGATGTAAGGCCTCGATTAGCTTAATTGCTTAGGTCGTTAGGACACTAAGCGAAGAAGGTAGGTTAAGCAATCAACTGGCGTGATCACGCAAGCAGGAAATATGCACTGAAGTTAAACCACGAATTAGTGTCGTCAGGTCAGGACATTACGCCAATCTACCACTCATCTTCGTGGATACTTAATTAGCTTAACGAGCGAGAATGACTGTTGTCGCAGCATTTCAAACCATTAAGCTAAAATAGCAGAAAAATTGACTCGCCAGTCATTGACTTGTGAGTCAATAGTGCGTATGATAGCGGCAACAATACAACCGAGTTGCTTGTTGATGAGCTCGGATGATGGGAGTGAGTGGTATGGCTAATGAACCAGTTTTAAAAATTACCCATTTACAGAAACGGTTTGGCAAGTTCAATGCGTTAGCTGATATTGATTTTGAAGTTGGGCCGGGGGAAGTGTTTGGTTTTATTGGCCCGAACGGTGCGGGAAAGTCGACGACGATTCGGGTATTACTGGGGATTTTACGGGCGACTAGTGGTCATGCGCTGATTTTTGGCCAAGATGTCTGGCGAGAGAGCGTTGCGATTCACAAGCGGCTGGCGTACGTTCCTGGTGATGTTTATTTATGGCCGAACCTAAGCGGTGGTGAAATCATTGACCTGTTCTTGAAGCTGAACGGTGGGCAGCATACCGCGAAGACGGATGCGCTGATTGATAAATTTGAATTGGATCCGCGTAAAAAAGCGCGCACCTATTCTAAAGGCAATCGGCAAAAAGTGGCCTTGATTGCGGCCTTTTCGACAGATGCGGACTTTTATATCTTTGACGAGCCGACCTCCGGATTAGATCCATTGAATGAACAGACGTTTCAAAACGAGGTCCTGGCATTAAAGCAACAAGGGAAAAGCGTCTTGCTGTCGAGTCATATCCTGTCGGAGGTTGAAAAAATGTGTGACCGGATTGCGATTATTCGTGAAGGACGAATCGTTGAGACGGGGACCTTGGCCGAAATGCGCCATTTAACTCGGACAACGGTGGACGTTCAGACACAAGAGGCCTTGACCGATTTGGCAACATTACCGGGCGTTCATGGCGTCACTGCGCGGCACGGCAAAAATCACGTCAGTCTGGCAGTCGATGCGGACCAACTGAGTGTCGTCATGCAATATTTAACGCAGCGGCAACTGTTAACGTTGACCACGACACCGCCGACTCTCGAAGACTTGTTCATGCGCTACTACACCGCTGATGAACCACATGATGACGGGAAGTGATTCGGATGAAGGGGCAATTAGGTGCACAGACGGGGACACTGATCCGTTTTAATCTAAAACGAGATTGGAAGAAGAACTTGATTTGGATTGCGGTAATGACCAGCTTATTCGCGGTGATTGCGGCTAAATTTGACGGAATTTATGGGACTCAGGCCGCCTTAAATGAAATTGTCAAAACCCTTAAGATGCCGGCGATGGTCGCCTTATTTGGCGCTTTTACCGCAAAGGCACCGTATACGACAGCCAAGGTGTTTGCGACTGAAATGGTCGTTTTTATGGCGCTGTTCATGGTGATTATGAATATCATGATTGCGGTCGCTGCGACCCGCACTGACGAGGATGACGGCCGATTAGAATTGATTCGAGCACACGCGGTCGGTCGCCTCGCGCCGCTGTTCGCGGTTGCGACAGAACTGACCATCTTAAATGGCTTTGTTGGCGTGCTCTTTGGATTAGGCCTGCAAGTGGCACAATTGCCTGGTGCAACGACGACCGGCAATTGGCTGATTGGTCTGGGCTTAGGCACGCTAGGCTGGGCGTTTGGCATGCTGACGCTCTTGCTTGCTCAGGTCACAACCAGTGCTAGTGGGACCACGATGCTTAGTTACGTGGTTCTTGGCGGTATGTATATTGCGCGAATGGGAACGGACGTCAGCCACCCCCGCCTCACTTGGTGGATTCCCTTTGGCTGGATTGAAAAAATGGACGTGTATCAGACGGCTCGCTGGCTACCGGTCGGTTTGTACGGGCTGATGGGTCTAGTGTGCTTAGCCGTGGCACTAGGATTGAGTGCCCAACGTGATGTGGGTGCCGGATTGATTAGCCCGCGTCGTGGCCGGCGTCAGGCGAGCTTATGGCTGCGAGGACCGGCGACGTTATTATGGCGGCAATCACGGGGCATGATGATTGCCTGGCTGCTCGGTAATTTCATTTTAGGGGCGTCCTACGCGTCAATTTTTAACACGATTGGTGACTTAGCGAAAAGCAACCCGATGATCAAGCAGTTGCTGGGGACTTCCGCACTGGCTGCGGCCAATCGGACGGTCGTTAAAAATTTCATTGCCGTGTTAGCGGTCGTGATGGTGATTGTGGCGCTAATTCCAGCCGTGCAGTTGATGCTGAAGCTGGTGGGCGATGAGCAAAAAGGGGTTCTGCATCAAGTTTATGCGACCGCAACGTCTCGTTGGCACGTGTGGATCAGTTATACCGGCTGGGCGCTGGTCCTTGGCAGCGGCGTGCTACTTTCAGGCTTGGCCGGGATGTACTTGATGGGGACAATTAGCATGACCGACCCGATTCGCTGGTCAACTTATTGGCAGATTTTCTGTGCCTATGTTCCGGCAATGTTGGTCATGATTGCGGCTGCTAGTGCCTTGGCTGGTTGGCTGCCCAAATGGCGCGTGGTCGCCTGGGCGTGGGTTGGTTATGCGTTTTTCTCGCTTTATCTGGGTAACTTAATCGATTTGCCACGGTGGGCGCGGCGGTTGACGCCAATCGGGTTTGTCAATAAGGTTCCGATTAAAGCAATCGATTGGACCACGAGTGGCTGGTGCTTGGCAATCGCTGTGCTAATATTAATCATAGCGGCGTTTGGCTATCGGCGTCGGGACCTCGCGCAATAGGTCGCTGGCAACCCGACCAACGCCAGACATTTGATGACAATGATTAATACGGTGACAACTAGCGACAACAATGGATGAAAGGATGATTGGTAGATGGCAAACAAGCAAACAGTTCCCAAGGATCCAAAAAAGGTGGCGCGGATGATGCAAGCGGCGATGCATGAGTTTGCTGCGCGGGGCTATCAGGATGCCAAAACGGATGCCATCGCCAGTGCTGCGGCTGTCTCCAAAGGGCTCCTGTTTCATTACTATGGCAGCAAACAGGGGCTCTACTTCGCAACCGTCCAGCTGGCGACTGAGACAATTATTGCGACGATCAATCGCCAATCCTATGCCGTACCCGATGACCTGGTGACGTTGATGGCTCGCAGCGCACAATATAAGGCTGATTTCGGCCGAACTCATCCAGATGAGATGAAGGTCATGATTGAAGCTTACGGTGCCTTGGAACGGTTACCGGTGAAATTACAAGCACAGATGAAAGGCTTGTATGCCAAAGCAATGACGATGACTCAGGACATGATTGGTCAGGTCTTGGATAAAATGAAACTGCGTCCAGAGATTGATCGTGAAGCAACGATTGCGTTAATTATGGGCGTTTATAATCAAATTTTTACGGAATTTCAAGCCTATATGCGAAAACAACCAAATGTGCAGTCGATGGATGATGCCGCGTGGGTCGTTCAACGGGCTCAAACCTATATGACGATTTTGGAGCATGGCTTCGTTGCCCCTTAGTGCGCAAAGTCGCATGTATTGATGTTACATTGCCCTTCTGAAAGACTGTAGGAGGCAAACTACTGAAGCTTGCCACTTACCATCACGATGCATTCAAAAAGTAATTGCCGGCATGGATCAGGCAGTTGCTTTTTTGATTTTACAGCTAGCTTGCACTGAATGGTGCGGGTCAACGTGTGAAACGAGCGTCGCTGACAGGATTATTCGTTTGCGCGCTAAAAATGTGGTAAGTTAGACTTATTAAGTAACGGATGAAGCGAGGGATCAAGATGGAATTACATTTATCAGCACGGCAGATGGCGCTGTGGCAAACCTTACAAGCATTAGCGCGTGAGCAACTGATGGGCATGACCATGCAATTGGAAACGACTGGGACGGTCGATCCCGCGCTGTTAGCGACACTGACCGAGCAGTTGGCTTTAAGTGATGGGTTAGCGGATGAACGCTTGACGCAACGGGTGCTGGCATTATTGGTCTTAGCGCAGAACTCCGCTGGATTAGCGAGCCAATTCGCTGCTCGCTGGCAAGTTGAAGATGCCGTGGCAACGTTTGGGACGCCCCAGCAGCGGCAACAGTATTTAACACCGCAAACGACCTTTGGCTTAGCCGCGCTACCGTTGCGCGTGACTGATAGTTCTACGGTCAAAGCCACGCCAGTAACGGCTGGTTGGCAATTAACCGGAACGGTCAAGGCTGTGTTGAACGCTGGTCAGGCGACCGACTACCTAGTGTTAGCCCAGACGCCACCGGATGCGGCCGGCGCGTTCCTGATCAAGGCCGACCAAGCGGGGGTTGAGATTGGCAATCCGGTCCCGTTACTCGGACTACGCGGTTTATCGGTGGCTGACTTAAAACTCACCGCCGTTCCGGCAACGGCGGCCAATCAACTCGGTCAGCTCGGTCGGGGCCAACGCGTCTTACAGCGATCCCAAGCCGTTGGGCAACTATTTGCGGCAACGGTGACGGCCGGCGTCTGGCAACACGCGACGGATCAAGTGCGACAATTGGCCTTGGCTGAACAACCGCCTTTAACGACGCTGGCACCGGCCTTAGCATTGACTGCCAGCTTGGAGACGAGTGTCTTTAATGCGGCTCAACAGGCGGATGATGACCGCGGCTTTACGGATGCCGCCCAATTAGCCGCACTGTTTGCGAGTCAACAAGCCTTGGCGCCCTTTGAACCATTAATGCCGCTGATTGGCGATTTAGCCTACACGCAACAATCACCATTGGTCGCTTTGCGTAACGATTTGGCAACCCTGCCACTACTGGTGGGAACGGCCGGTCAACTTGCCACGACTTACGCGACGACCAACTTTAATGATGATGCGGCCTTAAGTGTCGGGCACGAATCCGCAACGGCGCCGGAACACCTAGTTGTCGCGGATTTACATCGGGTCGTCAAGCGGCTGAAATTAACGCAAGATGTGCCAGTCAATGTCGGAAGCATTGCGACTGCCAAACGAATCATTGCACTCGGACGGGGCGCCATGACACCGGCTGTTTTATTGCAGGCGCAACAATTAGCCAAGTGGATTGGGGCAGCGATTGCTGTCACGCAGCCATTGACCGCTATGGAACAGTTTAGTGTTGAGCAACAAATCGGTGGTAGCGCGGTCACAGTCGCGCCTGAAGTCCTGATTAATGTGGGCGTGTCCGGTGATGATGATTACCTAGCCGGCATGTCCGGCGCGCAACACGTCTTGTCTGTGAATTCAGACGAACAGGCGCCCATCTTCAATCATTCCCAACAAATCTTTATCGGTGCGGCGGATGAATTTTTGGATGGGATGGTTGCGGCGTTGAATTAGTTGCATGTTAAAACTGGCGGCCTGTTACCGGTTTTGGCAGACAGGTGGTAGCGCTTCGGAATGGATGCTGCGGTCGAACAGGGGCTACGCTGGCGAATAGAATAATGAAGCACACGAATAATTAAAACACCCAGTCGTCTCGCGAATTTTGCTTGAAAAATTCCTGAAACGACTGGGTATTTTGATCTGGTGCGGCGCTTGAGAGCTAATCTTGACTGGGCGTCATCATTAAATTCAATAAATAATTAATGACCACTGTCACGGGTTGTCAGTTTGGTCAGAATCGGGACCTTAAAGACCGCAATCAAAATGGCCGTGTAGCAAACGTAGGTCACGATTTCTTGAATAAGGCGGGTCGTCAGCAGTACGGACCACGGCGTCATGTACATGATGTGTAGCCACAGACTGTTCATGAAGAGGTTGAGGATGAAGACCACGATAAAGTTCGCCGTTAAAATCCGCGGCAGGTTCGTTTGTTGTTGGAAGGCGAGACCAAAAACCAGTCCGGTCAAAAAGGCCGTTAAGATAAAGCCGGGAAAAAACGTGAATTTTGGAAACAACAACATGCCTAATAGATTGGCAAAGGCCGCACTGCCTGCGGTGACGAGTGGTGAGAATAGCCGTGCGGTCAACGCGATGATGATAAAAGTAAACGAGATTTTAGTGAGTAACAGTTGGATGGTCAGCAAGCTACCCAAAACGACCTGCATAGCAACCAACATCCCCAGCAGTGGTAGCCGCTTGGCGGTAAGTGATGGTGTCATGATGAAAGCCCCCTAAGTGTGTGTTGTTAGTATTTTAGTGTATGGCGCTCAAAAATACTAGGGGCCGAAAATAGCAGTAATACTCAGCATTAAAAAATTAATCCCGTGAAACGCTACATCCAAGCTCATAGCGTTTCAGGGGATAGTGGTGGACAGTTGATTTCAGTTCTGTTGGACAGGGCGCGCACTTATCGATACAATGTTGATAAAACAAGCATGGAGGCGTCTATAAGTGGCATACATCACCAAGAAAAAGATTGCTAAGTCATTTCACGATGTCGTACTTGCGAAGGGCTTTAGCCGGACATCAGTGACGGCCATTATGGATGCAGCCCATTTTCGGCGGCAGACATTTTATGATTATTTTCAAGATAAATATGAGTTATTAACCTGGTTTATTGATGATACATTGGCCGAGACCGTTGAACATAACTTGAACTACTTGCCGTGGCCAGACATTATCAAGCTAGTCTGTTATGAACTGGATGCGAATCGGCGGTTTTATGCCGAGTGTATCAATACCCAGCACGAAATCGACGTGACCGCGTTAGTTGGCCATCACTTAGTCGTCTTGTTGACTGAGCTGACACAGACGGATGAACCGGAGATGGCGGCCTTGATCTGGTTACTGTGTTTAGGCATCGCGCAATCGCTGACGCATAATATTGTTGCCAATCATCCAGAAGACTATGAGGTCTTGTCGCAAGATGCGATTGCGGCCATTAAGATGACGTTGGCAATTTTGAATTAGTTGGGCCAAGCGGCAGTTGTGACCGGCTTCTGGAGTGCGGGCAGCCAGCTCGGATGCGCAAGTTTTAATAAGGTCAACGATAATCCGTGCATCCCGTTAGAAGTCAAGAAGGTCCCGACTTTATTGAAGTCAACGGTGACGGCATCTAAGTCGAGCAGCTCATGGACGTCGTTGTTGAAGACCATCAGTTCTAAGGGCGTCGTCCCACCGAGTGAGTTCACCATCACAGCGTAGTGGTCACCAGCATGCCAGCGGAAGTTGAGCCGCAACTTGCTGACCAGTTCTTGCGCGAGCCGTTCTGAAGACTGAAAAGGTTCGCGCCGATACCCAGGTTCGCCGTGAATGCCGACGCCGTAGTAGATTTCGTCGGGTTGTAAGCTAAACGAGGTCGCGGTTTGCCCCGGAATCTGCGCACCACTAGCAGCAACGCCAATCGTATGAATATTGTCGTTGAGGGATGCCGACAAATCAGTGAGTTCGGCGATCGACGTGCCCCGTGCTGCGGCTGCTCCGAGAATTTTATGAATTAACACAGTACCGGCAACCCCTCTGCGTCGTTGTTTGAGGGATGCATTGTCAACTGAAATATCATCGGCGACGATACAGTGCCCAACTTGCCAGCCTTCAGCGGTCAGTTGGGCTTCTGCCGTTGTAAAGGCGGCGACATCGGCAGGAAAGTTTTTGATGATAAAAAAGGCTTCATGATTCTTAGTGACTTGCTTGGTCACTTTGATGATTTCTTGCGGTGTCGGTGGCTGGAAGACTTGGCCCATGACGGCGGCACTTAACATACCAGTGCCAACGTAGCCCCAGTGAGCCGGGTCGTGGCCACTACCCCCACCAGCGATCAACGGCACTTGGTCGTCGCGAAAATTTCGGTCGTAGCAGCCCAGCGTGCCAGGAACCCATTGTAAATTTGGATAAGCTCGCTGAATGCCTTGAATCGCCTGATTCAGGGCATTTTGAGGTTCGTTGATGATTTGCATAATGCCACCTTCTTAGTCGTTAGTTTGATATAATTATACCGCATTCGAAAACAGTCTCGGTCGGCAAGTGACGGACAGAACCTGGAAAGTGTCCATTTATTTTGAAAGCGGATTCATATAGAATGAACGTGTAAATGATAGAAGGGACGGGTTGAGGTATGAAGAAAATTATTAATGATCCAAAAAACGTGGTTGAAGAGATGGTCGATGGTTTGGTACGGTCCTACCCGCAGTATTTGACGAAATTACCAGATACTGAAGCGATGGTTCGTAGCGACCAAGCCTCGATGAAAGGTAAGGTCGGTCTTGTAAGTGGTGGGGGCAGTGGTCACGAACCCGCCCACGCCGGTTTTGTTGGCCAAGGTATGTTAAGTGCCGCGGTCGCCGGTCAAGTCTTCACCTCACCAACGCCGGATCAGATTTACGCGGCAATCAAAGCCGTTGACCAGGGGAAAGGCGTTTTTCTCGTCATCAAAAACTATTCCGGTGATGTAATGAACTTCGACATGGCCAAGGATATGGCCGAGTTGGATGACATTCAAGTGAAATCGATCGTGGTCGATGACGATATTGCGGTCAAGGATAGCTTGTATACGCAAGGCCGGCGCGGTGTTGCGGGAACCGTTTTGATGCATAAGATTCTCGGTGCCGCGGCAGATCAAGGGGCGAGTCTCGATGAGCTTGAAACGCTAGCCAACCAGGTCATGCCACAGCTCAAAACGATTGCGGTCGCGTTATCCGCTGCTACGGTCCCAGAAGTCGGCAAGCCAGGCTTTGAATTGGCGGACGATGAGATTGAATTTGGCGTCGGCATTCATAGTGAACCCGGTTATCGACGTGAAAAAATCAAGCCATCCAAGGCGTTAGTCCAAGAATTGTTAGGTAAGCTAGATGACGAACTCAAGTTGCAAGCTGACCATCAATACGCGGTACTCGTTAATGGGATGGGCGCAACGCCACTCATGGACCAGTACGTGTTCTGCCATGACTTATTGGATGAATTAGCTGCCCGTGACATCGAACCGGCGTTTATGAAAGTCGGCAATTACATGACGTCAATCGATATGGCGGGGATTTCACTGACACTGCTAGATATGACGACGACTAACTGGCTCGATTACTTACAATACCCAGTTAAAACGATTGCTTGGTCATAAGAGGAGGACGTAAAAATGTTAACAGTTGAAAATACGACGGCATGGCTGAATCAATTTGCCGCCCAAATTGAACAACACCAATCTTACTTAAGTGAATTGGACACCCCCATCGGTGACGGCGACCATGGTGGTAACATGGCGCGGGGCTTAGCAGCCGTCAAGACTGCACTAGCCACGCAACCCGCAGATTTGACGAAGCTGTTTCAAGCGACCGCCATGGCGCTAATCAGCAAAGTGGGTGGTGCTTCAGGCCCCTTATACGGGACGGCCTTCTTAGAGATGGCAAAACAGAGTAAGACCGATACGGACCTCGGCACCTTGCTGGCCGCCGCATTAGCCGGAATTGAAAAACGCGGTGGTGCGACGACTGGCGACAAAACCTTGATTGACGTGTGGGCCCCCGTCGTTGCCGCTGTTCAAGCTGGCAAATTGACGCAGACCGTTATCGACGATGCGGTTGCCAGCACGAAGCCGATGGTTGCCAAAAAAGGGCGGGCGTCCTATTTAGGCGAACGTTCTGCCGGCCATCTGGATCCAGGGGCCGTCTCTAGTGGTTACTTGTTTACGACCTTATTAGCAACGGAGGGGATTTTATGAGTCTAGGAATTGTTGTTGTTTCCCACGTCCCTGAAATCGCAGCTGGCGTTCAACGACTACTCGCGCAAGTGGCGAAGGATGTCTCCATCACGATTGCTGGTGGGACGGATGAGGATCAAGTCGGGACGAGCATGGCGAAGATCACGGAGGCCTTTGAAGCCAATACGGCGGATGAACTGTTAGCGTTCTATGACCTTGGGAGTGCCAAAATGAATCTGGAAATGGCGATTGAAATGAGCACCAAGCCGGTTCACTTGTATGACACCGCCCTAGTCGAGAGTGCCTACACCGCGGCTTCGTTGTTGCAAGCGGACGTACCGTTGGCGGATGTGGAAGCGCAGTTGGCGCCGTTGAAAATTAAGTAGGGTATAGCCCAAGATATGAATTTTGATTCTGCTGTGTGAAATTCGTTGATTCGGCACGAAAACTAACAGTATTGTAGACTGCGATGATTACAAGTCGCAGTTTTTTTATTGAAAATATAGTTCAAAAAAATGTAAGCTATTGCAATTATTTTGTAAGCGCTATATATTCAACTTATCTAGTTATCATGGTATCGAATTTGAATGTTCTAGAATATTAACATGTTGACCTGATCTTAACTGACAGTCTGATTACTTGGAGGTTACTTAAAAATGAAAGTTAGCGGTAACGTTATTCAGAAGGGCAATGCTCGATTTACAGTTTTAACGCCTAAGCTGATCCGAATGGAGTATTCATCTACGGGTGTTTTTGAAAATAAGTATACACAAATGGTCCAGAACAGGACTTTTACGAAACCAAAGTTCGATGTTTTTGAAGATAGGCAAGGACATACGCTAGAAGTGCAAACGACAGGATTTCATTTGTATTATGATGGTGGAGAATTCAACTCAGGAAGTCTATTTATTGATGCTGCAAATGACTACGGGACACATTACAGTCGTTGGTATTACGGGGAGCCAATTGAAAGTAATTTGAAAGGAACTGCCCGAACTCTAGACAGGGCAGACGGTGCGATTCCGTTAGCCGATGGGCTGATGTCTAAAGATGGATTTAGTCTTCTAGATGATTCACAGTCATTTATTTTAGAAGATGGCGAGTTTTCAGTGCGTCAGCATCAAGAGACAGATTTATATTATTTTGCATATGGACGAGATTATCGTCAAACGTTGAAAACCTATTACCAATTAACAGGATTTCCGCCACTGATTCCTCGTTATGCGCTTGGAAATTGGTGGAGTCGCTATTATCCATATACGCAATCGGAATATTTGGCACTCATGAAGCGGTTCGATGATAACGATGTGCCAATCTCTGTTTCTGTCTTTGACATGAATTGGCATACGACTGAAATTCCGGCAAAATACGGTAGTGGTTGGACTGGATACACATGGAATAAAGAATATTTTCCAAATCCGTCAAAAATGTTCGACGAGTTGCATCGTCAAGGACGAAAAGTAACGCTTAATGTTCATCCTGCTTCAGGTATAAGAGCGAGTGAGGCAGCCTTTCCAGCTGTGGCCCAAGCGCTCAATTTGGATACAAAAAATGAAGAACCGGCAATTTTCAATTTACAAAATTCTCAATTTAAGAGCGCTTATTTTAACTTAGTCCATCATCCCTTAGAGAAACAAGGAGTAGATTTTTGGTGGATTGATTGGCAACAAGGTGGTGCAAGGGGACAAAATAAAGTTGATCCACTTTGGTTATTGAATGCAGACCATTTTCAAGATAGTGAGTTGCGGCATCCAGGCGAAGGTTTGATTTTATCAAGATATGCAGGCCCTGGTAGTCATCGCTACCCCGTTGGATTTTCCGGAGATACTGTTGCATCATGGGAATCGCTGAAATTTCAACCATATTTTACATCGACCGCTAGCAATATCGGTTACACTTGGTGGAGCCATGACATTGGTGGGCATATGCGAGGAACTTACGACGGAGAACTGTCGTTGAGGTGGCTGCAGTTTGGTGTTTTTAGTCCGATTTTACGTCTGCATAGTTCAAATAATATATTTATGGGTAAAGAACCATGGAACTATGAACAGAGTATTAAACTAGCAATGGTCAAGCTATTGCAACTACGCCATAAACTTGTGCCATACTTAGATAGTGAAAACTATCGAACTCATGCTGAAGGATTGCCATTGATCCAACCAATGTATTATGGGCATCCAAATGATGAAATTACTTATCATGTTCCAAACGAATATCAATTTGGTAGTGAAATGGTTGTTGCACCAATTACAACGCCTACTGATTCGGAAACTGGGCTGGCAAGCACCAAGGTTTGGCTGCCAAAAGGAACTTGGTACGATATGGTCACTGGGTTAACGTATCATGGCGATCGTTTCTTTACAACGTATCGTGAAATGACCAATTATCCTGTATTCGTTCGGGCGGGTAGCATCATTCCTATGACTAAGAATTATATGAGCTCGCTGAATCAGTTGCCCCAAGAGATAGAATTAAAACTATTTACTGGGGAAGATGGTGAGTATGAGATGGTTGAGCACCAAGGAGAACAGGTGGCAAAAACTGTTTTTCAGTGGCATGAGAAGCAGCAACGACTGACAATAACAACGCTTGATGCACAAGATCTGGTTCCAGTGGATAGGCGGTACTCAGTGACGTTGATTGGCTCAGAAGGTAAGGTTGAAAGGCAAACTGCGACTGAAGTAGCATTTCAAGATTACCGGATTACTGATCAGTCTGAAAAAGTTGCTAGTTTAATTAAATCACGCTTACAATTTGCAAAAATTAGCTTTGAAGAAAAGCAATCAATCTGGAAAATGTTTATATCACGTAATCGTGGAGACCTACTTCAATTTCTAAGTACGATAGAAAATGATGAAATTAGGGGAATGATTACTGAACTAGTAGAGAAATAAAAGAGTTTCTAAGACGTCTCAGTTTCCTGGCTGTAAACCAGCGAATAACTGGACGTTTTTGTTTTTACTTGTGATAATTAACTAAACAAACGATATAGATTCATGAATATTTTTTTGCAACCGGTTGCAATGACGTGCGTAACACTTTATATTTAGATTTGTAGGTAATTTAGAACGGGGGCAACAACATGGCAACCATTAAAGATGTTGCGCGTCGAGCAGGGGTCTCACCATCGACGGCTTCAAGAGCACTACACAATAGTCATATTATTAGTAAAGCAACGCGTGAACGGGTGGTCAAAGCAGCGCATGAATTGGATTATGCGCCAGACTTTAATGCACAGTCACTAGCAACGAAGGCAAGTAGTACGGTTGGCGTAATTTTGCCAGTTGATCATCATGAAATTTTTTCTAACCCTTTCTTCTTAGAAATGATTCGTGGCATTAATGAAGTTTGTAGTAGTAGTGGTTCTCTGATTACTTTGGCGACTGGGACTACTAGGGAAGAACTTTTAAATAATATTGATGTCATGATTGGTCAGGGACATATCCGGACGTTCATTTTATTATATTCTGAACAAGATGACCCGGTATTGGCACGCTTAAATGAGAATAATGTCCAATATGTCGTCATCGGGAAACCATATACAGCAGTGAACAAGACCTCGTATGTTAATAACGATAATATTCAAGCAGGATCAGATGCAACTAGATATTTATTGAAGTACGGGCACGAAAAAGTATGCTTTTTATATTCTGACTTATCAAAAATGGTCCAAAGTGACCGAATACTAGGTTATCAGCGGGTAATGATGCAAAATCAGTTACCAAATATTATGTTAGAAGAACGTTTTGAAAACCATAATCATAGCATGCAAACACTGACACGTTTCTTTGAGACATATCCGGATATTACTGGGTTCGTTGTAGTTGATGATATGTTGGCACTAAAGTTGCAACAAGTATTGCATAGCAAGCCTGAATGGCAGAATAAGCAGTTATCATTGATTGGCTTCAATGACTCGGTTTTCTCAGATGTTGCACATCCGACACTTACTTCCGTTGCAGTCTTCCCGGAACGACTTGGAGAGGAAGCGGCAAAAATCGCCCTCATCGATCATTCTGAAACCGAATTATCAACGGCTGTAATTGTCCCACACCAAATTGTGGTACGCCACTCAGTATTTGATGTACGAAAATAGTAATAGCTGTAATTTGCTGGGGGAGATTAACGAATGACAACATTAAGTGATGTAGCAAAACAAGCAAATGTTTCAAAGATGACGGTATCTCGAGTCATTAATCATCCTGAACAAGTCCGAGATGAATTAAAACAAAGCGTTTTTGAGGCGATGAAGGAACTTAATTACCGACCAAATGTTGCCGCACAGGCGTTAGTGAATAATCGTACACAAATTGTTAAGCTGTTTATCTTGGAAGATATGGATACAACTGAACCATACTACATGAATTTACTTGCTGGAATAGCTAAAAAATTGGGAAAAGAACAATATTCGTTACAACTCATTACAGAACATAATTTCGATATCGGTGGGTGTGACGGCTACATCATTACAGGGATGCGGCATAACGATTATGAGTGGATACGAAGCCTAGAGAGACCTGTTGTTCTGTTTGGTGAAAATCGAGAAAATTTTGACTACTGCGATACTAATAATCAGCTAGGTGTAAAAATGGCAACGGATTATGCTATTAAGCAGGGTTATCAAACAATTGAATTCATCGGAATGGATGTTAAGGAACCATTCGAATATTCGCGTGAAGCCGGGTATATGATGAGTATGCAGGAGCACCGGATGGCAACCGTTATTCATCGATTTGATAATCATAGTCATTTAACGATGGAATACATCCAGCAAAACTGGGGACGACTACATGCTAATACTTGTTATGTATGTGCCAGTGATCGGTTAGCTTTTGGAATTGAAAAAGGGCTATCGAAATTAGATGCAAATATCCCGATTGATTTTGGAATTATTGGATTTGATGGTGTTTTTCTAAATCAGGTTGCAACCCCTAAAATAACAACGGTTCAGCAACCGATATTTGAATTAGGACTGCTATGTGCTGAGATGTTATTAGCAAAAATTGCTGGAAATGGAAAAACACAAGGTGTACGCCAATTGACACCCGTACTGTCAATTGGTGGGTCAACGCGAAATAATGTGGTCTAATGATTTAACGAAGTGGATGGTGAGGTATCGTATACCGAGCGATTCACTTATTTATTGCTAATAAAAGTGTTACCGCTAACAAACATAATTAACTTGTTTTAGTTATTCATTGTGAGTAATCTGAACTTAATCAGTCATGGTCGAAAGGGGAGGCTATCATGGGAAGCTGGCATACGAACCAAGTTATTTATCAAATCTATCCCAAGAGTTTTCAAGACTCAAACAATGATGGAATCGGGGACCTTAAGGGAATTATTGAGCGTATTCCATATTTGAAATCATTAGGTGTCACAACAATTTGGTTGAATCCAATATACGTGTCACCTCAAGTTGATAATGGTTATGATGTTTCCAACTACTACACAATTGATGATAAGTTAGGCTCAATGGCAGATATGGAAGTATTGATTCAACGTCTGCATGAGCAGGGGATGTACCTGATTATGGATTTTGTGATGAATCATACCTCGGATCAGCATCCGTGGTTTAAAGATGCCGTACAAAATCCAAAGGGGTTATATCGCGATTACTACTTATGGGCGAATAGTAAAGATGGTGGTTATCCAAATAATTGGGGCTCCTTCTTTGGGGGAAGTGTCTGGAGTCGCGACCCTGGAAAGACTAAGCAGTATTATTTTCATTTGTTTGACTCTCATATGCCGGATTTGAATTGGAATAATCCGGAAGTTCGCAATTCAATGCTAGAAATTGCGAAGTATTGGGTTAATAAAGGAATTGACGGATTACGCTTAGACGCTTTTATTCATATCGATAAGGCAGACTTTGACCAAAATGTGCCTAATGGTTCGGATGAACCGGTTGTTGCTGAAGAATTTTATGCGCATCTACCCAAGGTTCAGCCCTACTTAAAGCAATTTTGCTCACAGTTGAGAGCAATCAAACCCGATTTGTTTATTATTGGGGAAGCGGCTTCGGCAAGCCCAGAATTGCTGGCAGAGTACAGTAGGCCCACTAATGGTGAGTGCGATGCTGTCATCACTTTTCGGTCATTAGTAGATAAAATTCCCCAACCTGATTCGGAATTACCGTTAACCTATCAACCCAAGCAATTAGATGTTGAGGGTATGAAACAACAGTTGGCAACCATTGAGGCCAAATTAGCAGGTATCAGCTTACCAGTACTTTATTGGAGTAACCATGATATGGCTCGGTTGGCTAGTCGTTATGCAAGTAAATGTTACCGCTTACAAAGCCTAAAGTGCCTTGCAACCATGTTGTATTTACAGCGTGGCATTCCAATTATTTACTATGGTGAAGAGATTGGAATGGATAATCTGAAGCTTGACCAGCCTATTGATTTTAATGATCTGACAGTGACTGATTTTTATGGAAAGGCTATGCAACAAGGCTATACCCATAGCGAAGTGATGCAGATGCTTAATCAAACCCATAAGATCCCTGCACGGGGAAGCATGCGATGGAATCAGCAACAAAACAATGCTGGCTTTTCTGAACATACACCTTGGTTATCTGGAAAAACACATTTGGTAGACGTTGCTACTGAGGAAGATGATGCAGATAGTTTACTTAATTTTTATCGCAGCTTAATCAAGATTAAGCGAACTGAGCTTTTTACCAGTGGAACCGAGATTATAAAGAACACCCCGCAAGGCATCTATCAATTTGTTAGAAGACTAGGAAAATCAGCGGTGGTCGTAACTTGTAACCTTACGGATCAGTCTATTGAAATTCCAATGATTAAAAACACGAGTACTCGATTTGCAGAAGGAAAGATTCGGATGCTGGAGGATACTGTGAGTTATGGTCCGTGGGCATTTACAATCAAAGACATTTTGGAGGATTAAACTAATATGGCAAAAAATACATCTGTGGCGCTACGTAATAAAATGATTTATTCGATTTTTCCACGTAATTATACCGATAATGGTGGATTTAATGCGATTAAGAATGATTTATCCCGAATTAAAGATCTGGGAACGGATATTGTTTGGCTCATGCCAATATATCCAGTTGGACAAAAAAATCGGAAGGGCTCATTGGGATCTCCCTATGCAATCTCTGATTATCGGGCAATCAACCCGGAATTAGGTACAATGTCAGATTTTGTTGAGTTATGTAACGCAATTCATGACCAGGGAATGAAAGTGATTATTGATATCGTCTATAATCATACTTCTCCAGATTCTGAGCTGTTATCTGCCCATCCTGATTGGTTCTATCACCATTCAGATGGTAGTCTAGGAAATCGGGTGGCTGACTGGTCAGATATTATTGACTTGGATTATCAGAACCATGACTTATGGCAATATCAAATCGATACGTTAAAAAAGTGGGCACAATATGTGGATGGCTTTAGATGCGATGTGGCACCTCTAGTTCCGCTTGATTTTTGGCTTAACGCACGAGAGTCACTTGAAGAATATAAGCCTGGTTTGATTTGGCTAGCGGAGAGTAATGATCCTGAGTTTATCAAACATGTTCGTGACGCCGGATTTGATGATTTATCTGATAGTGAGCTCTATCAGGCGTTTGATATGGTATATGATTATGATGTTCTAGATGACTTACATGCGACAGTTGCAGGAAATCGTTCGCTTGGAGAATTCAGTAGAATACTCCAGCGACAAGACATTATTTATCCTAAGAACTATGTTAAAATGCGTTTTTTGGAAAATCATGATGTTCCACGTGCTGCCGATTATATTTCAGGAGATAGGGCATTAAGAAATATGCTGGCCTTTAGTCTATTTGAAAAGGGGAGTAGCTTGATCTATGCGGGAGAAGAGTTCGGAAATGAGCATACGCCTAGTCTATTTGACAAAGACCCAGTTCAACTAAGTGGACGCTATGACTTTAGTGATTTAATTAAAGGTATGATGGATTTGAAGCATGGGCAAGCAGACCTATTTACAAAGGGTGCCTATGATGT
Organism: Lactiplantibacillus sp. 30.2.29; assembly: GCF_018991255.1. Taxonomy (NCBI): domain Bacteria; kingdom Bacillati; phylum Bacillota; class Bacilli; order Lactobacillales; family Lactobacillaceae; genus Lactiplantibacillus; species Lactiplantibacillus sp. 30.2.29. The sequence continues at coordinate 7,899 of NZ_JAGYGU010000006.1, read as the reverse complement.
TGTCGATACTAATGACAATGTTGTTCAATTGTCATACAAGTATCATAATCATCAAATAGTCGGCTATTTTGCTATTCATCCGTTTAAAGGAACTGTCAAGGTCAATATGAAAAATGGTCTATATGAAAATTGTCTGACAAATTCAGCGATTAATGTCGAAAATCATGAATTGGTTTTTGATGGGGAACCGGTTATTATTATTAGTTAACTAACGAACCTTGCTAATTTATTTTTTAATTTATAGTGCGTTTTGTAAGTGGCTGAGAATCGCTGACAAACCGCACTATTTCTGCATTTTGAGTAAAAATAAATGTCGAAATTCGGTGATTTGTGCAATCGATTGCACGCTAGATTAAAGTCTATAACCACTAAATTTAGAAGGATTTATGAAGGTTGTATGAATTTTGTTATCGATAACATTTTGAAATACCTTGCGTAAGCGCTTCCAAAGTTGCATGATTAAGATTGTTATAAAGGTTGTGCAATTTTATAAACTAAGTAGGGGGTAACATCATGACAATCGGATGGAAAAAGTTAGGCGTTTCAGTTTTAGCCGGCGCAATGGCCTTAACATTGGTTGGCTGCAGTAATAGCAATTCTTCATCGTCTGATAAGAAAGTCAAGATTACAATTTTTCAGGGGAAAGTGGAATCGAATAAGCAATTCAAACAAATTGCCGCTCGGTATCACAAATTACATCCAAATGTAACCATCTCGGTTTCATCAGTTGGTGGTGGGACGGATTACAGTCCTGTTCTAAAAACACGGATTTCTTCGGGGAACGCACCAACTATCTTTAGTTTAGCTGGTCCTGCAGATGTAAAACAATTTGCATCTCAAGAAGCTGACTTATCAAATACCAAGGCTGCTAAGGCTGCTCAGCCAGGAACCTTGGATGCGGTTAAATCAAATGGTAAGACTGTTGGGTTGCCATTTAATGTTGAAGGTTATGGTTTCGTTTATAACAAGAAGATCTTCAAAGAAGCTGGAATTGACGCAACTAAGTTAACCACCATGTCTAAGTTGACAGCTGCAGTTAAGAAGCTTGACTCACAAAAATCAAAATTGGGAATCAAGGGCGTCTTCTGCTTACCAGGTAAGGAAACTTGGATTTTATCTGACCATTTAGCTAACTTGTATGTTGGACAACAGTTTAAGGGTAATGCGCTTAAGATGTATAACTCTAAGAGCATGAAGTTCACTGCTAACAAAGAAATGAAGAGCATGATTGATTTACAGAAGCAATACTCTGTTGGTCCTGTAATGCAATTAGACTACTCTGCACAAGTTAACCAAAACTTCTCACAAGGTAAAGTCGCAATGATTCAACAAGGTGACTGGATTTATTCAACTGTTGAACAAATCGATAAGAAGTTCGCACAAAACGATATTGGTATGATTCCAATTCCTGTTAAGGGCTATGAAAACAAATTACCTGTTGGGACTTCACTTTACTGGGGTGTTAACAAGAACAAGTCACAAGCTGAACAAAAAGCAGCTAAAGACTTCCTTGATTGGATGTACACTTCTAAAGAAGGTAAGAAGTTAGTCGTTAACAAATTACACTTTGTACCAGCTTACAAAGGATACAGCAACATGAAGATGAAAGATGCGCTCTCACAAGTCGTATTCAAGTACTCTAAAGAAAATAAAACTATCGGTTGGGCATTCCCTGCATACACTGGTACGTCATGGGATCCTAACACATTCCAACCAAACTTACAGAAGTATCTCTCTGGCAAGCAAAGTTGGACAACAACTGTTAATAACTCAATTAAAGGTTGGACTGAGCAACAAGCATCCAAATAGTTTGAGTTAACGGTTCAAACAGATTTCAAAAGAGGGGATTTATTTATGAAGAATCGAAGCTTATCATTCTGGCTCTTCCTAACGCCAACCCTCGTTGCGTTAGCACTCGTTGTCTTCATTCCTGCAATTATGGGTGTCTTCTACTCATTTACGGATTGGGACGGCTTGGGCTATACTCAGATTCTCGGTTTTAAAAATTACATCACACTTTTCCACAACGCGGGCTTTTTAGCTGCATTATGGTTTACCGTTAAATTTGTAATTGTAACCGTTATCTTGTTAAACGTAATTGGTTTAGGATTGGCACTGTTGGTTACACAGAAGTTTAAAGGCAACAATTTGTTGCGGACGATCTTCTTTATGCCAAACCTAATTGGTGGGTTAATTTTAGGATTCATTTGGCAATTTATCTTTACACAAGCTTTTGATGCACTTGGTAAAGCGCTCCATATGAATTGGCTGACCGGCTGGTTAACCGATAGCACGACCGGATTTTGGGGATTAGTTATCGTTACTGTATGGCAGATGAGTGGTTACATTATGATTATTTATATTGCTTATCTACAAAATATCCCTAGTGAGGTCATTGAAGCGGCTGAAATGGATGGAGCCTCTCCATGGCAACGATTCGTCCATATTACATTCCCAATGATTGCACCGGCATTCACAGTATGTATGTTCTTAACGCTATCGAATGGGTTCAAGATTTACGATCAAAACCTTTCATTAACGAATGGTGGTCCGTATAAATCAACTGAAATGTTAGCGATGAACATTGTCAATACGGCTTACTCAGAAAATAATTTTGCCTTAGCTGAAGCTAAAGCTTTGATTTTCTTCCTAATCGTGGCTGCGATTTCATTATTGCAAGTTCACTATACCCGTAAGCGGGAGGTGGATCTGTAATGAAAAAGACAAGTCGAGTACTATTGGGGCTCTTAGGGTTGTGTTTAGGAATCGTTTGGGTTTTTCCATTTTACATGATTCTGACTAATTCCTTTAAGACGCCAAAAGGTATTTTTGCCTCGGTATTGAGTTTGCCAGGTCAAGCAACTACTGCGAACTATAAGAATTCTTTTAAAGCGCTAGATTTTATGAACTCGCTTGGACATTCATTCTTGATTACGCTAGTATCCGTACTCATCATCGTATTCTTCTCATCGATGGCTGCGTATGCACTACAGCGGAATAAGAGTAAGTTGAGTGGCGCGTTGCTAATGTTGTTCGTTTCGGCAATGTTAATTCCTTTCCAAACAGTTATGATTCCTTTAACTGCTAACTTTGGTCATGTGCACATGCTTAACATGTGGGGATTAATGTTCATGTATTTAGGTTTCGATGCTAGTTTGTCAATCTTCCTGTATCAAGGTACGATGGGAAGCATTCCAATTGCGATGGATGAGTCCGCCGAATTGGAAGGTGCAAATCGATTCCAGATCTTCTTTAAAATTATTTTTCCAATGTTAACACCAATTACAGTTACGGTTGGTATTCTGAACATCATTGCGATTTGGAATGACTACCTGTTGCCATCACTAGTATTGCCGCAAAATCAGTATACGATTCCATTACAGATGTTCTTCTTCTTTGGACAGTATACAAAGCAATGGCACTTGGCGTTAGCTGGATTAACGTTATCAATCATTCCAGTTATTCTGTTCTACGCCTTCGCACAACGTTACATTATCAAGGGTGTGACAGATGGTGCTGTCAAGTAGATAGTGACAAGAATAATTCAGAAGGGAGGACCATTGAATGTTAAACCTGCAAAGTAAATTTGGTCAAAAACTGTTAGTAATTGGTAATTGGATTGCGGCGGTTGTAACGATCAATCTTGTTTGGTTCATAATCACGTTGCCAGCGCTAATCATGTTGGTATTGGCTTTGAGCTTGCCCGTGAATGTCGTCTATGGCGCAACGATTATGATCATTTGGGTAATGTTAGCAGCGTTCACTGTACCAGCGACGACGGCAGCGTATCAAGCCGTGAGTGCATGGCAAAGGACGGATAGTGGTTCTTTCATCAAGGTAACTTGGCTGAATTATTTGAAAGCGCTAACGGATTGGCAATCTAATGTGCTCACTGCACTAATTATGTGTTGCTGGCTAACAGTATTTCGCATATCGACTGCTAATGTTGCGATGCATGTTGCAGTATTAGTGATTGGGTTGGTGTTGTTAGCACTTTGGAATGGTAATAACTATAGCAAAGTAGCTGATCAAAGTTTTTTAGAATTAGTTGTTGCACATCCATTTAAATTATTGCTATCAGCAATTGCAATGATTGGACTGTTTGCAATTAACTTTGAACTACGATTAATTTTCTTCATTCTGTTGTTCAGCATGTCGTTATCGGCGCTCATCACATACCGGTTGTTTAATTCGCGTGTTGAAATTGATAAAGAAAAACAAATTGGCTGAAACGAAATAATTGAGGATAGAGGAGCGTTTGCACGATGGCAGAAATTAAATTGGAACATATCTATAAACGTTATCCTGGAAATGACGAGGATTCTGTAACAGATTTCAATCTGGATATTAAAGACAATGAATTTATTGTGTTTGTTGGTCCTTCAGGTTGTGGTAAATCAACAACACTACGTATGATTGCGGGTCTAGAAGATATTACCAAGGGTGATTTAAAGATTGATGGAGAAGTCATGAATAAAGTCCACCCTAAAGATCGTAATATCGCAATGGTTTTCCAAAACTATGCGTTATATCCACAAATGACGGTCTTTGACAATATGGCTTTTGGATTGAAAATTCGAAAGATGCCTAAAGATGAGATTAAGAAGCGTGTGGACAATGCCGCACAAATCTTAGGATTAACAGACTATCTTAGTCGGAAGCCTGGGGCATTATCCGGTGGTCAACGGCAACGGGTTGCCTTAGGACGTGCGATTGTCCGTGATGCTAAGTTGTTCTTGTTGGATGAACCGCTATCTAACTTGGATGCTAAGCTACGTGTTCAGATGCGGACTCAAATTGCGCAACTACATCAACGCTTAAAGACGAATATGATTTATGTTACTCATGATCAGGTTGAAGCGATGACTATGGCTGATCGAATCGTCATCATGAATGATGGTAAGGTTCAACAAGTTGGGACACCTGATGACTTATACAACCGGCCGACTAACAAATTTGTTGCAGGGTTCATGGGCTCACCATCGATGAATTTCTTCGATGCAGAACTTAAAAATGGTCGTGTTTCAAATGGTCGCGGGTTGGATGTCGCGGTACCAGAGGGTCGTTTGAAAGTGTTGCGTGAACAAGGCTACGATGGCAAGAAATTGATCGTAGGTATTCGTCCAGAAGACATTCACACTGAACAAGTCGCCTTGGAAGCAATGGCGGATGCTAAAGTTGAAGCGACTGTTGAAGTTTCAGAGTTTTTGGGAACTGATTCGATGCTATATTCACGTACTGGTGATACGGAGTTTGTGGCACAAGTTAATGCTCGTGACTATCACAAGCCTGGTGAAGAGGTTGATATGGCATTTGAAATGAGTAAAGCCCATTTCTTTGATGTCGAAACTGAATTAACGATTGAATAATCATTAGTCAGAATAGTTAGTACGATGGAAAAGGGCTGGTGGCATAAATGTCGCGAGCCCTTTTTTACCGGCTGTCTGAGAGGAGCAATTACAATGAAACGCATTTTTGAAGTAGATCCGTGGCACGTTGTCAGCCACGAACTCGTTCCAGCGGATAAGCGACTACAAGAGAGTATGACGAGTATCGGTAATGGCTACATGGGCATGCGGGGCATGTTTGAGGAGCATTACTCGGGCGATACGCTAAAAGGAATTTACATTGGTGGGGTCTGGTATCCCGACAAGACGCGGGTCGGCTGGTGGAAGAATGGCTATCCGGATTACTTTGGTAAGGTGATCAATTCGGTCAACTTTATCAAGGTCAATGTGACGATTGATGGCGACCAAGTCGATTTGGCGAAGGACAATGTCAGTGATTTCACCTTGGACCTCGACATGTACACCGGAATTTTGCGGCGGTCATTTATCGTGACGAAGGGTGAAAAACGTGTTCAGTTCATGATTGACCGGTTCGTCAGCGTGGCACAAAAGGAATTATTCGATGTGCACTATAGCGTTCATAATTTGAGTAATGAACCGGTACAAGTCAGCTTTATGTCGCAGATCGATGCGGACGTCTTTAATGAAGATGCCAACTATGATGAACAGTTCTGGCAAGTGCTCGACAAGAGCCATGCGATCACGGGTGGCAGTATGTTTGCCGAAACCAAGCCGAATGACTTTGGCACGCCACGATTCACTCTTGGCATGCAGATGTTGCATGAAACGTCGTTGCGGGGAATCAACGCACCGGATGCTGAAAAAGCCGTCACGAACATTTTCCGTGGCGAATTAGCGCCGGATGAGACTAAGAATTTTGAAAAACGAGTTTTGGTCGTGACTTCGCGCGATTATGCCGACATGCCTGCGATGCGGACCGGATTGGCTGAGTTAAGTGAAACTGTCAGTTCGCAGTCATATGAAGACCTGCGTCAGGCACACGTTGATGGCTGGGCACAACGTTGGCAATTGGCCGATGTGGTCATTGACGGTGACGATGCGGCGCAACAAGGGATTCGCTTTAACCTCTTCCAGCTGTTCTCAACCTACTATGGCGAAGATAAACGCCTGAACTTAGGGCCTAAGGGCTTCACCGGTGAAAAATACGGTGGTGCCACATATTGGGATACCGAAGCGTTTGGCGTACCGTTCTACCTATCGTTGGCAAAACCAGAAGTGACCGAAAACCTCTTGGAATATCGGTATAATCAGCTGGCTGGTGCGTTCCACAATGCTAAAATGCAAGGATTGGCGGGCGCACTCTATCCGATGGTGACCTTCAACGGGATCGAATGCCATAACGAATGGGAAATCACGTTTGAAGAAATTCACCGCAACGGCTCGATTGCCTATGCCATCTTTAACTACACGCGCTATACCGGCGATGAGACCTACTTGAAGACTAAAGGTATCGACGTTTTGACTGGAATCTCACGTTTCTGGGCGGACCGGGTTCACTTCTCGCAACGGAATCAGCAATACATGATTCACGGTGTCACCGGGCCAAATGAATACGAGAATAACGTCAATAACAACTGGTACACCAACTTCATGGCACGCTGGACGTTGGAATACACGTTGGCCAGCTTGAAGAAGGTCAGTGCTGATAAACGGGCGGAACTCAAGATTACTGATGATGAATTAGCCAAATGGCAGGACATTATCGATCGGATGTACTTCCCACATGATGACAAATTGGGCATCTTCGTTCAACAGGATGGCTTCCTAGATAAGGATGTTCAGCCTGTCTCAGCCATCCCAGCAGATCAGCGGCCCATTAATCAGCACTGGTCATGGGATCACATTCTCCGGTCACCGTATATTAAGCAGGCGGATGTCTTGCAAGGCATCTACTACTTCATGGATCGGTTCACACCGGAAGAGAAGAAACGCAATTTTGATTTCTATGAACCACTAACGGTCCACGAATCAAGCTTGTCACCAGCTGTCCACGCCATTTTAGCCGCTGACCTGCACTATGAAGATAAAGCGGTCGAAATGTACGAACGGACTGCCCGGCTTGACTTGGATAACTACAACAATGACACGGTCGATGGGCTACATATCACGTCCATGACTGGCTCATGGTTGGCAATCGTTCAAGGCTTCGCTGGCATGCGTGTGACTGACGATACGTTAGCCTTCGCACCGTTTGTTCCAAAGGCTTGGACCCGTTATCAGTTCCACGTGAACTTCCGCGGTCGCTTGCTCAAAGTCGATGTTGACCAACAGGGGACGACCGTTGAATTGGTCAGTGGTAATCCATTGACCATCGAATTGAACGGCAAGACCGTCGAAGTCGCAAATACGGTCTCCACAAAATAATAACCTGCCTTGATTCACACCTGGCCGTAACTGGTGGGGATCAAGACTCAACCCTAGAATGATTCCAAGTTCATTCTAACCTACTCCTAGAGGGCCCGTATCGTTTTGATGCGGGCTTTTTGGGCGTCAGGAAACTTGTGCGAATGTGGTGGTTAACGGTGATCAT